>NZ_SOHI01000028.1:0-395716 GCF_004403585.1 Cryobacterium sp. Hb1 | reverse complement strand
CGCCCACACCCACCGCGCCAACACCCCCAGCCCCGAACCACCCTGGCGCAACTAGCCGAACCGTGCCACACATGGTGAGCACAAGACTGAGCATCCGCAAGTGACTCGACGGGCACACGAGGCTTTCCCCGATGAGCCCTAGCCTGGTTATCCATCTCCGCGTCGACGCGAAACCGTGCACTGTTGCGGTGCGCATGGGTCACGACTGTTCTTATGAGTCGCTCGAACTGCTGCTGCCGCTCCTCGCGCTGAACCATGGCCTTCGTGGCGCGACCGGCCGCTGCGACGTCGCGGCCGGTCAGTAGGTCGACCCGGCGCATCCGCTCTGTGACGAATTCGACCGCGCGGGCATAGACGATGGTCTCCACCGAAACCGGAGGGAGCCCCATGCGTGCTCTAGCTTCCCCGTAGGCTTCGGCGAACTCGCGCATGCGAACACCGTTCTTGCGCATGTGCGCGGTCAGCGATTCGGCCAATACGGTGAATTGGCGCAGGTGCTCGGGCAGCTCCGGATCACCGAAGTACGCATCCGCTTCACGCTCGTTGCCACGGCGCTCGGCCGCGGTCGTCGCGTGCAGAAGCTTCGGCGGCAGGCCGACCCGGCTCAGGCTGCGCTTCAGCCGCCTCGCTGCAGCATTGGCCTCCAGTTCGGACTGATACGTCTCCGGATCGCTGCGCCGGTTACGCTGCAGCTCGGCCCGGCGCCCTTTGTTGAGCTCAGCCCACTGCCGAGTGATCCGCTTCGTGCGGTCGGGGTACGCGTCCCGCCCGGCGACGGCACGGGCGTTTACCTCGTCACGGTGGGCCTTGTAGTAGCGGTTGTACTACTCGCGCACCTCGGCGAAGATGGTGACGGGGGTTGGAACGCCGATCAGATATTGGCTCATCTCCTCAGTGTGGATGCCGCCATCGCGGCGGTTGCGCTCGGAGTCGTTGCGGGCTCGCGTCCCAGCTTCGACAACCGGATTTCTCTCGATTCCTGCAACCTGGACCGGATCATCGCCGCCCACTCAGGTAGGGCCAACCTGATCGACCACGTTCGAAATCAAGCCACGATACTGTGCGACATCGCCCATCAACTCAACGACCAAACTTCCTCCGTGCTGATCCCGGCGCTCGCGAACAAACATTTGTGCAGGATTCCGATTCGCTCGACGTGCATCAGCGTCCACTCACCCTTCCCAAGCGGGACCGGAACTCGTCTGCACCGGCGCCCCCCAAGTCAGCCGCGGCCGCACGACGGCCGTTGAGTGCGCTGAGGAGAGTAGCGACATCGCCACTGACTTCGGGTCCTCCACCCAGCGACCAGTCGGCATCCGTGGCTTGGAAGCGCAGTCCACGAAGGAGATCGTCACCGACCGAGTGCCTGCCGCTCGTCAGGTCATGGAGCACCATCCAGCCCGCTTCAGGGGAAATCCGACCAGCAAGGCCGAGCGGCCGACGAACGTCTCCGGAGTGAATAGCCAGGTGTGCCAGTGGGGCGAGTTCTCCCGCGCCGGGAACCGCGAAGCCGGCAACACTGGTCTTCGTGATCAAGCGCGTCAGCTCGGCGCCAGTTCGTCGGTCCGTTCTGGCCCAGCGATAAGCGAACTTGTCGAAGCTGAAGCGCGCTTGCGCGAGACCGACAATGAAGCTGCCAAATCCTAGCTCGTAGGGCATGAGCAAATGCACACACAAGTCGCGCACTGTCCACCCTCGGCACAGGGTCGGCGTCTGCCAGGATGCGTCATCGAGACCGGCGAGTTCCTCCGCGAATCGGTCGCGCTCAGCGGCGTACAGCGCCTCTACATCTGTCGTTGTCACGGCTAACTGGCCTCCGAAACGGGTGGTCATCAAAAGGGTCACCTGTCGGGGGCCCTTGCAAGCATTCGCCGCAATCAGACTAGCGACTTCAACTATTTGATTTTGTCGCGGCGACCAGCAAACTCCTTTGGACGCGTGCGGGTGCTCCGCACAGTGATTTCCTGAAAGTCCCCTTCAACGTTCCCCATACAGGACGGCAGCAAGGGTCGACGTCGATGTGGATGATTTGTGCAGGCGAGTACGGAAAATGACACTGGTGCTAAACGATCAATTCCGGAGAAGCTTCAAACGCCAGACACGTTCCTGGCGTCAGCCGGTTGACGAATCCCTGCCCTTCAAAAATAATCAGGTATGTGCCTAAGTATCACGACGAGCTTGATGCCGTGCTCCGTGCTCTCGCGGATCCGACGCGCCGGACCGTCGTGGAACGGTTGGCGAAGTCCCCAGCAGTCGTGTCCGAACTCGCGGCACCGTTCTCGATGGCGTTGCCGTCGCTCATGCAGAACCTGTGCGTCCTCGAGAACGCGGGACTGGTCACGTCACAGAAGCATGGGCGAGTCCGCACCGTGAGCCTGCGACCGGGCGCCCTCGACGTCCTACACCTGTGGCTCGGCGAGCAACGAACCCCCGCCGAACACCAAGCCGACCGACTCGGCATCCACATGACCCGCACCACCCCGAAGGAAACCTGACATGACCCGCGTTCGCATCGACCTGTTTATCTCGCTGGACGGCTACACCTCGACGACCGACCACGCCCCCGAAAATCCGATGGGTGAGGACTGGGGGCGCCTCACTGCGGCCTACGCCGCGACCCGCACTTTCCACGAGCGCGTCTTCGACGACACCAGCGGCAACGGCACGACCGGCATCGACGACTCCTACGCCGCCGCGTTCTTCGAGGGCGTCGGCGCCGAGATCATGGGCGCGACCATGTTCGGCCTGCACTCGTTTCCCGACGATCCGCACTGGAAAGGCTGGTGGGGTGGCCAGCCGCCGTTCGGCACCCCGGTCTACGTCCTCACCCACACCGCACCGCGTCCGTCGATCCCGATGGAGGGCGGAACAACGTTCCACTTCCGCAACGCCGCAATCGAGGACGTGCTCGCGGAGGCGACCGAGGCTGCCGGCGGCCTGGACGTGCGCGTCGGCGGTGGAGTCGGCACCGCGCGCGACTTCCTGCGCGCCAGCGTGGTCGATCACTTGCATCTCATGGTCGCCCCGATCCTCCTCGGCCGGGGCACTCGACTGTGGGACGACCTGCCCAGCCTCGACCTCACCCACAAGGTAACAACGGAAGTGGCCGAGAGTGGCACGATCCACGTTAACTTTGCACGATAGGGACGGCGTCTTCTTCGACCAGTTCTGGGCCGATGGGCCGGGCCGAAAGGAAGGCACCCAGGGCCTGCTCGAGGCTCTGGACAACCACCTCGCGTGACGCACCTCCCGGGTTCCGCGCCCATCATCCTTGGTTTCATCGACAAGGTTCCTCATGACATTTCATTCGACGACCTAACGAGCTGTCCCCGATCGCAAGGACCGCTACAGCGCGCGTGGGACCTGATGAAAGCTCTTGTTTGCTTGCTTTTAAACACGGAGGCTTCCCACTTCCAGACGAGAAACCAAAGGGTCTCTCCACAGGCGATGACCATCACCTCCGCCGGCATGTTCGCCAACGTCCGCACGCTGGCCGGCTGATTTGATGACTTCCTACTGAACGATTTTAAGTCGCTACAGCGGCGGCAAAGCGAAGGCGCGCACTTCGACCGCCGCGTAGCGGGCTTCAACGAAACGTGCAGCAATCTCGATCGCGCGATCTTCGCTTGCGACGTCGACGATGTAGTACCCGCCCACCCATTCGGTGGTTTCCGCGAATGGTCCATCGGTTACAGAAAGACCGCCGTTAGTGCGAACCACTTTCGCGCCGGGGACTGCCAGCTCGTGCGTGTCGATCAACTCGCCGGTGGTGGAGAGCTCGCCGATTACGGCGCCGTGGGCGGCTTCGAACTCAGCGAGGGCTTCGCTTCGGATGGCAAGTTCGCTAGCTGCACTCGTGTGGATCAAAATCATGTACTTCAAGAGGAACTCCTTCAGTGATGTATTTCTTACTGCGACGTATAGCGAAAGACTATGAGGACACCGCGTTTTGCCGCGCTGTCCTGAGGTGCTCATCCCGTACGTCGAATTCACACAACGACAAGCAAAGGACCAACTTATGGAATACATGCTATTCATCTGCACAGACTCGACGGCGCCGACGACCGAACCACCAGTCCACACCATCGAAGAATGGGTAGCCGAAACCACTGATGAGGGCACCAGACGTCACGGCGACCGACTGCGACCGGCGAACGATGCGACCACGGTAAAACTGCGTGGCGGACGGCTCAGCGTCACTGCTGGGCCGTTCGCTGAAACGACGGAGTGGATCGCTGGATACGACGTGATCGAGTGCGGCGACCTCGACGCGGCGATTGAGATCGCGGCGAAGCATCCCATGGCCCAGTTCGGTCAGATCGAGATTAGGCCGATGTGGCCGATCGAGTAGCGGATGCTATCGCTCGTGCCTCTGCCGAGGAAACTGCGCGCATCGTCTCCACTGTGATTCGGATGACCGGCGACTTCGCTCTTGCCGAGGATTGTGCACAGGATGCGTTCGTGAGGGCGCTTTCTGACTGGCGCAAAGGTGGCATTCCGGACAATCCTGGCGCGTGGCTGACCACGGTAGCCAAGAGGCGGGCGATCGACCTGCTTCGGCATGCTGGCGCCGAAGACCGCGCGCTTCGGCGGGTTGCCGTCGAAGCAGACGAACCGGTCGAGCCCGATCCAAACAGTAATGCAGATATCGACGATCGGCTCCGTCTCATTTTCACCTGCTGCCACCCCGCACTTCCGCTCGATGCCCGCGTTGCCCTGACGCTACGAACGGTAGCGGGCCTCACTCCCGCGCAGATCGCGCGTGCCTTTCTCGTGACCGAACCGGCGATGGATAAAAGACTCGTGCGTGCCAGGGCAAAGATCAGGCACGCCGGTATCCCTTACCGTGTGCCACCGCCCGACCTCATGCCGGAACGGCGAGACGGTGTGCTGGCGGTGCTGTACTTGTTGTTCACCGAGGGGTACTCCGCTACTGGCGGGGGGGATCTCATCCGAGTTCCTCTCCTTCGTGAAGCAATCCGGCTCACCCGGCTGCTCGTTGAGCTGATGCCCGACGACGGTGAAGTTCGCGCGCTCCTTGCCCTGATGTTGCTGCATCATGCGCGTACCGCAGCTCGCACCGACGCTGTCGGAGACGTCGTCACCCTCGAAGAGCAGGACAGATCGCTGTGGGACCGGGATGCCATCACCGAGGCCCTCACCATCCTTCGGTTGCTGGTACCGCGAGCAGGTAGGTATGAGCTGCAGGCCCGCATTGCTGCCTGCCACCTCGAGGCTTCGGATGCTGCAAGCACTAACTTCGCGCGCATCGCTGAACTGTACGACGCTCTCGCCTTCATCGATCCCACACCGGTCGTGGAACTCAATCGCGCGGTCGCAGTGGCCATGTCCCAAGGACCAGAAGTCGGCCTATGCCTTATCGACGCGCTCGTAACCTCTCGGGGTATGGAGGACTACTACCTACTCCCGGCGACACGCGCCGACCTGCTGCGCAGGATGGGTCGAGGGACCGAAGCCGCCACCGAATACGAGAAAGCACTTCAACTAGCCCCATCAGAGGCCGAGAAACGCTACCTGGGCAAACGCCTGGCAGAAACGAGACGCTGATGCAGATCACCCTGACCGACGGGCGAACACTGCACGTTCACGACAGCAGCAACGGTGTTCACGCTCCCCTAACCGTTGTCTGGCACCACGGCTCGCCACAAACCGGAGCAGCCCTCGAACCGCACCTGCGAGCCGCGGCGCTGCGCGGCATCCGCTGGATCTCATACGCACGCCCAAGCTACGGAGACTCGTCAGCTCAACCCGGTCGCACCGTCACCAACGCCGCAACCGACGTCGAGCAACTCATCAATGCGATGGGCATCGACCAGATTGCCGTCATGGGCGCTTCCGGGGGCGGGCCACACGCCCTCGCCTGCGCAGCGATTCTGGGTGACAGGGTGTGGGCCGTAGCAACGTTTGCGAGTCTCGCGCCCTTCACGACAGACTTCAACTGGTTCGCCGGAATGGCCGGCGGCGGGCCGTCCCTGCGTGCGGCGCAACGCGGACACGATGCTCGCGTGCTGTTTGAACAAACTTCCGACTTTGATGAAGACAGTTTCAATTCGCGAGACTACGCCGCGCTAAAAACCCAATGGACATCACTCAAAGTCGACGCCGGGGCCGCGATGGAAGCTGGCCCTGAGGGGCTGATCGCTGACGACCTCGCCTTCGTGAAACCATGGGGAGTTGATCTGTCACGCATCCAGACACCCGTACTCCTCGCACACGGTGGCGATGACCGCATCGTCCCACCCTCCCACTCCCAGTGGCTCCTCGAGCACCTTGCCAAGGCCGAACTCTGGACCCGACCACGAGACGGCCACGTCTCAATTCTGAACGCAAGCACTTTGGCCATGGACTGGTTGCGGCAACGGGCCGAAATGCACTGAAGTGCCCCCTTGCGCCACCCGTACACGCGCGGGGCTGACCGGCGCATACGAGCTCCCGGATAAGACCGGTGCAGGAAGTTTTGGCATCGTTAACGACGCTGGCATTCTCTGGCAAGTGGACGCTGAACCCCTCATTCTGTGCATCCTTACTCGAACCAACAACCCGCATGCGGAAGGTAACAACGAAGTGATAGCCGAGATCACGCGACTGCTTGTATCCGAACTCGCATGATCGCCGAGAAACCGCGACTCACACGCACTATCCAATTCGTGCTCGCTTGGGCGGTCGGAGTAATTGGAACCATCACCACAGCCATTTCCTTGATCCCTGCCGTGGCCGTCATCGCCTCAGTAAGTGGCGTATCTGCCCTTGGATTCACCGCTCCCCTGTTGGTCGTGTCCGTGATGTATCTCTCCGTTCCCATCCTCATCGCGTTGGCCATCGCGAATACCGGCCGCCGATGGTGGCTCTGGCTGACAATCGCAATAGCGGTCATCGTCTTGCTCCTGGTCGCCCGCTTCGCAGTGGGTTCGCTCGGTGTCTATTGGATTGCGTTTTGAGTCGCGGAGAGCCGCATGCCGCGCGACGTAGTCGCTCCTCCAAGGACAAGAACCGCCCCGACCGCTCTGCCTCGGGAAGGGGGATCCGCCCACCCGTTGCTTGACGCCAACGCCGTCCAGTTCGTCGATTCACCCCCACAGCATCACACGCTGCAGTCAGCGTCGAGCCTTGGGCCATCTTCACCCAGAACCGCGCCTGTTCCTTCATCAACTCATACTTCGACCACACGGACAACACCTCACAAATGGCGGGGGGTGCGACGACCGGTTGAATTCGTCTTCGGTTTAACGTTGAGTGAATCAAGTCTTGCCCCTTCGGTGAGGACAAGAAACCGTGGTCAGACGGTTTTTTCGGTGCCCCCGGTAGGAATCGAACCTACGACAATCGGATTAGAAGGCCGGTGCTCTATCCACTGAGCTACGGGGGCGGGACCATTCAAGGTTACAGGCCGCTGGCAGCGATCCGGTCACCACCGCTTACAGCTCGAGTGTCAGCGCGGAACGGCGCCTGCCTCCACGATCGAAAATCCGGGACACGCCATGAGTTCGGTGGCCGGCAATGATTCGATGGGTGCGGTGTCGGTCATGGCTTCTTTGATGGGGCACGTGATGCGGACGAAGATGACGTGACACTGCGGCGGGCCAACATGTCCATCGACGGCGTCGCGCTGACCAGCTGCTGCGTATACGGGTGCAGCGGGCTGTCGTAGACGTCGGCGGTCGGCCCGCATTCGACGATGCGTCCGTCGGAGATGACGGCCACGGTGTCACAGACATGACGAATGACGGCGAGGTCGTGCGAGACGAACACGAGGGTGAGCTGGTACTCGTCGACCAGGTCGGCGAGCAGGTTCAAGACCTGGGCACGCACCGACACATCCAGTGCACTGACCGCCTCGTCTGCCACCAGAACCCGCGGCCTCGTGATGAGCGCCCGCGCAATGGAAATGCGTTGCCGCTGACCACCGGAGAATTGGTGCGGATACCGGTGCATCACGTCGGCGTCGAGCCCGACCGCCGCCAGTTGGGCTTCCACCCGGGCCAGCGCCTCGGCCCGACCAACGTGGCGCAAAGGTTCGGCGATGATGTCGCGCACGCGCATGCGCGGATCCAGCGACCCCATCGGGTCTTGGAACACGATCTGCACCCGGCTGCGAAAGTCGCGCAGTTGTCGTTCGGACGCTCCCCCGATCGGCTGGCCGAGCACGTCGACCGTACCGGATGTCGGCCGGTCAAGGGCGCAGAGAATGCGCATGAGGGTGGATTTGCCGGAACCGGACTCCCCCACGATGCCAAACCGTTGCCCCGCGGCGATATCGAAGGAAACGTCACGCAAACCGTGCACGGTCGGCGCCGGGGCGAACAAGCCGCCGCTGTGTCGCCGATACTGCCGGCTGAGGTCACGTACCGAAATGGTGGGCGCCCCGGCCACCTCGTTGAAGATGACCCGGGGGCCGCCCAATTCGAGACGCTGGTGAGCGGCGCGGTGGGGCGGCAGGATCGGCACGGCTGCGACATCCGTGTGCACGCGGCTGAGCCGGGAATCTGCCACACGCGGGGCGCCGATGACGGGCATGGTGTGCAGCCGGCCCCGGTCGTCGACCGAGGAGAGATCCGAGGCCGCGATCAGTTTTTGCGTATACGGATGCTGCGGCGCGGTCAGCACGCGCCCGACCGGCCCGTCCTCGACGATCTCGCCCTGGTACATCACGAGAACCCGCTGGCATACCTCGGCGACCACCGCGATGTCGTGGGTGATCAGCAGCAACGCAGTACCACGGTCCGCGACAAGGTTGCCGATGAGTTTCAGCACCTCGGCTTGCACCGTCACATCGAGCGCCGTGGTCGGTTCGTCGCAGAGCAGTAGCTCGGGGTCGTTGGCCATGGCCATGGCCAGCATGACCCGTTGACGCTGTCCGCCGGAGAGTTGATGTGGAAGGGCGAGGGCAGTCTCGGCGGGGTTCGATAATTTGACGAGGGCCAGAAGTTCGACGGCGCGTTGCCGGGCACGGCGTCGACCGTTTTCGGTATGGTGCGCCGTCATGATCTCGGCTACCTGCGCTCCGACCTGCATCAGCGGGTTCAGGGCGGTCATCGGTTCCTGAAACACCATCGCCATGGTGTTGCCACGCAACTGGTTCAGGCGGCGTTCGGGTGCGGTGAGCAGGTTGGCGGCGACCCCGTTCAGGTGCACAGTGCCGGTGGCGGTCAGGGTTTCCGGAAGCAGCCCCATGACGCTTGTCGCGGTCAGCGACTTTCCCGACCCTGACTCTCCGATCAGACCGACGCGTTCACCGGCCGCGATGTCGAAACTGATGCCGTGCAGCAGCTCAGTGACGGGCGAACCGACCCGCAGGCCTCGCACGCTGAGAGTGGGTGTTGGCGCACTCATGGTCATCGTTGCACCTGCATTCTGGGGTCGAAACGATCGCGGAGGCCGTCACCGAGCAGGTTGAACCCGAGCACAGCGATGGCGATGGCGATTCCCGGCCAGACGATGAGCAACGGCTCGATGAACAGGTACCCCTGGGCATCCTGCAACATGCGCCCCCAAGACGGTGTGGGTGGCGGCGTGCCGAGCCCCAAATAGGAAAGTGCTGCCTCGGCCAGAACCGCGATGCCGAAGGAGAGTGACGCCTGCACGATGAGCATGCCGCTGATATTGGGCAGTACGTGTCGCACCCCGATGAAGAGTCCGCTCTTGCCGGCGGCGCGGGCCGCCTGCACGTACTCGCGGCTCATGATCTGCATGGTTCCGCTGCGAGCGATGAGGGCGAACGCGGGTGCCGTGCCGATACCGAGCGCGACCATCGCACTGACGGTGCCGGCTCCGAAAATGGCGCCGAAAATGATCGCGAGCAGCAGGGCGGGAAAGGCGAGGGCAATGTCATTGCCGCGCATCATGAACTGGTCGAGCCGGCCCGGATTCATGCCAGCCACGATACCGAAGGGCACGCCGAGCACCGCGGCGATCCCGACCGCGACCGTGCCCACGAGCAGTGAGATCTGGGCGCCACGCAGGATGGAACTGAGCACATCACGCCCGAAGCTGTCGGTACCCAGCAGATGCGCAGCATCCGGTGAACGCAGGATCGAATCCGGGAAGACCCCCTCCGGGTCGAACGGGGTCCAGAATGCCGACAAGACGGCGGCCAGCACGACGAGTCCAATGAGCACGCAGCCGGCCCAGAGCGTGCCGCCGCCGTTCCTGCGGCGCGGTGCTGGGCGTGGCCCGGTGAGGGCGCCGACCCGCGGATCGATGGTGGTCATCCAGCCCTCCGGAGTCGGGGATCGATCACCGTGAAGGCGAGATCGACGAGAAAGTTCAGCACCAGCACGAAGACGACCAGCACGAGCACGATTCCCTGCACGGCGGGCAAGTCTCGAAGAGCGACCTTGTCGAGCAGCAAGCTGCCGAGGCCGGGAATGCTGAAGACCCGCTCGATCACGACCGCACCGACCAGAAGAGTGGCAATCTGCAGGCCGAGCACGGTCATCACCGGAACGGCCGCGTTACGCAGCCCGTGACGGAGCAGGGCCCGCCCCGCGCCGAGGCCCTTGGCCCTCGCGGTTCGGATGAAGTCTTCCCGCATCACTTCCAAAACCGAGGAGCGCACGTAGCGGCTGAGTACGGCGCCCTGCACACTCCCGAGGGCGATCGCCGGCAAAATCAGGTGTTCCAGGAATCCACCGAAGTCCTCGCCCGGGTCGACCCAGCCGCCCGCTGGCAGCCAGCGCAACGTCACTGCGAACACCGTGACGAGCAGCATCCCGGCCAGAAAGCCGGGCACGGCAACGCCGATAAGGCTGATGCCCGACAAAATGGCGCCGTCGGGTCTGCGCTGCCGCATTGCAGTCAGGATTCCAAACGGGATCGCGAAGAGCAGTGCCAGCACCACGCTGGTGAGCACGAGGGTCACTGTGATGCCGAGGGCATCCGTTATTTCGGGGCCGATGGGCTGACGCGACACCGTAGAGTCACCGAAGTCGCCGATGAGTACGTGCCCGAACCAGTCCAGGTAGCGTACGACCGCGGGGCGGTCGAGCCCCATGGCCGTGGCCTGCGCCGCGACATCCGCTTCGGTTGCCTGCACACCCAGGGCGATGCGGGCGGCATTGCCGGGCAAAATCGACAGCATCAGGAACGTTGCGATCGACGCCACGACAACGGTGGTGGCGAACACCAGAATGCGCCGCAGAACCACAAGGACCATAGCGACACTTTCCTCTGACTGATTCACGCCTCTGACACATTCGCGGTTGGCACGACACTGACGAGCGCCGCGCAATCGTTCAAACGACAACCGTACGCGTTCCGGCTATTCCCGCCCTATCGTGCGATCGTCGACAAGTCCAACGCGAGGCTCGGCGTGTTCCTCGGTACACCGAGCAGATCGGCGTCTGCGATCGAGATGGCCGGTTGCAGGTAGAGCCAATCGGCGGCGGCTTCCTCCGCCATGGTCCGCGTGGCTTCCTTCATCAGTTCGGTGTAGCTGGTCGGGTCGGCGGCATCCGCTTCAACGAATTTGGCCATCACCGCGGGCGAGTCGTAGCCCGCGTAATAGGTGGCGGCGGCGAAGACGCTCACGTCGCGCGGTTCGCTGTGCATGATGAGCGACATGTCGTAGTCGTGGCCGGAGAAGACCTCGTCCAGCCAGATGGCGGGAAATTCAAGCGTCGTCACGTCGGCGGTGATGCCCACCTTGGCGAGCTGGTCTTTCACCACCTGGGCGCCGGCCACGGCGTAGGGGAGGTTGGGAATTTTGAAGTCAACGGTCAGGTCGCTTGCCCCAGCCTCGTCGAGAAGTTCGATGGCCGTGTCGGGGTCGTACGGGTAGAGATCGGCCAGGCTCTCGTCATACCAGGGGTCGGTCGGTGGCACCATGGATCCGATCAGCAGGCCGTAACCACTGTTCGCCGTGTCCATGATGGCTTGGCGGTCGATGGCGTACATGACCGCCTGTCGAACCCGAATGTCGCTGAACGCATCGCTGGCATTGTTCATCGACAGCGTGACCTCGCCGGTACTGGCGCCTTCAAGCACCTGGAAGTCGGAATTGGCCTTGAACTGATCGACGAGCTGAAACTGCGAGATGCCTGAAATGAGGTTGATATCGCCGCTGAACAACGCGTTGGTCTGCGCCGTCGCATCCGTGAAGTAACGCAGGGTGACGTCGCTCATATAGGGCGCCTCGCCCCAATAGTCGGCGTTGGCGGCGAGCACGAGGCTGTCGCCGGCTTTGAACGAGCTGACCGTGTACGGTCCGGTGCCAATCGGAGCGGTGGCGAGGTCAGCGATACCGGATTCGGTGAACATCGTGCCGACCGGACCGCTCATGTTGAAGAGCCAGCTGTTGCTCGACTTCGAAAGGGTGATGCGTGACTCGGTATCGCTGACGGCTTCAATACTCGCGATCGGATCAAGGTAGGTGGGCCCGTTGGCGGTCCAGTTGTCCTTGACGCGTTCGAGGCTGAATTTGACGCTCTCGGCAGTGAATGGCGAACCGTCGGAGAAGGTCACTCCATCGCGCAGCAGAAAGTCGTAGACCAGTCCGTCGTCGCTGACGGTCCAGGATTTGGCGAGCAGGGGAATGATGGTGCCGTCGTTGTCGAGTTTCACCAGCCCCTCGTAGACGTTGTAGAGCAGGGCCTGCGGAATCGCCGCACCGGCGGTCGTGGTGTAGTCGAGGTTTCCGGGCGTGGCCAGCAGGCCAACAGTCAACGCCGTGCCACCTTCCCCGTCGGTCGTGCCCGAGCCGGTGGAACAACCGACCAGGGCCATCGACGCGGCCATGACCGTCGCAATGCTGACGAACATGTTGCGCCGGGTGGGTGACCTCATGTGTGTGCCCCTGTGGTTCGGCCGGTCCGACGAAGACCGACCAGAAGTGCTGCGGAAAATACAGGGCAGATCTGCGCATACAGATCTGCGCATACTGATCTGCGGCTTGGCGCTCGCAGCGCTCTGATCGACATGCGACGAGAACCCGTGACAGACCCCCCGGTCAGAGCGCCTTGGCCGCTGCTACGAGAACCTGCGACAGGGTCGGAACGCCGGCTGCACGAAAAACCTCCGTGCCGGCACCATTGGTGATGATGACCGTGGGAGTGTTGCGAATGAGGAGCGCCTCGGCCTGCTCCGGCTCACCAGCAACATCGATTTCGCGCACGGTCGCCCCGGGGACCAATCGCTTAGCCTCGGCGAGCACCGCTCGCGTTTGCACGCACGGCTCGCAGAATGACGACGAATACAGTGTGAATTCCATCAGGGCCTCGCAGGTCGCGCGTGAATGATCAGTAGGCCGTAAGTTTACAGGCCGTGTCTGAGCCCACCGGTAGACTGGAAGAATGACGAATAGCACGACGGAAACAGTACCGACGACCTCCCCCGCGCCTTCCCCGACGTCGAAGAGTCCCGACCGCCTGGTTTGGATCGACTGCGAAATGACCGGACTCGACCTGGATCGTGACGAACTCGTCGAGATCGCCGTCGTTATCACCGACTATGACCTCAATGTGCAGGGTCCGGGCCTCGACATCATCATCAAGCCCAACGACTCGGCCCTCGAGAACATGGGCGACTTCGTGCGTACCATGCACACCTCATCGGGCCTCATCACCGAGATTCCGAATGGTGTCAGCGCCGCCGAAGCCGAGTTTCAGGTTCTCGAATACGTGTTGAAGTATGTCCCGGCCGATCAGAAGGCTCCGCTCGCCGGAAACTCCATCGGTACCGACCGCGCATTCCTCACCCGCTACATGCCGCGCCTCGACAACCAGCTGCACTACCGCAATGTCGACGTGTCGTCGATCAAGGAACTGGCCAGACGCTGGTACCCGCGGGTGTATTTCAACGCCCCCGCCAAGGACGGCGGTCACCGCGCCCTCGCCGACATTCTCGAATCGATTCGCGAGCTCGCTTACTACCGCCAGACAGTGTTCGTGGCCGACCCCGGTCCGACCAGCGACGAGGCCAAGTTGCACGCCGCCGAAGTTGTGAACTTATTCTCCTCTGAGGTGTAATAGGATTGCGGAGTTGCCCTGCGTTGTAGACGTGGGACGCATGGTGGGTATAGCTCAGTTGGCAGAGCGCCTGGTTGTGGTCCAGGAGGTCGCGGGTTCAATCCCCGTTACTCACCCCAATGAAACACTGCAAATCGGTCTCTGACCAACGCAGTGTTGGTGAAAGCAGGCCGCGATGATCGAAGCCGCATGGTAGAACTCGACGCGGTCGCATTTGAACGCCTCGTGGTTGATGAACTGGATCTGCTGCCAGACGACATGGTCGACGGATTGGATAACATAATCTTCGTGGTCGAAGATCGTCCCGAAGACGGCACCCTGGATATTCTGGGCCTGTATGACGGGGTCGCGCTCACCGAGCGCGGTCAGTACGGCTTTGGCGAGATGCCAGATCGCATTGTGCTGTATCGGGAACCGTTACTGGCGATCTGCGACACCCTGGACGACCTACACGATGAAATTCACATCACCCTGGTTCATGAAATCGCTCATTTCTATGGCATAGATGACGACAGGCTGCACGAGCTCGGCTGGGGCTAGCCTCCAGAGGTCTAACCTTGGGTCATGAGTTCCTTCCGTCCCGGCCGCCTTGTCGGCATTTCGGTCGGAACGGTGGTCATCCTCAGCCTCGGCATTTACGGCCCCGCCACTTTGCTGGGCCCCCTTCCGCGCGTCACTGCCACCACCGTCATCCCTGCCTCGACAACCGCAGCGCCTACTCCCCCCGTTCTGTCCGCCAACGGCGCAAGCGCCATCGCCGTACTCGCTGCGACGACCAGCGACGCATCCGGCACGATCTCCACCGGCACGGCCTCAACAAGCGCTACTACAACCAGCGCGGCTACAACCAGCACGGCGATTCCCGAGCCCCTCGCGGTCGCGGGAACCGCTCAGGCGCTCCCCATGGCATCCATTGCCAAAGTCGTGACCGCCCTGGTCGTTCTTGATGAAAAACCGATCGTGACGGGCGAGAGCGGCCCGGTTGTGACGCTCACAGCCGCCGACTTTCAAAGCTATCTCGACTACGACAAGGCCGGTGCCCGCTCAGTGACTGTGTTCGCTGACGAACAGTGGACCGAGCTCGAATTGTTGCAGGGCTTATTGCTCGGGTCGAGCAACAACCACGCCGACAGTTTGGCCCGCTGGGCGTTCGGGTCGGTCGACGCCTACGTGGTCGCCGCCAACGCCTGGCTGGCGCACAACGGGCTAGCGGATACCGCCGTCGTCGATGCGACCGGGCTGCACGACGCCAGCGCCGGCACCGCCACCGACCTGGCCCGCCTGGCCGGCCTCGCCGCAATCGATCCGATCGTTTCGGCAATGCTGGAGAGTCCCGCATCCGCTTTGGCAAACCGCCGTGGTGTGCAGAACACGACGTCGTACCTGCCCGAAGAAGGCATCACGGGCATTTCACGCAGCTACACGGATGCGGCCGGCGTCTGTTTTCTGTTCACCGCCGAGATCAGTGACGGTGCCTCGAGCTTCACGTTCTCGGGTGCCTACATCGGCGAACCTTCCTATGATGCGCTCACTGCGGATCTGACCGCGCTCATGGCGAGCGCGCGAACTGGAGTTGGCCCGTTACCTGTACTGGCCGCCGGTGACGCATACGCGACGTTTGAATCCGCATGGGGTGATGACGCCTCAGCCGTGGTCGGCGTCTCGCGCACGCGCTATGCGTGGCAGGCCGCCAGCCCGGAGGCCGCAACGGTCACGCTCAAGGATTTCACCACGGCCCGCACCGGCGCGAACATCGGCCAGGTACAGCTCAGCGTGGCCGGGGAGAAGCTCTCGGCCGCCTTGAAACTCGACCAGGCCATCAACGACCCTGGAGTCGGCTGGCGGCTGCTCCATCCGGTCATGATGATCTCGGCATTGCTCGACCAGTAACTAGATCGGATCGACCTCGGCGTCAACGGGATCGCTTTCGCCCTCGTCGAAGGCGTAGCGCACGCGCAGTTGCCCGCTCACGTCTCGTTGGTCGACCTCGTCGTACCAGAACACCGATTCCAGTCCGGCGACGGCGGCCACCATGCTGATGCGTGCCTCGTGTTTGCCGCGCACGAGGGACCGGGAATCGATCTGACCCTCGAGCGGGCCATCGATGAACTCGGCAACGTACAGGGTGGGGGTTGCGCTGTCAGTATTGCTCATGGCAAACAATCTAGTCCTCTGCGGCCGGAGCTGCCCGCCCGTAATCGAACGGTCGCGCGAGGTTCAGGCCCCTCCTGTTTGAGATAGGTCGCCCACTCCTGCTGCCACTGGTCCCAGTGACTGCGAAATGCTTCTCCGTCGCGATCGAGCGCACGTTGTTTACGCAGAGCGTCGTCGGCCGCGAGCCAGACCCGCACCTGACTGAGCGGCTCGTGCGCGGCCGCGAGAGTTCCGCAGCCCTCCACAATCAAGGGGAGGGCTGCGTCGAGCGGATTCCACTCCGCCGCCTGACTCGCAGTCCAGTCGTAGCGCTGCCATGCCGCCGGCAGGCCTCGGTGCCGTGGCTGGAGAACGTAACGGTGCAGGTGGCTGACGGCCGCGTCGAGGCCGTCCCAGCCGGGATAGATGTCGTCCATCCGCACCAGTTGTGGGCTGTGCGGGCCAGGCCAGTGCTTTCTCAGTGTGTCGGCGAGGGTGCTCTTGCCCGCACCGCTAGGACCGTCAATGAGCACCACGGGGTTCGGGCCAGCAGCAGCCACGGCCTGCAGTAACGGCGCCAGCAGGACCATATCGTCTTGTGCGGCCTTTCTTCTATCGGTGTCAGGCAAGAATGAAGCTCCAGGTTCCAGCCCACACCGCAACGCCAATGGCGATACCGGCAATGGCGAATCCGATGCCGACCAGGACCGCGTCGGCCGCTCGGACCCGCGACGGTCGTGCCCAGGTACGGGGCTCGTCGCTGCCGAATCCGCGCGCCTCCATGGCCGTGGCGAGTTTACTGCCCCGACGCACCGAAATGACGAGCAGGGAAAAGGCCGGGCCGAAGAACCGGCGAGCGGCACCGCGCAGTCCACCGCCATCGCCGACCCCGCGGGCCCGACGGGCAAGCGTAAGCGAGTGCCAGTCTTCGATGAACATACCCACGAGTCGCAGACCAGCCAAACCACCGAGCACAAACCGCGCGGGCAGCCGCAGCACCTGGGCGAGGCCATCGGCGAGGTCTGTCGGATCCGTCGTGGCGAGCAGCACGATACCGGGCAGACCGATGGCGAGCACCCGCAGCCCGATGGCCAGGCCGAGCTGGGCTGAGCCTTCGGTCACCGAGATGAATCCGAACTGCCACAGCAGCGCGCCGGAGTCTTCGCCATAGAGCACCGTCGTGATCATAGCCATCGGGGCTGCAATCCAGACCGGTGCCGTTCGCAGCCAAAATTGTCGGGCGCTCAGGCCGCACCAGAGCAAAAGTCCGGCCTCGAGCAGCAGGGCGACTCCAGCCGAGACCCAGTCGATCGAGAGCAGCAGCGCACAGCTCACGATCAGGGCAACTGCAAGCTTGGCGACCGGGTTGAGTCGGGCGACGACGCTCGGGCGGATCGTCGGGGTCAGCAGGCTCATGGCGCTCCCGTCCCGAGCCGGATCGGGTCAGGCATACCAAGCCGGTATTCCTCGTCCGCGAGAGCGTTGACGAACTGGGCGTCGTGGGTGACCGCGACGAGCGCGATGCCCTCATCGAGCAGCTCGGCCAGAAGGGTCACGAGTTCCTGCCAGGTACGGGAATCCTGCCCGAAGGTCGGCTCATCGAGCACGAGCAGGCGGGGACGGGTCGCGAGAACGGTGGCGACGGACATCCGCCTCTTCTCGCCACCCGACAGGGTGAACGGGTTGGCGTCGGCGAGATGGTCGAGTCGCAGCCGGTGCAACAGCTCGTCGACGCGGCTGGTCTGTTCGGCCTGGCTGAGCCCGAGGGCGCGCGGGCCGATCTGCAGGTCGGCCCGCACCGTCGCGGCCAGGAATTGGTGTTCCGGGTCTTGAAAGACGGTTCCAATGCGGGTCAGCAGCTGCTGGGAACGCCAGCGGTGCGGCTCGGAAACGATACCGGCCGCAAGGGTGTCACTTGCCTGCAGCGTTCCCCCGGCCGGCTTCAACAATCCGGCCAGCGTGAGGGCGAGGGTGGATTTTCCGGCGCCGTTGGGGCCGGTCACAACGGTGGCGGTGCCGGCCCGCAGGTTGAGGGTGATGCCAGCGGCGACAACGGATGCCGCGCGCCGGCCAAACGGAACACGACCCACCGCGAGCCCCTCGGCCCGCAACAGGGTCTGCGCCGGGGTGATCGGAGAGCGCGTCGGAAACCGGGGGGGCAGGGCCGGCACCCAGACGCCGGCCTGCGCCAACCGCTCACCTTGCCCCGACAGGATTTCGCGGGTGGGGCCGTCGGCCAGCACGCCCCCGGCCGGGTCGAGCACGATGACGCGGTCAACGACGTCCTGCCAGACCTCGACCCGATGCTCGATGACCACAAAGGTGGCCCCGGAATGATCGAGGGAGCGCACAACGGCGTCGCGCACCTCGATGACACCGGTGGGGTCGAGGTTCGCGGTCGGCTCGTCGAGCAGCAACAGCCCCGGCCGCATAGCGAGCACGCCCGCCAGCGCCAGGCGTTGCTTCTGCCCGCCGCTCAGGCTCGAGGTCGGGTGGTCGAGGGGCAGGTCCAGGCCGACCTCAGTGAGAGCCTGGCGCACCCGCGGCCAGATTTCGGCGCGCGGAACGGCGAGGTTCTCGCAGCCGAATGCGACGTCATCTCCGACCCTGGCCAGCACAACCTGAGAGTCCGGATCCTGCAGCACGAGTCCGACCCGCCCGCGCGCCTCGGCCGCGCGGCGGCCGTCGATGAGCAGGCTGCCGGTCTCGTCGCCGTCTTCGGCATCGCCGAGCACGCCGGCCAACGCGTGCATGAGAGTACTCTTGCCGGCACCGCTGGCACCGAGCAGCAAAACCCGCTCGCCGGGCGTGACCTGCAGGTCAAGCCCGGACACCGCCTGATTGTGGCGCCCGGCGTGGCGCCAGCCCCAGTCGCGGGCTCGAATCTGTACGGCGCGGATCTGCGCGCCGTGACCGGCCGGGAACGGCGGGGTGTCCAACATCCGCTAGCTGATCGCGGCGGAGGGTGCTCGCGACCCTTCCCGACCAGCAGCAAACCGGCTCAGCGCACCGGTGCGGGCCAGGCCGCGCACGGCCAGCCAGGACAGCAGGCCGGCCAGCACGGTGCCCGACACGACAGCGGATACGAAATAGACGACCCTGTAGCCGAAATCCAATGCCGCATAGCTCGTGAAGGTCGTGTCGAGCAGACCTACTGCCACGCCGGCGCCAGCGCCAGCGAGAAGGGCGACGCCGAGTCGCCAGTTGCTATAGAGGAACAGCGCGAGAATGATTTCGGCGCCGAGGCCTTCGACGACGCCCCAGATGAGCGTGGAGAAGCCCCACTGGGTACCGATCAGCATCGACACGACGGCGGCGACGACTTCGGTGTACACGGCTGCGCCTGGCTTTCGGATGATGAGACCGCCGAGCACTCCGGCGAACAGCCAGCCACCGGCGAGGAGACCCTCGAGACCGGGCGTGAACGCGAGGATGGCGCTGAGCGGGGACCAGGCCAGGCCCCAGGCCCAGAAGATGACGCCGCTCGCAACGCCGATGACACTCGCGACGACGATGTCGACCACGCGCCAGCGAAAGTTGCGGGGCTTCTTCGCCCTCGAAGTCTGGCGAGTGGACTGACGGAGTGAACTCGTTGTAGCGTGCACTGTTCGTGCCCTTTCCGTAGGTGAATACAGGGGCACGGGATCGAGAAGCCTCCCTGCGCTGGCATGATCCAGATCAGGTTCGACGGTCGAAGCTTGGTCAGCTTCCTCTCAGCCCGGTGTACCGGACTCCCGTGATACCGCCAATTCTAGCGCCCCGCCTAGACTTGCGGCATGGGAATGACGACATGAGTATCAGCATCCTGCTCGTGTTGGCGGCGCTGTATCTCCTGCTGATGCGTCGGTTCCTGATGCGGCGTCGGCGCATCGCCCGGGGATTGCCGGTAAGCAGCCCGTGGCACTTTCCGCCCTGGCTGCGGCTCCGGGTGCCACGGTGGGCGCGCCGTCGGTTCGCGCGCCGGCCGCGCCGGCCCCGCCGCATCCGTTCTGCTCGTCGCCCCCGCCGCGCGCGCCCGGGCCCACCTGGGGGAACCGGGCCGAGTTTATAGACTGGGCCAGCGGCTCGGGCCCCGGCCCCGCCTAGAGAGCAGAGCTACTTCTTGAGGGCTCGGATTATTCGGGCCAGGGCGCGCCCGGCGACCAGAAGGAATGGCACACCGACGGCGAGCAGGGCGATGACGTTCGGCTCAAACCGAGCGGTGCCGCCCGACTTGACATAGGCACCGATCGGCAGCGATACGCCACCGCCGCCCCCACCGGATCCGACAGCACCGCCTTCGCCGGCATCACCGCCACCGAAACCGTAGTAGCTGAGCGCCACCGGTATGAGGGTGACGCCGTCAATTTGCACGGGATCACCGTAAGCCGATTTCACACCGGCGGAACGGAAGGCTTCTGCGAGTTTTTCCGGGAGGCTGGTCATTCCAACAGGGTAGTCGACTCGTGTCTTATGGGCGAGGCTTGAAGAAGGAGGCCGAACGCACTGTTCCCGCCCCGAATCGCTCAGTCACGGAATCGACCGCCAGCTCGGCGCCGCGCCAGTCCTCGTCGGGATCCCATAAGCCAACCGATCCCGACGCTGTACCGAGCTGCTCAGCCCGCACCCCGATCAGTCTCACCCGAATACCCGACGCGGCCAACAGGTCGAACGCTGCGACTGCTTCCTCATAGATTCGCCGGCCGACATTGCTCGGTTCAGCGAGGGTGCGCGACCTGGTAACGGTACTGAAGTCTGTGTAGCGCAGCTTGAGTGCCACGCGCCGTGCCACGAGATCGCTGCGCCGCAGCCGAGCGGCCACAAGGTCGCACTGCCGCAGCAATTCACTGTGCAATCGGTCGATGTCAGTCACGTCGTGTTCAAAGGTCACCTCGTGGCCGACGCTCTTCTCTTCCCGCTCGAGCGTCACCGAGCGTGGGTCACGCCCCCAGGACAGCTCGAACAGTTTCACACCGGAGGCCTCCCCCAGCGTTTTTTTCAGCACGTCCAAGGGCGTGCGGGCAATATCGCCGATGAGTTTCAGGCCGAGGCGCGTCAGCATCTGCTCGGTAGCGGACCCCACGCCCCAGAGTGCGGTCACGGGCAACGGATGCAAAAACTCCACCGTCTTTTCGGCCGGCACGACGAGCAGACCGTTGGGTTTGGCCAGGCCGGAGGCAAGTTTGGCGACGAACTTGGTCGACGCCGCGCCGACGGAGCAGACGAGGCCGGTTTCGGCGAACACGCGGGCGCGAATGAGCTCGCCGATCACAGCCGGTGAACCGAACAAATTAGTCGCGCCGGCAACGTCAAGAAACGCTTCGTCGATGCCCAGCCGTTCCACCAGTGGCGTGACGTCGTCGAAGATACTCATCACTCGGGTGGAAAAGTCTCGATACTGTCCCATGTGCGGCTCGAGTACGATCGCGTTCGGGCATTGCCGCAACGCGAGCGACATCGGCATGGCCGAGTTCACACCGTATTTTCGGGCGATGTAGTTGGCCGCCGTGACGACCGAACGGCCGCCGCGGTGGCCGACGATTACCGGCAGGTGCGCGAATTCAGGGTGAGAGAGCAACTCGACCGAGACAAAGAACGCGTCCAGATCAACGTGCAGCACCGTCGCCGAGCGGTCGTCGACGTCGTCCGCCGAAATCTGCCGCCCGCTGCCATCCTGTCTGCCCACCGAAAAACCCTAACCCGATCCGGCTCATATGCACTACCGACAGAGGGAAAATACAATTCCACGGCATAACTCCTGCAATTCACTGCTGAAAAATGTCGGGACCGCGTCTTTTCGCGGGAGCCGTACGTCACGTCACGCAATCTGCAGGAGTTATGCGACGGGACGACACGTTTTATCGAGCAGCTAGGCGAGCGTCGTTCCGAAAACCAGCCCGAGCAGGTAGGTGACTGCGGCCGCGCCCAGGCCGATCACGAGTTGTCGCAGCGCACGCTTCAGCGGCGGACCGCCAGAGAGCAGGCCGACGACTGCGCCGGTGGCCAACAGGGCGACGCCCACAAGAATGGTGGCGACGATGATTGCCGCGTAGCCGCTCATGCCGAACAGGTAGGGCAGCACTGGCAGCAGCGCCCCCGAGGCGAAGAAGCAGAAACTCGACAGGGCCGCTCCGGTGCCGGTGCCGATGGCCTCGTGCTCGTCATGCGTGGGCGCTTGCGGGCTGACCGCGGAGATCGGTCCGGTCGCCGCGTAGGCGGTAGCGAGTACCCCGCGGGCGTGCGCCTCCGCCTCGTCTTCAGACATGCCCCTGGCCCGGTAGACGAGGGTCAGCTCGTTGGCAGCGAGATCCAGGTGGGAGAGCACGCTCTTGGCCGGCGCGGCGGGGGTGGAAGCTTCGAGCAGTTCTCGCTGGGAGCGCACCGAGACGTACTCGCCTGCACCCATCGAGAGCGCCCCGGCCAGTAGTCCGGCGATGCCGGTGAACAGAATCGTCGCGGCCGGGACCCCGGTCGCCCCGATGCCAAGCACGAGGGCGAGGTTGCTCACCAGCCCGTCGTTGACACCGAACACGGCGGCCCGAAAGGTACCCGACAAGCGTTTGCGGCCCCGGGCGGCGAGGCCACGCACGACCTCTTCGTGCACGGTCTCATCGGCAGCCATGGCGTTGGTCGCGTCCGCATCCGCGTTGTAGGGCGAGCGGCCCTCGGCCCGTTGAGCGAGGGCGAGCACGAACACCGACCCGAACCGTCGAGCGAGCAGCGCCAAAAAACGGGTGCGCAGCGCGCCGCGCCTCGGTGAGCCGATATTGCTGCCGAGCAGTTGACGCCAGTGTTCTTCGTGGCGTCCTTCGGCATCGGCGAGGGCAAGCAAAATCTGGCGCTCCTCGCCCGCACGACGGTTCGCGAGGTCGCGATACACGGCGGCTTCGGCCTGTTCGTCAGCCAGGTACTGCCGCCACCGACGGATGTCGCGGGTCGACGGGGTGCGCTCGCCCGGCCCTGGAGTGATCGCGTTCACGCTTCCGGCGCTGCTTCCAGAAAGCTCTGCGGGATGCGCGCGGAATCGTGCGGGCCGGAGCCGTCGAGGCCGAAGAATGGTTCCTCGAATCGAACGACCCAGAATTTTTCCCGCACGACGGTCGGAGCGTAGAGCCCGGAGCCCTCCGACTCCCCCGCCGCCACGATCACGCCGATCGGGTCGTCAAGGAGGGACTCGGGAAACCGGGTGCGATCGAGCCGAACGATGACCTGCACGCCTACTCCGAAGACAGCGCTCTGACCACTCATGCGTTACTCGATCGCCTGGGCTCGTTCGAGCACGAGTTCGCGCACGCGCGCGGCATCCGCTTGCCCACGCATGGCCTTCATGACCGCGCCGATCACCGCTCCGGCGGCTTGCTGCTTGCCGCCACGAATCTTAGCGAGCACGTCGGGCTGGCCGAGCAGCGCGGCGTCGATGGCCGCGATGAGCGCACCATCGTCGGAGACGACGGCGAGGCCGCGGCTGTCGACGACCTCGGCCGGGGTGCCCTCCCCGGCAATGACACCCTCGAGTACCTGGCGGGCCAGACGGTCGGTGAGGGTTCCAGCCTCGACGAGTTCGATCAGCGCAGCGAGCTGCGCCGGTGTCACGAGCGAGTCGGCGGCGACCCCGGCCGCGTTGGCGAGCCGGGCGATTTCGCCGGTCCACCACTTGCGTGCGGCTTGAGCGGATGCCCCGGCAGCGACGGTCGCTTCGACCGCGTCGAGCAGATCGGAGTTGACGACGTCCTGAAACTCGAGGTTCGCAAAACCCCACGCTGCCTGCAGGCGCTTGCGGCGGGCCGCGGGCGGCTCGGGCAGGGTCAGGCGCAGTTCTTCGACCCATTCGCGCGACGGCGCCATCGGCAGCAGGTCGGGCTCGGGAAAGTAACGGTAGTCATCGGCGTCGCTCTTGGGCCGACCAGCACTCGTGATTCCGGTGTCTTCGTGCCAGTGCCGGGTCTCCTGCGTGATGGTGCCACCGCCGGCCAGCACGGCGGCCTGGCGCTGGATCTCATAGCGCACGGCGCGTTCCACCGAGCGCAGCGAGTTGACGTTCTTGGTTTCGGTGCGGGTGCCGAGCACGTTCGACCCGCGCGGACGCAGGGAGACGTTCGCGTCGCAGCGCACATTGCCCTCTTCCATGCGGGCGTTGGAGACGCCGAGCGCCTTGGCGATCTCGCGAATGGCCGCGACGTAGGTCTTGCCGATCTCGGGGGCGTCGTGTTCGGCGCCCTCGATCATCTGGGTGACGATCTCCACCAACGGCACTCCGCCGCGGTTGTAATCGACAAGAGAGTAGTCGGCGCCCTGGATGCGTCCGGTGGCGCCACCCATGTGGGTGAGCTTGCCCGCGTCGTCCTCCATGTGGGCGCGTTCGATCTCGACGGTGACCAGACGGCCGCTTTCAAGTTCGATCGTGATCGAACCGTCGTGGCAGATCGGGTCGTCGTACTGGCTGGTTTGAAAGTTCTTCGCCGTGTCGGGGTAGAAGTAGTTCTTGCGGGCGAACCGTGAGTGTTCCGCGATCTCACACCCCAAAGCCAGCCCCAAGCGGATACTGGATTCGATCGCCTTCTTGTTCACCTGCGGCAGCCCGCCGGGCAGGCCGAGGCAGGTGGGACAGGTGTTCGTGTTGGCGCCGGAGCCGAACTCGTTGGCGCAACCGCAGAACATTTTGGTTTTGGTGTTGAGTTCGACGTGCACCTCGAAGCCGAGCACCGGCTCGAACAGTTCGAGTGCTTTGTCGAAGTCCATCAATTCGGCCCGGTTCTTCATTTCTGCGTTGGGCATCAGACGGCTCCCTCTTTACTGGCAAACATTTCGGTCGGGGTCAGGGCTGGTGCCTGGCTGAGCATGGTGTGTCCCCAGCGCGCTTCGAGCAGCTGCTCGATGGCGGCACCGACGGTGTAGAGGCGGGCATCCGCTTTGGCGGGAGCCATGATCTGCAGGCCAACCGGCAGGCCGTCTTCGGGCGCCAGACCGATCGGGATACTCATGCCGGGTATGCCGGCGAGGTTGGCCGGAATGGTGGTCACGTCATTGATATACATGGCCATCGGGTCGGCGAGCTTCTCACCGAACTTGAATGCGGTGGTCGGAGCACTCGGCGAGACGAGCACGTCGACCTGGCTGAACGCGGCGGCGAAGTCACGCTGAATGAGCGTGCGCACCTTCTGCGCGCTGCCGTAGTACGCGTCGTAGTAGCCAGCGCTCAGGGCGTAGGTGCCGAGGATGATGCGGCGCTTGACCTCGTCGCCGAAACCCGCCTCACGGGTGGCGCTCATGACGTGCTCGCTCGTGAGCGAGCCGCTGTCGGGGTTGACCCGGATGCCGAAGCGCACCGAGTCGAAGCGGGCCAGGTTGCTCGAGGCTTCGGCGGGCAGAATCAGATAGTAGGCCGCGACGGCATACTCGAAGTTTGGGGCGGAGACCTCGGTGATCTCGGCGCCGGCGGCGACGAGCAGGGCAAGGGTCTCCGTGAAGCGCTGGGTGACACCGGCCTGGAATCCGTCGCCGGCGAGTTCCTTGATGACGCCCACGCGCACGCCCTTGAGGGCGCCGTCTGTGAGGCCGGCTTGGGCCGCGGCGGCCATCGAGGGCCAGCTGTCGGTCAGCGACGTGGAATCCAACGGGTCGTGCCCACCGATGACGTCGTGCAGCAGGGCGGCGTCGTAGACCGTGCGGGAGACCGGGCCGACCTGGTCGAGGCTCGACGCGAGGGCGATAGCCCCATAGCGTGAGACTCCGCCGTAGGTCGGCTTGACGCCGACCGAGCCGGTCACGGCGGCCGGCTGGCGAATCGATCCGCCGGTGTCGCTGCCGAGGGCGAGCGGCGCCTGAAAGGAAGCGACGGCCGCGGCCGAACCGCCGCCGGAGCCGCCGGGGATGCGGTCGCGGTCCCAGGGGTTGCGGGTGACGCCATAGGCGGAGTGCTCGGTAGAGGACCCCATGGCGAATTCGTCCATGTTGGTCTTGCCGAGCGGAATCAACCCGGCCGCACGCAAGCGCGCGACGACGGTCGCATCGTACGGCGGCACCCAGCCCTCGAGAATTTTCGACCCGGCGGTGGTGGGCATGTCCTGGGTGGCGAGCACGTCTTTGATCGCGATCGGAACACCGGCGAGCGGGTTCAACACTTCACCTGCAGCGCGGCGGGCATCGATCTTCGCGGCGGCGTCAAGGGCGGCGTCGCCGGCGACGTGCAGAAAAGCATGCAGGTCGGTGTCGACTGCCGTGATGTGGTCGAGGTGGGCGCGGGTCGCTTCGACGGCGCTGACCTGCTTGCTGACCAACAGTTCACTGAGAGCAGCGGCGGAGAGCTTGGTGAGATAGGTCATGCTTACTCCTCGTCCAGGATGGCGGGCACGCGGAATTTGTCCCCGGCGCGGTCTGGCGCACCGGACAGGGCCTGCTCCACCGTCAGCGAGGGCACGACGACGTCGTCGCGGAACACGTTGGTCAACGGCATCGGGTGGCTCGTGGCCGGTGTATCGGCTGTGGCAACCTCAGACACTTTGGCGATCGAGTCGACGATCTGGCCGAGGTCACGGGTGAGACTGGTGATCTCGAGGGGGCTGAGGTCGATCCGAGCAAGGTATGCCAAATGGGCAACCTGCTCAGCCGTGATTTCAGACATGGTGCTCCGATACGCATTGGGGTGGGTACTCCAATCCTATTCGCCAGCCGCCGCAAGCCCGATCCGCCAACCGCACCAGATCCGTACCCCCGCCCCTGTTGCAGTCCGGGTCCGCTGAAGGCACCGAACCGACACCGGCACCGGGGGCCATTTTTGGCGTTGATCGAGTGGAGTTTCATCTCGCCGACGACGAGAAAAGACCCTGCACGAAGCCAGAATTTCACCGGGACGTAACCGTTTAGGAGCACACTGGAAGATATGAGAGCAATTGTTGTCGAGCAGAAACCGGGCGGATCCGTGTTGTCGATGCGGGATCTCCCGAGCCCTGAACCGGGCCCGCGTCAGGTGAAGATCCGTGTGCAAACTGCGTCGGTGAACCGTGCCGACCTGGGCCAGCGCGCGGGAACCCACCAGCCGGTCAGCCCGGGCAGCGCTCCGGTCGTCGTGGGGCTCGACGCCGCGGGCGACGTTGTCACGGTGGGAAGCGAGGTGACAGGCGTTCACGTCGGGGACCGCGTCATGGCCATCGTCGGTGGAGGTTTGAGCGAGGAAGTCGTTGTCGACGCTGCGCTGGTTATACCGATTCCGCCGGCGTGGACCTACGCGGAGGGTGCTGCTGCGATCCTCGGCTTGATGACTGAGCACAACGCACTCCGCACCGCGGGTGAACTCAAGCCGGGCGACACGGTGCTGGTTCATGCGGCTGCCTCAACGGTGGGGCTTCAGTGCGTACAGCTGGCAAAATACCTGGGCGCTGGACTGATCATTGCCACCGTTCGCACGGACCGGGCGACGGACCTGCTCCGTTCTTCGGGTGCCGATCACGTAATCGAGGTTGGCGAGGCCGGTTTTGCGGATCGAGTTCTGGAACTGACGGATGGCCGCGGGGTGGACGTCATCGTCGACCATGTTGGGGGCCCCTATCTCGCGGATAATATTCGCTGCGCCGCGCTCCGGGGACGCGTAGTCGGTGTGGGGCGCCTCGGCGGTGCCCACGGTGATCTTGATCTGGAAGCACTGGCCTTCAAACGAATAAGCATCATCGGGGTCACCTTTCGTACCCGTGACGCTGCGGAAAAAGCCGCCATCGTCGCCGCGCTGCTGTCCGACGTCGATCCGGCTTTCGAAGCACTGCGCCCATCGATTGATCGGATCCTGCCCTGGACCGAAGTCCAACAAGCGCAGGATCTCATGGCCGCGAACTCGCACCTGGGCAAGATCGTTTTGAGTCTTCTCAATACGTGAGCCAGACCGTCTGCAAATGCACACTAGGTAAGGAACTACATGCGCGAAACCGAATTCTTCAACGGCGTCCAGGTGCCCGTCATCGGCCAGGGAACCTGGCATCTCGGTGAGGACGCCGCGAAGCGAAAGACCGAGGTGTCGGCCCTCTGCGCGGGGATCGATGCCGGCCTGACCGTGATCGACACCGCCGAAATGTATGGCGATGGCGCCTCGGAAGAACTGGTCGGCGAGGCCATCCGCGATCGACGTGATGACGTCGTGCTGGTTAGCAAGGTCTACCCACACAACGCGAGCCGGAGCGGCGTCGTGGCGGCGTGCGAGCGCAGCCTGCGCCGGCTCGGAACCGATCGGCTCGATGTCTACCTACTGCATTGGTCCGGCAGTTTTCCACTGTCCGAGACCGTCGACGGGTTCGAACACCTCCGTGCGGCGGGCAAGATTCGGAGCTGGGGGTTATCGAATTTCGACCGGGATGATCTGAAGCGGGCGCCCGACGGATGCGCCACCAATCAGGTGCTCTACAACCTCGGCAGTCGGGGCATCGAATTTGATCTCCTGCCCTGGCAACAACGCGCGGGCATGCCGCTCATGGCCTATTCGCCACTCGGTCAGGGACCGGCCCTGCTCGAGCATCCGCTGCTGGCCGAAATCGGAGAGCGGCACGGAGTGAACGGTGCCCAGATCGCGCTGGCCTGGGTCATCCGGCAACCGGGCGTCATAGCGATCCCCAAGGCTTCGTCGCTCGAGCACGTGCAGCAGAATGTCGGCGCGGGCGCGGTTGTTCTCGACGCCGAGGATTGTCTGTCGCTGGATAGCGCATTTCCGGTGCCCCGCAGCAAACAACCGCTCGATATTCTGTGACGCCGTCCACTTTTTTTCCGAAGCGCACTCCGGCCATGCGGAGTGCGTTGAATGTGGTCACCGCCCTTCCAGCCACCCCTGCTGGGGCACAGTGGCAGGTCACGTCTGATCGTGATACTACTGAGACATGCTCATTTTCTGCACAGCCTGAGGCTGTCGGGCATTCATCCATTCAATACCTCCGAAAGTGAAGACGGATCCTCCGTCTGACACGGTCACAAGTTCAGGGAGTGAAAAAAATGAAAGCAGTCGTTTATAAGGGCCCCAATGAGGTCAACGTCGAAGAAGTTCCGGATGCCAAGATCGAACGTCCCACTGACGTTCTCGTGCGCATCACGGCGACAAATATTTGCGGATCAGACTTGCACATGTATGAGGGACGCACCAATTTCGAGACTGGACGCACGTTTGGCCACGAGAACATGGGCGAGGTCATCGAGGTCGGTAACGGCGTCGATGCGGTCAAGGTCGGCGAGCACGTCGTGTTGCCGTTCAATATTTCTTGCGGGTTTTGCAAGAATTGCGAACGCGGTTTCACCAACTACTGCATGACCACTCAACCAGACCCGGTCGGCGCGGGCGCCGCCTACGGCTTCGCTGGCATGGGTCCATACCCCGGCGGGCAGGCACAAATGCTGCGAGTGCCCTACGGCGACAACAACTGCCTGCGCTTGGGTGAAGACGCCGTAGAAAAGCAAAACGATTACGTGATGCTCTCGGACATCTTCCCTACCGGCTACCACGCTACCGAGATGGCCGGCGTTATCCCCGGTGACACGGTCGTGGTCTACGGTGCTGGTCCGGTCGGGCTCATGGCTGCCCTGTCTGCCCTGATCAAGGGCGCCAGTAAAGTCTGGGTTGTGGACCGACGCCCCGACCGGCTGGCCCTCGCCGAGCAGATCGGCGCGATCGCCGTTGATGACTCAAAGACGGACCCGGTTCAATTCGTATTGGACCAGACCAAGGGTATCGGCGCGGACCGGGGATGTGAATGCGTGGGCTATCAAGCCCACGACCCCCAGGGCACCGAGGATCCTGCCATGACTCTGAACCGGCTGATCCAGTCCGTGCGCATCACCGGCGGCATCGGCGTAGTCGGTGTCTTCCTGCCGGCAGATCCTGGCGGCTTCGACGAGAACGCCAAACAGGGCAAGCTTGCCATTGACTACGGCCTGCAGTGGCTTAAAGGCCAGAGTATGGGCAGCGGCCAATGCCCGGTGAAGAAATACAATCGACAACTGCGCGACCTGATCGCCGTCGGTAAGGCCAAGCCGTCGTGGATCGTTTCGCACGAGGTCCCGCTCAGCAAAGCCGCGGATGCCTACAAGAACTTCGGCGACCGCAACAACGGGTGGACCAAAGTCATCCTCAAGCCCGAATAGGGCATCGTCGAACGAACTCGCCGCAGCGCGATCAACTCTCAGACTCGACGAGTGAGGGCGTGAACTCGAGTTCGTTCAATGATCCACACCGATAGCGCACCCAGCACAAGCTCCAACATGGGCGCGACCTTCGGCGGGGCGGCACTTGCGAGTGCCGCCCCGCGTTCAGCGCGGTGCCCTGATCAGAGGAGCCACCCGTGCCGGCCCAGGCCCCACGGGATAGCGACAATAACATCGCCGTGAGCCACGTGCGGGCGGGAGAAATCCTCCGGGAACGCAAGTGGCCGGCGTGGCAGCCTATGTGGATGCTGGCGCGGTCGCCAACCCGGCCGGCCCTTCCGTGAGCAGGGTTCGAAATTCGTCGGCGTCGAGGATTCGGATGCCGAGGGTTTCGGCCTTGCCGAGTTTCGATCCGGCGCCCGGCCCGGCTGCCACGAAGTCGGTGTTCTTGGACACGCTCGATGCGCTTTTACCGCCAGCGGCGATGATCGCCTCCTGCGCGCCCTCCCGGGTGAAGCCCTCGAGTGATCCGGTGGCCACGACGGTCAGCCCCGCGAGCACTCCCCCGGCGGCCTCGGCCGCGCCCGGACCGGGGTGTCCCGGTGTGGCGAACTGCACGCCGGCCGCGGCCCACTGGGTGACGATATCTACGTGCCAGTCCACCACGAACCAGGCGAGCACTGCGTCGGCGATGATGCCGCCAACCCCGTCGACCCCGGCGAGTTCTTCGCGGGTCGCCGCACGAACGGCGTCGAGTGAGCCGAAGTGGTTGGCCAGTGCCCGGGCGGCGACCGGGCCGACATGACGGATGTTCAGGCTCACCAGAATGCGCCACAGCGGCTTCGTCTTGGCCTTCTCGATCTCGGCCAGGAGCTTGAGCGCGTTGGAGGACGGCTGCAGGCCGGTCAGACCCTGCTTCTTCTCGGCCGGACTCGGATTGCGACAGAACGGCATACGAATTTTCGCAACCCCGTCCTCTTCCTTCGGCAAGCCCGTTTCGGCGTCGCGCACGATCACCTGGATTGGCAACAGGTCGGCAAGTTTCAGGGCGAACAGGCCGGCCTCGGTCGACAGCGGCGGGTCGGCCGGCACGGTCGGCTGGGTGAGCGCAGAAGCCGCGACCTCGCCGAGCACCTCGATGTCGAGCCCCCCGCGGCTGCCGATGTGTTCGACCCGGCCGCGCACCTGCGCGGGGCAGCTGCGCGCGTTCGGGCAGCGCAGGTCGATGTCGCCCTCTTTGGCCGGGGCCAGCGGGGTGCCGCATTCCGGGCAGTTCTGGGGCATGACGAATTCGCGTTCGGTGCCGTCGCGCAGTTCGACGACCGGGCCCAGCACCTCGGGAATGACGTCGCCGGCCTTGCGCAGCACGATCGTGTCGCCGATCAGGACCCCCTTGGCCTTAACGACGTCCTGGTTGTGCAGTGTCGCCTGGCGTACCTCGCTGCCGGCCACGAGTACTTTTTGCATGACCGCGAAGGGGGTGGCGCGGCCGGTGCGGCCAACACTCACGACGATGTCGAGCAGTTTCGTGTTGACCTGCTCGGGCGGGTATTTGTAGGCGATTGCCCAGCGCGGCGCCCGATTGGTGGCGCCAAGCTCGGCGTGCAGGGCCAGTTCATCGATCTTGATCACGATGCCGTCGAGTTCGTGTACGACGCTGCCGCGGTGCGCTCCGTAATACTCGATGAACTCAGCCGCCTCGGCGACCGACGGGACCACGCGAAAGTAGCTGCTGGTCGGCAGCCCCCAACCGTGGAGCAGGCCGTAGACCTCGGACTGGGTCTGCACGGGCGGGTTCTCCCAGGCGCCGATACCGTGAACCAGCATGCGCAGCCGACCCAGGCGCGCCTTCATGAGGCGCAGCTGGTCCGCATTTTTGCCGGAGGCTTTCTGCCGCAACGACCCGGCCGCAGCGTTGCGGGCGTTGGCGAACATCCGCTCGCCGGCCGCGGACTGCGCCGCGTTCAGTTCGTCGAACGCGACCGTAGGAAAGAACACCTCTCCGCGCACCTCCATGAGTAACGGATGCCCGGTGCCAGCCAGGCGACTCGGGATGCCGGGTACGAGGTCGATGTTCTCGGTCACGTCTTCGCCAACGACCCCGTCGCCGCGGGTCGCGGCGGAGACGAGCACTCCATTGGCGTACCGCAGGTTGATGGCGAGGCCGTCGATCTTGAGCTCGCACAGGTAGTGCACCGCCCGGCCGGAGTTCTCCGCGGCTTTGCGAGCCCAGGCCTCGAATTCTTCGAGGGAGAAAACGTTGTCGAGGCTGAGCATGCGTTCGGCGTGTGTCACCGGGTCGAACAGGGTGACTTCGGCCCGACCACCAACCGTTTGGGTGGGGCTGTCCTGGCTCGCCAACTCGGGATGCAATCGCTCGAGTTCGCCGAGGTGCTGAACCAGCCGGTCGTATTCGGCGTCAGAGATGACGACGGTATCGCGCTCGTAATAGGCGTCACGGGCAGCGAGCACGCGGGTAGTGATATCGGCAGCCTCGGCGGCTGCGGCGCTCAGCGCGTCGGGTGTGGTGGCAGCAACGGACTCAGGCATTGACCGGGACGGGGCTGGCCGAAGCGGTGGGGACAGAAGCGGTGGGGACAGAAGCGGTGGGGACAGAGTCGGTGGGGGCAGTAGCGGTGACAGAAGCCGGAACGGCGCTGACGGTGCGGTCGATGGTGCATTGGCCGAGCACCCGGGTTCCGACGTACACCACGGCGGTCTGCCCGGGGGCGACGCCAGCCAGCGGCTCGTTCGGAATGATGCGCAATTCGACCGAGCCGCGGACTCCGGTCACTGCGGTGGTCGAGACGACCTGGGCCACCGCGGGTACCGGGTCGGCATGGGCGCGGATCTGCACGTGGCAGGGGAACGCGACATCTGGATGTTCGGGGGCAAGCCCCGCCCAGGTGTATTTGTTGCCGGCGATCTCCTTGATGGCGAGAGCCTCCTTCGGACCGACGACGACCGTGTTGGTGATCGGACGTACCTCGAGCACGAAGCGCGGCTTGCCGTCGGCGGCCGGAGTGCCGATTGACAGCCCCTTGCGCTGGCCGACGGTGAACGCGACGGCGCCGTCGTGCTGGCCGAGGGTGTTGCCTTCCCGGTCGAGGATGTTGCCGGTCACCGGGGCGACGCGTTCGCCGAGCCAGCCCTTGGTGTCGCCGTCGGGGATGAAGCAGATGTCGTAGGAATCGGGCTTGTTGGCCACCGAGAAGCCGCGCTCGGCCGCTTCGGCGCGCACCTCGGCCTTGGTCGGCGTGGCGCCGAGCGGAAACATGGAATGGTTGATCTGGTCGGCGGTGAGCACACCGAGCACGTAGGACTGGTCTTTCGCCCAGGCGGCCGCGCGGTGTAGTTGCTTGTTGCCATCGGCATCCGTCAAAATGCTCGCGTAGTGGCCGGTGCAGACGGCGTCGAAGCCGAGCGCCATGGCCTTTTCGAGCAGGGCGGCAAACTTGATCTTTTCGTTGCAGCGCATGCACGGGTTCGGCGTGCGACCGGCGGCGTACTCGGCGATGAAGTCGTCGACGACGTCGAGTTTGAACCGTTCCGAGAAGTCCCAGACGTAGTAGGGAATGCCCATGATGTTGGCCGCGCGCTGGGCATCCATCGAATCTTCCACGGTGCAGCAGCCGCGGCTGCCGGTACGCAGTGTGCCCGGCATCCGGCTCAGCGCCAGATGCACGCCAACCACCTCGTGTCCAGCTTCGACCGCGCGCGCGGCTGCGACGGCGGAATCAACACCGCCACTCATTGCTGCTAAAACCTTCACTCAACGAGTGTACGCGGAGTGCCCGTTTGAGCAAACGTCAGCCCGTCAGTGCCCGGGCACCCGATCGGCCAGACCGGCAATGAGAGCCTGGGCGTGGGCTGCGGGCAGAGCCGCGAGCAGCGCGTCGACGTCGGCGTCGGTCGACGTATGGCCGAGGGTGATGCGCAGGGCACCGCGGGACTCGACCTCGCTGCGTCCCATCGCCCGCAGCACGTGCGAGGGTTCCGGCACCCCGGCCTGACAGGCTGATCCGGTCGACACGGACACCCCGGCCGCGTCGAGCAGGAACAACAGCGAGTCGCCCTCGCAGCCGGGAAAGCTGAAGTGCGCGTTGCCCGGCAGCCGGGTGGTCGGGTCGCCGTTGAGTACGGCACCGGGAGCGACCCGCGCCACACCGGCAATCACCCGGTCGCGCAGCGCCGCCAGGCGAACGGTTTCGGTGCCTCCCGCCCCTTCTGGCTGCCGGGCCGCCCGCTGCTCAACGGTGATGGCGGATGCCGCCACCGCGAACGAGACCGCCGCCGCGACATCCTGGGTGCCGCTACGCACTTTGCGCTGCTGGCCGCCGCCGTGGATGAGCGGCTCGACGGTCGTCGCCCGGCCGAGTACGAGCGCGCCGATGCCGACCGGGCCGCCGACCTTGTGCGCCGATACGCTCAGCGCCGACACACCGGCAGCGGCGAGCGTGCGAAAGTCGACCGGAACGTAACCGTAGGCGGCGACAGCGTCGACGTGCACCGGAATGCCGTTGGCGGCGGCGAGCGCCGCCACCTCGGCGACGGGCTCGAGGGTACCGACCTCATTATTGGCCATGATCACACTCACCAGCGCAACGTCCAGGGGGTCACGCGCAATGGCATCCGCCAGCGCGCCGAGGTCGATGCGTCCCTCATGATCGAGCGGAATCCACTCGACGATGGCCCCGTCGTGCTGCGCGAGCCACTCCACCGTATCGAGGGTCGCGTGGTGTTCGCCGCCTGGTACCAGGATGCGCCGGCGCGGGGCGCGGGCCCAAAACAAGCCCTTGATGCCGAGGTTGATCGCCTCGGTGCCGCTTCCGGTGAAGACGACTTCGATCGGATCGCAGGCGAGACTGGTGGCCACGATCTCGCGCGATTCTTCGAGCATCCGTTTGGCATTCTGGCCCTGGCTGTGCACCGAGGCAGGGTTGCCGACGACGCTCATCGCTTCGGCGTAGGCGGCAATAGCGGCGGGAAGCATCGGCGTGGTCGCCGCGTGATCCAGATAGACAACCATGCCTGCCATTTTACAGTCGAGCGGATGCCGGTGGTCGTCACGCTCGCCCACACTGATTACTCTTGAATCCATGAGTTCCACCGACCCCCTGCGCAACCTCGGTGTGCGACTAACCAGCGCCGGCGGTGAACTCCGCGTCTGGGCCGAACATGCCGACGCCATGGACCTGTGTCTGTTCGACGAGATCGACCCGAACTGGATCATCAAAAGCGTACCGATGGCACAGGATGCGCACGGCGTGTGGTCGGGCAAATCGCGCACGCTGTCACCGGGGCGCCGATACGGCATCCGTGTGTCGGGCCCGGCCAGCGCACAGAATTCCTTTCACCCCGAGAAGACCCTGATCGAACCGTATTCACGTGGTCTGGTTCGGGTCGGCGCCGGACTGTGGCAGTCCTCGGTGGTCGACGATTATTTCGATTGGAACGGCGCCAAGAAGCCGGGCACGGCCCTCGATCACACCGTGGTCTACGAGGCGCACGTGCGCGGCCTCAGCCGGCTGAACCCGCTGGTTCCGGCCGCGCTGCGAGGCACCTACGCCGGTCTTGCCCACGAATCCACCATCGCCTACCTGAAGGACCTCGGCGTGACCGCGGTTGAACTCTTGCCGGTGCAGGCGTTCGTGTCGGAGCAGCGCTTGATCAAACAAGGCCTGATCAACTACTGGGGCTACAACACCCTCAATTTCTTCTCCCCGCACGCCGACTACGCCACTCAGGCAGCCCAGTCCGCCGGGCCGGCAGCGGTGCTGCGCGAGTTCAAGGGTATGGTCAAGCTGCTGCACGAGGCGGGACTCGAGGTCATCCTCGACGTCGTCTACAACCACACCGCCGAGGAGGGCCGCAACGGCCCGGTCACGAGTCTGCGCGGCATCGACAATGCGGGCTACTACCGGCAGGACGAGTCCGGTGCCTACATCGACGTAACCGGCTGTGGCAATACGGTCAATTTCAGCCACGACGTGCCGAAACGGCTCGTGCTCGATTCCCTGCGCTACTGGGCCAACGACCTGCAGATCGACGGGTTTCGCTTCGACCTGGCGGCGACGCTCGGCCGCGACAGCGGTGTCGTCTACGACCCGGAGCATCCGCTGCTCACCGAGATTCGCGACGACCCGGAGCTGGCCGGCGTGAAGCTCATCGCGGAGCCCTGGGATGTCGGCCAGGGCGGCTGGCAGACCGGCAATTTTCCGCCCGGCTGGACCGAGTGGAACGACCGCTACCGCGACCGCATGCGGGACTTCTGGCTTTCGGATATGAAGAGCCTGCGCTTGAGTGGCTCAGCCGGCAGCGGGATCGGACGATTTGCGACGCGGGTCGCCGGTTCCTCGAACACTTTCTCCGAGAAGCGCGGCCCACTCGCATCGCTCAACTTCATTACCGCCCACGACGGGTTCACCCTCGCCGACCTGACCGCGTACGACGTGAAACACAACCTCGGCAACGGCGAGTCGAACCGTGACGGCACCGACAACAACAGCTCGTACAACCACGGGGTGGAGGGGCCGACTCGCGACGTGGCCATCCTGGCCACCCGTCGCAAGGCCATGCGCAACCTGCTCGGCACCCTGCTCCTGTCGGCCGGCATCCCCATGCTCACCGCCGGCGACGAGTTCGGGCGCAGCCAGCGGGGCAACAACAACGCCTACTGCCAGGACAGCGAGCTGACCTGGCTGAACTGGGATTTCGACGACTGGCAGCAGGACCTGCACCGGGTCACTCGCCGCCTGCTGCAGCTGCGCCGAGAAAACCCGGCGTTGCGTCCGGTGCACTTCGGGCGGTTCGGTGAGACCACGCCGAGTGCCAGCCAGCTTGACTGGTACAACATCGACGGCGAGGCGCTCACCGGCGACGCCTGGAACTCGCCGACCGAACGCACTCTGCAGTACATGGCGGCGTCGACCCCCGAGCATGAAGCGTTCAATCGCATCCTGCTCGTGATCAACGCGCGAGAGCAGGACGAGACGGTCACACTGCCCAGGCATGAGGGAGTGGATGCGTATACGTTGCTCTGGGATTCCAGTCACGACGACCTGCGTGACTCGGTCATCGAGCATGCACCGGGCACTTCCCTGTTCGTTCCGGGTGCCTCGATGCAACTCATGCGCGCTCACGGCGCGCTCGTGCCGCGCCGCACGCCCCTTGCCTGAGCCAGCTAACTTGCGACGGCGACCAGGCCCATTTCGGCTGGGCTGATGAGCAGGTCATTCTTCGGAACGACGCGCACGGTATAACCGAACGTTCCGGCCCGGTCGAGTTCAACCGTTCCCGTGAACAGGGTGGCGCCGCCGGCGGGTGCTTCTTTCACCAGTGCCGGTTCGAGCGCCTGAGTCACCACATCGCGCAGTTCATCGGTGCCGACGCTTTTACCGTAGACAACCTCGACGGTCACGTCTTCAGCGACGAGTCCGCCGAGCTGCACGTGCGCGCGCAGGTGCAGCTCATCACCCACTTCTGGCACCGACGAAACGCCGCCCGATTCGACGTGGGTCACCGCGACCTGCGGCCAGGCCGAGACGATCCTCCCTTTCCAGGCCGCCAGTTCGCGGGCCGCGCGGTAGTTGTTCGCCGACATGAGCGCTTCGTAGTGCCCGGCCGGGCGATACAGACGTTGCACATACTCACTGACCATGCGGTCAGCGGAAAGTGCGGGCGACAGGGTACTGAGGGTGTGCCGGATATTTGACACCCATCGTTCGGGTACGTCGTCGCCGTTGCGTTCATAGAACGTCGGGGCGACCTGGTGTTCGATCAGGTCGTACAGCGCCTCGGCTTCGAGCCGGTCCCGTTCGGCGGAGTCACCGGCCGAATCGGCCGTCGGAATTGCCCATCCGTTCTTGCCGTCATAATATTCCGGCCACCAGCCGTCGAGAATCGACAGGTTGAGGGCGCCGTTCAAGGCCGCCTTCATGCCGCTCGTGCCGCAGGCCTCGAGCGGGCGGAGTGGATTGTTGAGCCAGACATCCGTTCCCGGATACATCAGCTGGGCCATCGCAATGTTGTAGTCGGGGAGAAAAGCGATGCACGTGCGCAGGGCCGGATCCGCCGCGAACTGCACGATCTTCTGGATCAGTCGTTTGCCCTCTTCATCGGCGGGATGTGATTTGCCGGCGATGACGATCTGAATCGGATGCTCCGGGTGCAGCAGCAGGGCGCGCAGACGTTCAGGGTCGTGCAGCATCAGGGTCAGGCGCTTGTAAGTAGGAACGCGGCGGGCGAATCCGATGGTCAGTACGTTCGGGTCGAACACCCTGCCCATCCAGGCCGGGGGGATCCCGCCCGGGTTCTGGTCGCGCCAGGCATTATGCAGACGGCGGCGGGCATCCTCGACGAACTGCAGGCGCATCTGCCCCCGCACCGACCACAGGTCCTGGTCGGACACATCAGGGGAGGCCCAGTTCGCCGTCGAGGTGTCGCTCGTGCCGAGCTTGGCGTTGGCGAGGCTCTTCAGCGCCGGGTCGGTCCAGCTCTGAGCGTGGACTCCGTTCGTGATGGACGTAATCGGTACATCCGCTGAATCAAAACCAGGCCAGAGCCCGTTGAACATTCTGCGACTGACCTCGCCGTGCAGGGTCGAAACGCCGTTGGCGTGCTGGCCGAGGCGTAATCCCATGACGGCCATGTTGAACACCTCCGAGGAGCCCCCGGAGTAACTCTCCGCTCCGAGCGCGAGCAGGTCTTCCACGTCGACGCCGGGCAGCAGATCGGTGCCGAAGTAGCGCCGCACCAGGGAACGCTCGAAGCGGTCGATGCCAGCGGCGACCGGAGTGTGGGTGGTGAACACGGTTCCGGCACGGGCCACCTGCAGGGCTTCCTGAAAGTTCAGGCCCTCGCCGATCAGGCTGGAGATGCGCTCAAGGCCGAGGAATCCGGCATGGCCCTCATTGGTGTGGAACACCTCGGGCTCTGGCAGTCCGTGCAGCGAGCTCCACAGCTTCACGGCGCGGGCACCGCCGATGCCCAGCAGGAGTTCCTGGAGCAACCGATGTTCGCCGCCGCCGCCGTACAGGCGGTCGGTGACCAGGCGCAGGTCGTCAGCATTCTCGGGAATGTCGGCGTCGAGCAGCAGCAGGCGAACCCGACCCACCTTGGCCTGCCAGACGCGGGCATGCAGGGTGCGGTCGTCGGGCAGGGCGAGGGACACCTGCACGGCCGAACCGTCGGCCCGGCGCAGCACGGCGAGCGGCAGCCCGTCGGGGTCGAGCAGCGGGTAGCTCTCCATCTGCCAGCCGTCAGGCGAGATGGCCTGGCTGAAGTAACCGGCACGATAGAACAGCCCCACGCCCACCAGCGGCAGGCCGAGGTCGGACGCGCTCTTGAGGTGGTCACCGGCCAGAATGCCCAGGCCCCCTGAATACTGCGGCAGGGCAGCCGCAATGCCGAACTCCGGTGAGAAATACGCGATCGCAGCCGGTTTTTCGCCCTCGAGCCCCTGGTACCAGCGTGGTCGATCGAGATAATCGCGCAAGCCGTCTCTGGTGGAATCAACCTGCGCCACGTAGTCGTGGTCCTGCGCCAGCTCGTCGAGGCGACGTGGGTCGACGGCGCCGAGCAGGGCGACCGGATCGGCACCGATCTCGCGCCACAGCTCAGGGGCGATGCGCTCGAACAGCTGCCGGGTGGGTTCATGCCACGACCAGCGGAGATTGCCGGCAAGCTCCTCGAGAGCCGCGAGGGGCCCGGGGAGAACGGCACGGACAGTAAATTTGCGGATGGCCTTCACGAGGTCAACCTTAGGGGTGCCGGGTGACTAATCTGTGACACCTCGATCGACGCGCACGAGCACGCCCGACGGGAGGGGAGCGCCACAGCCGCTGTTCACGCTACGGTCATGGTGTGGCCAAGACAGCAGCGAAAAAGACGATCCAGCCGGCAATATCGAGCACTGCTCGCACGACCGTGTCCGCGGATGCCGCGGCGGAGAGCGGTTTCACCGCTTCCATGGGTCGCATCCCGGTTCTTGACCTGTCCCCTCAGCTGGACGACAATCGCTGGCCGGTCCGTGCCTTCGTCGGTGAAGTCGTGCCGTTTGGCGCGACCGCTTTTCGCGAGGGACACGACCTCATCGGTGTCGACCTGCAACTCACGGCGCCGGACGGCAGCACGACGCGGCATCCAATGGTGCTGCAGGCCGACGGTACCGACCGCTACAGCATCGAGGCGCAGCTCGGCGTCCCGGGTCACTGGCAATATCGGGTGCGCGCGTACGCCGACGACTTCGCGACCTGGGAACACAACGCGGCGATCAAGATACCGGCGGGCATCGACGTCGAGCTCATGTTCACCATCGGCGGGGTTCTCCTGGCACAGGCCGGCCGCGACACGGGCCGCCCAATCGCCGCCCGTCGTTTGTTCCAGGCCGCTGCCACATCGCTCGCCGACACCGGCAAATCGGCCACTGAGCGTTTTCTCGCGGTAGCGGATGCCGCGCTGCGGCAGGCCATCGCTGCTCGCCCCCTCGCTGGCCTGGTCTCCTTCTCGGCCGAACGCACGATCATCGTCGAACGCGAAAGAGCCGGTGTCGGTTCCTGGTACGAATTCTTCCCACGCTCTGAGGGCGCCGTTCGCCGCGCCGACGGCAGCTGGAAGAGCGGAACCTTTCGCACCGCAGCCAAACGCCTGCCCGCCGTGGCCGCCATGGGCTTCGACGTGCTCTACCTGCCCCCGATCCACCCCATCGGGCAGGCCTTCCGCAAGGGCCCGAACAATTCGCTCACCGTTTCCCCCGGCGACCCGGGGTCGCCCTGGGCCATCGGCTCGTCTGACGGCGGCCACGACGCCATCCACCCGGACCTCGGAACCGTCGCCGACTTCAGCTTTTTTCTGAAGAAGGCCGCCTCCCTCGGCATCGAACTCGCTCTCGACTTCGCCTTGCAGGCCTCCCCCGATCATCCCTGGGTAACAGAGCACCCGGAGTGGTTCACGACCCTGCCCAACAACACCATTGCCTTCGCCGAGAACCCGCCGAAAAAATACCAGGACATCTACCCGATCAATTTCGACAACGATCCCGCCGGCATCCGCGCCGAGGCGCTGCGACTGCTGCGCCACTGGATCAGCCTCGGCGTGCGCATCTTTCGCGTGGACAACCCGCACACCAAGCCGCTCGACTTCTGGGAGTGGCTTATCGCCGAGGTCAATGCCACTGACCCCGACGTGGTGTTTCTGGCCGAGGCATTCACCCGTCCAGCCCTCATGCAGGCCCTCGGCAAGGTCGGCTTTCAGCAGTCGTACACCTATTTCACCTGGCGCAACACGAAGAGCGAGCTCGAGGAGTTCTTCGACGGCCTCGCCACCGACACCCCCGACTTTCTGCGTCCGAACCTGTTCGTGAACACCCCCGATATCCTCACCGAGTACCTGCAATTCGGCGGCCCGGCGGCGTTCAAGATTCGGGCGGCGCTCGCGGCCACGGCCGCACCGAGCTGGGGGGTCTATGCCGGTTTCGACCTGTTCGAAAACGTCGCTCGGCCGGGCGCGGAAGAGAGCATCGACAACGAGAAGTACGAGTACCGGCCGCGCGACTGGAACACGGCCGAGGAGCTCGGAAAATCCCTCGCGCCGTACATCACGCTGCTCAACCGCATCCGCTCCGAGCATCCCGCGCTGGGCCAGCTGCGCAACCTCGACATCCACTCGAGCGACGATGACTCGATCCTCGTCTACAGCAAATTCCTGGGCGCTGCCTTCACCGGAACGGGTCAAGCGGATGCCCTCATCATCGTCGCCAACGTCGACCCGCACTCGGTGCGCCAAACGGTGGTGCACCTCGACGTGACCCGGTTCGGTATTGCCCGCGGCGACACCTTCGACGTGCACGACCTCGTCTCCGGCGTCACCTGGACCTGGTCGTCCGATAACTTCGTGCGTCTGGACGCTTTCACCGAACCGGTACATATTCTGCACGTCACGCCACACGATCCAGCCCGGGCACTCGCATGAGTGGCGGCAAGGACAAAAACGCAAAGCATAAGAAACACGACACGACGAGCACGAAGGGTCAGGGAAAGAACATCGACGGCAAGAAGGCACAGTCCCCCAAATCCGGGCCCAAGAAGATCCAGAAGCATGCGGCCCCGATCGAACCGGTGCCCGACCACGTGCTCGAGGCCGTCGCTGCCGGCCGCTATTACAACCCGCACGAAGTTCTGGGCCAACACCTCGGCGTGAAAGACGGTGTGTCAGACCCGGTCGTCATCATGCGGGCACTACGTCCCCTCGCGACCGAGGTGTTCGCCATTCTCGCTAACGGATCGCACGTCGAGCTGACCCACCTCGCGCACGGCATCTGGCAGGGCGAGGGCATCGTCGGGCTCAGCGACTACGAGGTCGAGGCCCGCTACGAGAACGCCCCGCCCTGGATTTGTGATGACCCGTACCGGTTCATCCCGACGCTCGGCGAACTCGACCTGCACCTCATCGGTGAGGGTCGCCACGAACGACTCTGGGACGTGCTCGGGGCCCACCACCGCCAGCACCAGGGGGTCACGGCGTCATCCACCGGTACCTCCTTCGCGGTGTGGGCACCGCACGCCCGTGCCGCCCGGGTGATCGGCGACTTCAACGGCTGGAACGGCGTCACCCACGCCATGCGCAATATGGGCAGCACCGGCGTCTGGGAGCTGTTCATTCCGGGCCTCGCGCTCGGCGCCAACTACAAGTTCCAGCTCCTCGCGCAGACCGGCGACTGGGTCGAGAAGGCCGACCCGATGGCCCGGCTCGCCGAGGTACCGCCGCAGACCGCGTCAATCGTCACCGAATCGCACTACGAGTGGTCGGATGACGCCTGGCTCGCTAATCGCACGGCCAACGATCCCCACAACCAGGCTATGAGTGTGTACGAGATGCACGTCGGCTCCTGGCGCCCTGGCCTCGGGTACCGCGAGTTAGCCGATGAGCTGGTCGGGTACCTGCTGGAACTCAGTTTCACGCACGTGGAATTCATGCCGCTGGCTGAGCACCCGTTTGGCGGTTCCTGGGGCTATCAGGTGAGCGGCTACTATGCACCGACCAGCCGGTTCGGTTCCCCCGACGACCTGCGCTACCTGATCGACCGGCTACACCAGGCCGGCATCGGTGTGATCATGGACTGGGTACCCGGCCACTTTCCCAAGGACGATTTCGCCCTGGCCCGCTTCGACGGCCAGGCCCTCTACGAACACCCGGACCCGCGCCGCGGGGAGCAGCTGGACTGGGGCACCTACATCTTCGATTTCGGCCAGATGCAGGTACGCAACTTTCTCGTCGCCAATGCGCTGTACTGGCTCGAGGAATTCCACATCGATGCGCTGCGTGTCGACGCCGTCGCCTCGATGCTCTACCTCGACTATTCGCGCGAGGCCGGGCAGTGGGAGCCGAATAAGTACGGTGGCAACGAGAACCTCGAGGCGATCAGCCTGCTGCAGGAGATCACTGCCACGGCGTACAAGCGCAACCCGGGCACGATCATGATCGCCGAAGAATCCACGAACTGGGGCGGGGTGACCGCGCAGACCAGCGGCGGCGGGCTCGGCTTCGGCTTCAAGTGGAACATGGGCTGGATGCACGACTCGCTCGAGTATATGCAGGTCGACCCGATGTACCGCTCGTACCACCACAATGACATCACGTTCTCGTTCATCTACGCCTTCAGCGAGAATTTTCTGCTGCCGATCAGCCACGACGAGGTCGTGCACGGCAAGGGCGCCCTGGTCTCGAAGATGCCCGGTGATTCCTGGCAGCAGCTCGCCAACGTGCGCGCCTACCTTGCTTTCATGTGGGCGCACCCGGGCAAGCAACTTTTGTTCATGGGAAGCGAGTTCGGTCAGCGCTCGGAGTGGAGCGAGGAGCGCGGACTGGACTGGTGGATGCTCGACCAGCCGGCGCACCGCGGCCTGTTCAACCTCGTTGCCCAGCTCAACCGGGTCTACCGCGATAATGCCAGCCTGTGGAGCCGAGACAACGACCCGGGCGGCTTCGAGCTGCTCGACGGCGGGGCCGCGGGCCAGAACGTCGTGTCGTTTCTGCGTTGGGACAACCACGGCGTTCCAGTCGCCTGCTTCTTCAACTTTGCCGGGCATCCGCATACCGACTACCGAGTCGGCCTGCCATTCGCCGGGCAGTGGGAAGAGATTCTCAACACGGATGCCGGCGACTTCGGTGGGTCCGGCGTGGGAAACCAGGGCGCCGTCGAGGCTTACAACGAGCCGTGGGCCGGTCGCCCGGCATCGGCAACCCTGACCCTGCCTCCCCTCGCTGGCTTATGGTTACGCCTTCGCCGTTAGGCGCATTCCGCTCGAGCGCGCCCGGCCCGTACGACTGAGTCAGCCGGCCACTCGGCACACTCGGCGCACTGGGCGCACTCGGCGCACTCGGGAAATCAGTACAGGAGGGCGGTCAGACGCGAACGGGTGGGGGGAACCCGTGGGTCGTCTTGACCGACGACCTCGAACAGCTCGAGAAGGCGCTCGCGGATCGTGTTGCGGCCGGCTGCGGGCTGTGCCGGAAAGAGTCCCAGCAGGCGATCGAAGGCGTCCTCGATGTGACCTCCGGATAAGTCGAGGTCGGCCACGAGCAATTGCGCGTCGAGATCGTCGGGGGTCGATGCCGCGCCATTGCGAATCTGATCGATGGTCTTACCCTGCAGCCGGGCGAGAAGACTCACCTGCGCCAGACCGGCAACGGCCATCGTGTCGTTCGGGTTCTGTGCCAGTGCGGTGCGGTACTCACTCTGGGCGGTGGCGTAGTCGCCGGCCTCGATGGCCGTGTACGCCTCCAGGTGGTGCGGCGGCAGAGGCTCCGGGGTGGCGGCAACCGGTTCGGCGTCCGCGTCTGCATCTGAGGCCTGGGCCTGGGCAGTGCCTGTCACACCCTGCTGCGCCGCGAGCTCCAGAACGCGACCGAGCACCTCGGTGATCTGCTCCTCACCGAGTGCACCGTTGAAAAGCTGTACCGGCTGACCGGTGATCACGGCGGCGACCGTAGGCACGGACTGGGCCTGGAATGCCTGTGCGAGCTGCGGATTCGAGTCGATATCGACGCGGGCCAGTACGAACTTGCCGGCAAAGCCCAGAACGATCTTCTCCAACACGACCATGAGCTGTGTCGAGGGTTCGCTCCGGGATGCCCACAGCCCGACGACCACGGGAACGCGGGAAGACAAGTCGAGCAGTTCGCCAAAATTGGCGTCGGTACCCTCGAGAACAAGGCTCGGAAGGGTGACGGTACCGGAGGGTGCCGCAGCGCCGCCGGCGATGGATGCGCCAGCGTCGGCCGCCGGGGTCGTTCCCGCCGGGGCACGGTTCACGAGCGAGGAGAGGTCGACCGCTCCGCGCAGGTTCGATCCGAAAGGGGGCATATTCGTCATGGAAGCTCCGCCGATGTGATGAGGCCCTGGGCAAAGCCCAGAAGCACGATTTTGTCGCTAGAACCAGCCGTAGGTACGTAGAACAGCAGTTGGTCGCGGTAGGTGTTTTGAAAGCCCTTGGCCGTAGTGGTGATGCCCGACAGTGCCTTCGTGGCGAGGGCATCGGCGGCCGGGCCCACCGTGGCCCCGGCATCGACCGGTTTGACCGTTTCAGTCTCCGTCATACTTACCGCCACGATGCTGCCAGAGTCGTTGGTCGCGAGGGCTACGGCCTCGTCGGTGCCCGCAGAAGCCGCGAAGTCGATCGAAGCGGTCGACGGCAGGGCAGCGACCTTGGCCGCGTTCAGGTCAGCGACCTGCACGCGAAAATTATCCCCCTCGCTCTCGAACAGGCCGAATGAGGGGCTCGCCTCGCCCTGCAGCAGGATATCGGCATAGGCGGCGGCCAATTCGTTCGGCGGCAGCAACAACAACTTGTTGTCGGGGGCGATGGCGGGAGCGCCGACGATGGCGGGCGCCACCTTCGGAACGTGCGCCGACTGCTCCAGCGCGAACAGATACTGCACATGATAATTTGTGCGGGGCGATTCCTGCTTGAGGATGACCGCTATGGTCGGGATGCTGGGATTGTTTTTGTCCTGGATTACGGTCATGACGACACGAGGCCAGGAGTTCGTCTGCTGCGGCAGCGTGAACGTGAGCGGTGCACCCGCCAGGGCAACAAGCGGGGCTACTGCCGGATCGACGGCCCGGATCTTGTAGTTGGCCAGTCGTTGTTCCAGGGCCGGGCCGGTGAATCGCGTCGCAATAGTCTCTGTATTCAGGTTCGTATCGGCGTCCGCGCTGAGCAGAGAAATCTCGCTCATGATCGTTTCCAACTGGGAGACAGTGACGGCGGGCGGCGGCAGCTCGGCGGCGGCTTCGACAGAATCGGTGGGCTGAGGCGTCGGCGTTGGCGTCGCAGTGGCCGTGCTGGTCGTGCTGAAATCAGGCCACAGATCGGCCGAACAGCCACTCAGCGCCAGGCCGGAGACCACGATCATGGGAAGGATGGCCACCCGGCGGGCGATTCCCCGCCGCGAAGTCGTGATCTGACTGGCTTTGATCGCCTTCGGACGCGGTGCGCGCGGCAAACGCGGCATTCGGGGACCGCGGGGCACATTGCGACGCGGCCTGCGAGAGCGCCGCAGGTGCAGCAGGGCCAGGACGTACAACACCAGTCCGGCCAACAGCAGCACGGCACCACCAGCGAGTAGCGGGCCGGCCCACGGGGTGGAATTATCGGACGCCCACGACAAACGGATGCTGGACGGTGCCGGTGCGATCCCGTCCGACGCGACGAGCACAGAGATACCCTCCGGCAGGGTCAGCGTGGTTGTCACGGACTTCGTGCCGGTGTACTCCTCGAGCCACAAGTCCGACCCGGCTGGATTCACGATCGCGGCGGCGACATCCGCTGTGGCGGCGTCACCCGACGTGCCCTCGGCATTGTCGGCGGTGACGGCGTCGGTGACGGTGGAGGTGAGTTCGCCTGTTTTCTCGCTGAGGCCGACAGTGGCGTACGCGTCGTCCGCAATCCACGCGGCGACGTCTTCCGAACGGCCGTACGCGAGGAAGATAGCGCCATCTCCGCGCACGTTGATGGTCTGGCTGCCCGTCGACGCTGCCAGCGCGCTCGGATCTATCACGGTGTACTTCGTGTCGCCCGTGACAGAAGAAGCGAGGGAAGTGAAAGCGGGCTCAAGAAAGATTGTTCGCTGTGCGATGCCGAGAACGATCATCACGGCAGCAAGCACGAAGGCCACGATGGCAAGAACAAAACGCACGGATCACCCTTCAGCTTGTGTGCTGGTTGGTATTATTCAGTCACTTTGGCTGACTCCTGCGCCTGAAAACGCTCAGACACAGACCTTCTACGATACTGCCTTCTCCTGAAAGGTGCCTAATAGCGCCGGCGCCCCACCGTCGAATGGGCGGGTACTCGCGGCGGCGCCAGCACACTAAAATTGGGGGTGTTCCCCGTCATGCATGATCCATCTTGGGCCGGGGCCCCATTTGTAAGGAGTAAAAAGTGTCTGACGACGAAGCTGATTTCACCCAGGTATTTCGCGGCTACGACAAGGATGAGGTCGCCAAGGCCATCCAGTCTCTACGTCGCGAACTGATTCAGGCCAACACTCAAAACGCCGAGGCCGGCCGCGAAGTCAAACGGTTGGCGGCGCGCATTGACGATCTCAACGCTGAAATCGAAGAGGTGGGCAGCCCCACCTTTTCCGGCCTCGGAACCAAACTGGAGAATACCCTTCGCGTCGCCGAGGAGCAGTCCACCCGAGTCATCGCCCAGGCCGATATCGACGCCGAAAAGCTGCGCGCCGCGACGACCGACGAGGTTCAGCTGCTCCGCCACAATGCTCTCGAGCAAGCCGAACGCACCCTGTCCGATGCCGCAGTGAAGGCACGTCGGGTTCTCGATGACGTGCGGGTTGAAGCTGATGACGTGCGCGCCCGCGCCCAGGACGATCAGGCACAGGTGGTCCAGGATGCCGTTCGCGATGCCTCCCTGATTCGGGGCGCTGTCGCCACCGAGGCCGCCGAAGCGCGTGCAACGGTCAAGCGTGAGGTTTCGGCCATCCGCTCTGAAGCCGATCGGGAAGCAGCAGAAGTGCGCGTAGTGGCCCAGCGGGAAGCTACCGAGGCTCGTGAGATCGCGGCCGGCCTTACCCACGAAACCGAACTCACCCGCGCCGAAGTGGCCTTGGAACTCGACCAGCAGCGTGCTGACCTGCAACGCGAAACCGAACAGGCCCGCGTCGACCTGACCGCCGAGACGGAGCAGGCCCGGGTCGATCTGGCCAAGGATTCCGAGCAGGCGCGGCTGGACGGTGCACACGAGGCAGATCAGGCCCGCACCCTGCTCGCCGCCGAGGTCGAGCAAGGGCGAATCGATCTGGCCCGCGAGATCGAACAGGCACACGCGGTGACAGAGGTCGAACGCGAGCAGGCCCAGACCGATCTCGCTCGAGAGCTCGATCGCAAACGCGCCGGTTTGGCCCGTGAGATCGAGCAAGGCCGCGCAGCCCTTGCCGCCGAGGTTGAACAGGCCGCCGCCGACCTGGCTCGGGAGAACCAGCAAGCCGGAATCGACGCCGAGGCCGAAGCCGAGCAGGCCCGCATCGATTTGGAGAACCAGCTCACCGCCACGCGCAAGAAGGGCGAGCACGAGGCGAGCCGCCTGGCCCGGGAGATCGATCAGGCACGAGCCGACTTCGATGTCGAGCTGAAAGCCCGCCGTGACGAGGCCGAGCAGGAGCACCTCGCCCGGCATCAGGAGGCCGTGGCGCAGACTCAGAAGTTTCAGGCGGATGCCGCCAGGCAGCTTACCGAGACGAGTGAGCGCACGGCCGAGCTGCGCACCCTCAACGAGCAACTCGATGCCGGCGCCCGCGAGGAAGCCAAGGCGAACAAGGAACTCGCCGAAGAGAACGCCGCGGGCATTCTCAGGGACGCGCACGCCGCTGCGACCACTCTCGTGACCGACGCCACAACACGCTCACGCACCCTCGTGGCGGACGCCGAAGATCGGCTGTCCCAGATTAGAATTGAGCGCGACGCCGTGGCCGGGTACTTTGAAAGTCTGCGCAGCGTTTTGACGCAGGCAGAACGGGTCGCAGCCGAGTAATTCCCCATCCCTGGAGTCGACACGTGAAAATACAAAATGCCTTCCGGTTTGGACTCGTCGGAACGTTGGGCGTTGGGCTGGGCTTACTGATCATCACCTCGGTGATCACCCTGCAGACGATCATCATCTACGTCGGGGCGGCGCTGTTCATCGCGCTCGGCCTCGACCCGGCCGTCTCCTGGCTGGAGAAGAAGAAGTTCCCCCGCTGGGCTGCGATTCTGACCGTGGTCGCAGCGGTGCTCGGTGTTCTGACCGGCGTCGTATTCGCAATCGTGCCGATCATCGTCGACCAGGTGTCCAAACTTTCCAGAATCTTTCCCGAATTGGTGCGGGGCGTGAACTCGTCGACCTTCCTGGCCGATCTCCAACGACAGTTCCCCGGGCTGGACGTGTCGAGAATCACCAAGACGATCACTGATTTTCTGGGCGGTAATCTATCGAATATCACCACGACGATCGTCCAGTCCGGTCTGGCGTTTGTGAGCGGATTGTTTGGTGCGCTGATCATCTTGATCCTCACGCTGTATTTCACGGCCTCATTGAACGCCATGAAGCGAGCCACCTACCAGCTGGTTCCCGCATCCAAGCGAGCACGCTTCACCGACCTGAGCGAGCAGATCACTACGGCCGTCGGTCGGTACATCGTGGGCCAGGCCGCGTTAGCATCCGTGAACGGTGTGCTGAGCTTCATCTTTTTGTCGATCATCGGAGCGCCATTTCCGGCGCTCCTCGCCTTCATCGCCTTCCTGCTGTCCTTGATCCCGCTGGTCGGTACTATCTCCGGCTCGATCATCATCGTGCTGACCTGCCTGATTCCTGAAATCGGCAGTTCACCCCAGACGGCTCTGGCCGCGGCGATCTACTACCTCATCTATATGCAGGTCGAGGCATACATCCTCAGTCCGAACATCATGAGTCGGGCCGTCTCCGTGCCGGGTGCTGTCGTCGTGATCGCTGCCCTGGCCGGAGGCAGTCTGCTCGGTATTCTCGGCGCCCTGATCGCCATTCCGGTCGCGGCGTCCGTCATTATGATCGTCAAACAGGTCGTCATCCCCCGCCAGAACGAACTCTGAGGCTTTTGTCGACAGCGCGCTCACGACGCGTCGGGTAGCCCGGTGGTCCACTCCGTCGGGAGGGGCAGGGCGCCCGGGTTGACTGTGGCGACGATCTCGCTGAGAACACGGCGGGTCAGGGTCTCGCCAACCCACAAGTGTTTGCCGCCTTCAACGGCGACCAAACGCAGGCCGGGTACAGTGGCAAACCGCGAGCGGGCGGCATCCGGCCTGAGGTAGTCGTCGAATTCGGGAATCACAGCTACCAATTCACGTTCGTTCCCGGCCCACGCCGCCAACTCTTCGCTGGTCGTGCGGTGCAGCGGGGGTGACAGCAGGATGGCGCCGCAAATGGGGTGCTCCAGGCCGTATTTCAGGGCGAGTTCAGTGCCGAATGACCAGCCGACCAGCCACGGGTTGGGCAGGTGGCGTTTAGCGACGAAGGCCATCGCCGCGGCGACATCGGCTCGTTCGGTCAGTCCGTGACCGAAATTTCCATCACTTGTACCGCGCGGTGATGATGTACCGCGGGTGTTGAACCGCAGCACGGCTAGGTCTGCCAGGGCGGGCAGCCGGTTCGCCGCCTTGCGAAGAATATGCGAGTCCATGAAACCGCCGGCGGTGGGCAGCGGATGCAGGGTGACGAGCGTGGCCACCGGTGCCCTGCCGACCGGGGAGGCCAGTTCGCCCACCAGGGTCAGACCGTCGCTCGTGTGCAGCTCGACGCGTTCGATGGTGGCCGGCAGTTCAATGCCGCCACGAATGTCAACCGGCACGGTCGCTGCTCCTTCTGGGCTCTCGGGGCCGTTGGTCACTTGATCTTCCAACAATGGGTGTGCCAGTGCCGCCGGTTGGCGAGGTCGGCAACGTCACCGAGCACCCCGTCACCGCGCCACGTGACGATGTGAGCGGTACCGGGGGCGATGCTCTGGGTGCATCCGGGACACAGGTAGGCCTTGACCGCCTGTTTGGCGGGAACCGGCTGAACGTGCCACAGGCCGTCACGCCGGACTTCGCTGCGACGCCATCCCGCGAGCAGATGAGTCAGGCCAACGTCTGCGTCGTCGTCGCCCGACCGTTGGGCCTTGCGGCCTCGGGGTCGATTGCTACGCGCCATGATCCCAGTCTAAAGTGCGGGCTCGGTGCCGAACACCAGCGGGCCCGGCGCACCAGTTTGCGCCTAGTACCAGCCTGAAGCCTGGGACTTACCCCAGGCGCCACACGGAGTGCCGTAGCGGGCCGTGATATACCCGAGACCCCACTCAATTTGGGTTCCAGCGTTCGTGGCCCAGTCGTCGCCAGCCGACGCCATCTTGGAGCCGGGGAGTGATTGTGGGATTCCGTAGGCGCCGCTCGACCCGTTCTGGGCGTTGACGCGCCAACCCGACTCTTTCTGCCAGAGCGAGACCAGACAGTTGTATTGGTCTTCGCCCCAGCCGCGACCGGCAACGGCGTCGTAGGCATACGCCTTCGCCGAGCCCGGATCGGGTACGGCAGCCGGCGGAGCGGTGAAGCTCTGGGTCTTTTTTTCAACCGCCACCACGATGGGCACCGGTTTGGGCTTTTCGGTGACGGCATAGCCGTCACGCGTGATGGTATTGGTGTAGCTGCCGGCAACGAGAACAGCTTGGGCGGGCCCGTTATCGGTCGTACTGCCAGCTATCTGAAAGTATGGCGAGGCCGTAGCGCCCGAGTAGGGATCAACCACGGTGACAAGCACGAACGCACAGGCTGCTGTGAACCCGAACAGAAAGTGCGTCGGCTTGACCCGGGGCCGCGTTCGACGATTGATCGGCTTGGCCGCAGCCGGAACGGTGTCGATTGCTTTCAGATGCCTGCCCATTACTAAACGACCCTAGCGGACAAATTTGATGACATCCAAGTAACGGTGACCAAATCAGCGCACCGCGAGCATGACGTCCACCACGCTGTCCAACACCAGATCCACCTGCGCTTCCCGGTATCCTCCCCGTTCGGGGCGAAAAACGGCCGTTCGCACCTCCGCGACCGTGAGCTCACGACCGTCGCGAAAATACTTCACCAATTTGTTGGCCAGACGGTCGACGTCCACTCGCTTGTAGCCGACCGCCAAAACGCTCGTGCGCGTGAACCGGGCACCGGGGGGGCGGCTGAGCCGGCCGACGATCACCTCGACGGCGGCCTCGGCTTCTGCCATCCACGCCTGTTCTCCCCCGGCCCGGGTCGCCTGATCGCGTTCTCGAGCGGCGAAAGCGTCTTCAAGTCGTTCCAGTGCCGCATCGACCTGGTCGGGTGAGTATCCGCCTTTGTGCATTGCGAAGGCCGTGTGGCGGATCCCCTCGGCCGTCAACCTGATACCGGTGCCGGTCTCGTCTGCCTCAGGTTGTTTCACGATAAGCGGGTGCAGGGCCTCGGCTCCATTGGCGGCGCCCGGCTCGTCGTCCGTGGTCGCCGGCAGGGTGGTCGCCGGCAGGGTAGTCGCGCTCTCGGTACCGGCGGCGATCTCGTCAACGGATTCCAGAGCACCGGTATCAGCATCGAGTTCGTCGTCGTGCAGGTCAGGCTGGTCGTATGCGCGCCGCGCCGCAGCCAGAAACGCATCGACCTGGGTGACGTTGTAGCCGAGAGACTTCTTGTCCACTCGCGAAAATATGGTGCTCATACCCTCATTGTCTCGTACCAGGTTCGCGGGGGAAAAATCGGTCGCGCTCACGCAAAGACCAGATAGAGGGCGTAGGCGGCAGCGGCCGATGGCAGAATCGAGTCAAGCCGGTCCAGAAAGCCGCCGTGGCCGGGGAGCCACGAACTCATGTCCTTGATGCCGAGGTCGCGTTTGATCAGCGATTCGGCCAGGTCACCAAAGGTCGCAGTCAGCAGGATGACCGCTCCGAAGACCAATCCGAACCACCACGGCTGGTCGAGCATGAAGATCGAGAGCAGCACACCAGCGATCATGCAGATCAATCCGGCGCCAACAAAGCCCTCCCACGTTTTCTTCGGGCTGATCGAGGGCGCCATCGGATGCTTGCCGAAGTTCAGGCCGCTGACGTACGCACCGGTGTCGGCGGAAATGACCAAAATCAGGAAGGCGAGCGTCCACCACTGTCCGTGGTCCTGGGCGACAAGCAGCACTGCAAAACTCGCGAGAAAGACGACGTAGACCTGAATCAGGACGCCACCGCCCACGTCGCCGAGGATGGAACGGGCAGTGGCGCGGTGCGACGCCATCACGAGTAAGGCCAGGCGCCACAACCCGATTAATACGATGCCGCCGAGCATGACGAACCATTGGCCGGTTGCCCCACCGTAGAATGCAGCCGGAACGATGGCGACCGCAGAGATGATCACGGGGATGCGCGGCACGTTGCGTCCGGCACGCCGCAGGGCCTGTGCCAGTTCGAACGCGCAGAAGCCGACAATGACGACCGCGAAGATCATGAAGAGCTGTTTGATGATGATGAGACTGACCAACATTGAGCCGCCGAGCACAAGTCCAATCAGGATGGCCAGAATGAGGTTGCGCCCGGTGCGCGCTGCGATACGTTCGTTGGTCGCATCGAGTTGCGCCCGCGTGGCCTGCACCTGACGTTCAAAATCGGCCTTGGTCGTTTGCACCTGACGTTCGAAATCAGCTCGCGTCGTTTTCACCTGCGCTCGGAACTCGGCGCGACTGACACCGTTACCGCGTCTGTGCGGCTGGCCGTTCTCCGGTTTCTCGGTCATCTGAACGCTTCCTAGATCTCGAGAAGTTCGGCTTCCTTGCGCTTGAAGGCGTCGTCAATGCCGTCCACGTGGCTCTTGGTCATCAACTCGAGCTCTTTCTCGGCGCGAGCGACCTCGTCGTCGCCGACCTCGCTCTTGAGCGCATCGAGCTCGTCTTTGGCCTTGCGGCGAATGTTGCGCACTGAAATGCGGGCGTCCTCTGCCTTGGCCTTGACGATCTTCACGAATTCCTTGCGGCGTTCCGTGGTGAGTTCGGGCAGCGTAGCTCGAATGGTGGTTCCGTCGTTGCCGACGTTGGCGCCCAGATTCGGAGTGTCGCGGATGGCGATCTCAATGTCGCGCAGCGCCGCTTTGTCGTAGGGACCGATCAGCATCGTGCGCGCTTCCTGGTTTTGCAGCGACGCGAGTTGTTCCAGCGGTGTCAGAGTGCCGTAGTAACTCACCAGAATTTTCGCGAACATTTGCGGGTTGGCGCGCCCGGTACGCACAGTGCCGAAGTCGTCTTTGGCGGCCTCGAGGGCCCGGTTCATGCGCGCAGTGGCATCGGAAAGAACATCCGCGATCACGGTGACTCCTTTATTGGTGGTGGAATAATTCTAGTTGGAGACGCGAGTGCCCAGATCGGCGCCCAGAATGGCCGCGGTGACGTTGCCTTCTGGTGCCATGCCGAAGACCTGCATGGGCATGTGGTTGTCCATGCACAGGCTGAACGCGGTGGAGTCGACCACTTTGAGGCCCCGCTGGAGCGCTTCTTGATAGGTGATGTGGTGGATCTTCTGGGCGTCGGGATTCGTACGGGGGTCGTCGGAATAGACGCCGTCCACGCCGTTCTTGGCCAAGAGCACAACGTCGGCGTCAATTTCGAGGGCGCGCTGCGCGGCTACGGTATCGGTTGAGAAGTACGGCAGTCCGGCTCCGGCACCGAAGATAACGACGCGACCTTTTTCCAGGTGCCGTTCGGCGCGCCGTGGAATGTACTGCTCGGCGACCTGAGTCATTGAGATGGCGGACTGCACGCGGGTTTCCGCCCCGGCCTGCTCGAGAAAGTCCTGAAGGGCGAGGGCGTTCATGACGGTACCGAGCATTCCCATGTAGTCGGCGCGTCCGCGGTCCATGCCGCGCTGGGAGAGTTCGGCGCCACGAAAGAAGTTTCCGCCGCCGACGACGATGGCCACTTCGACCTGCTGGGCGGCCTCAGCGATCTCCCTGGCCAGCGAGCTGACCACATCAGGGTTTACCCCCACGGCGCCGCCGCCGAAGGCCTCACCGGACAGTTTGAGGAGCACCCGTCGCTTCTTTACGACCGTGGTGGGATGCAGCGGGCTGGTCTGGGTCATGGGTGTGCTGGCCGTGTCAGTCATGTCGTGCGGGGCCTTTCCGAGAGGGGGTGCAATCAAACTACCAAGTGCGGGCGCGTACCCCACACGGGGCACACAAAACGGAGGCCGGATTGCTTTCGCAATCCGACCTCCGTTATTTTTTGTTAGGCGCCGACCTTGAACCGGGCGAAGCCCGACACGGTCAGTTTTGCATCGTCAAGAACCTTGGCGACGGACAACTTGTTGTCCTTGGCATAGTCCTGCTCGAGCAGTGCGACCTGCTTGAGATATGCCTTGACGCGTCCCTCAACGATCTTGGGCAGTGCCGCTTCCGGCTTGCCTTCGTTTTTCGAGATCTCGGTGACGATCTTGCGCTCGGTCTCCACCAGGTCAGCAGGAACATCGCTCGCCGCGAGGTACTCGGGGTTGGCGAACGAAATGTGCTGGGCGACGCTGCGAGCGGTCTCCACGTCGGCACCGGAGAAGCCGAGAACAACGCCGACCTGCGGGGGCAGGTCTTTGCTGGTCTTGTGCAGATAGATCGAGAACGACTCGCCGGTGACGGCGGCAACGCGGCGAAGTTCGAACTTCTCGCCGATGATTGCCGCTTCGCCGTCAATGAGCTCGGCAACGGTCTGCGTGCCGGCCGTAGCGGCCAGTCCGGCCTCGACCGTGGTCGCGCCGGCGGCGGCGATCGCATCAAGAACCTTGTCGGCCAGAACGACGAACTTGTCGCCCTTGGCAACGAAGTCGGTTTCGCAGGCAAGTTCGATCATGTACGCGGTCGTGCCGATTTCCTTGGCAGCAACGAGTCCCTCAGAGGTGGAACGGTCAGCGCGCTTGGCGTTACCCTTAGCACCCTTGAGACGCAGGATCTCGATGGCTTTGTCCATGTCGCCGTCGGCTTCAACGAGGGCGTTCTTGGTGTCGACCATTCCGGTGCCGAGGTTCTCGCGAAGAGCCTTGACGTTTTCTAGTGTGAAGTTTGCCATACCGGGTTCCCTACTTGGTTTCGTCGGCGGCGGCAGCCAGTACGGCCGCAACGTCGCTGTCAGCGACAGCGTCAGCGATGGTGGGCTCTGCAACGACGGCCTCGTCGGCGACGACGGTTGCGTCGGCGACCTTCTCGGTCTCGGCAGAAGCCTGCGCGGGGGTGGTGTCGGCGTCGGACGCCTGGAGCAGTTCAGCTTCCCACGCGGCGAGGGGCTCAACTTCGGCCTCCGGCTTGGCGTGGCGCTGGATGAGGCCCTCGGCTGCAGCGTCCGCGATGATGCGGGTCAGCAGGCCAACGGAGCGAATAGCGTCGTCGTTGCCCGGGATCGGGTACTGCACGTCATCGGGGTCGCAGTTGGTGTCGAGGATAGCGATGACAGGGATGCCGAGCTTGCGCGCCTCATCAATGGCGAGGTGCTCCTTGTTGGTGTCAACAACCCACAGTGCAGACGGGGTCTTCGTGAGGTTGCGGATTCCGCCGAGGCTCTTGTGCAGCTTGACGAGCTCGCGCTTCTTGATGAGCATTTCCTTCTTCGTGAAACCGCTCTTGGCGGTGTCTTCGAAGTCGAGCTCTTCGAGTTCTTTCATGCGAGCCAGGCGCTTGGAAACGGTCTGGAAGTTGGTGAGGAGGCCACCGAGCCAGCGCTGGTTGACATAGGGCTGGCCTACGCGCTGCGCCTGCTCGGAGATGGATTCCTGAGCCTGCTTCTTGGTACCGACGAAGAGGATGGTGCCGCCGTGGGCAACCGTCTCCTTGACGAAGTCATAGGCCTTATCAACGAACCCGAGCGACTGCTGCAGGTCGATGATGTAGATGCCGGAACGCTCGGTGAAGATGAAGCGCTTCATCTTCGGGTTCCAACGGCGGGTCTGGTGCCCGAAGTGCACGCCGCTGTCAAGCAGCTGGCGGATGGTTACGACGGCCATGTGCCGACTCCTGTTCTGGTGCGGGTTCAAAAAGCCGCACCATCGGTTTGTGCGATGATCGGACGATCATCACTCCTGGTGCCCGGCACACGTCCGCCCTGCTCGCGAATGTTCTCGTGAGACGGGACCGATTGGACATGGCGGCCAAATGGGCACGCGTAGTCAGCGCACAAAGCGCTGCTGGGAACAGCGTATCACCGCCGGGCGTACTACTGCGACCGACTCCTGCACAGGAACGATAACGTCGGATACCGACACGGATGTGCCCGGTGCCCTGGCGAGTTCGACGCCGAGCGGCAGGATAGGGGCATGCAGAACCTACGCGCACTGGCTGCATCCGCTCTCATCATCGTGCTCGTGCTCGTGGTCGCTGGATCGGGTGCCGCGTTGGAGCGGACGGTGGGTACAGCGCCGACGGAGGCAGCTGCCTGGGTGTGGCCGGTCGCGGCGCCGCACCGAGTGACCCGGGCGTTCGAAGCGCCGGAGTCTTTATATTCGGGCGGTCATCGCGGCATCGACCTGGCTGCGCAGACGAATGACGCGGTGTTTGCGCCGCATGACGGGGTGGTGTCGTTTGCGGGTCGTGTCGTTGACCGGCCTGTGCTGTCGATCACGCAGCCGGGTGATCTGATCTCGACGGTCGAGCCCGTGATCGCCACTGTCGCGGCGGGAGACCGGGTGCGCGCCGGACAGGTGATCGGCGCAGTGGCCAGCGGCGGTCATTGCCCTGTCGGCTGTGTGCATTTGGGCGTGCGACTGCACGGGCTTTACATATCGCCCCTACTCTTTCTCGGGACCGTGCCGCGCGCGATTTTGTTACCGGCATTGCCGTGATGAGGCCGTGAACCCTGCACGAAACGCGATCTTTCTCGACCGGGTCAAGCGCGGGGGTGGGCGAGCCCGTAGCTGGTTTTCAGGCGTTCCGCCGACACATGGGTATAGATCTGGGTGGTACCGAGACTGACATGCCCGAGAAGTTCCTGCACGGCGCGCAGGTCGGCTCCCCCGTCGAGCAAATGGGTGGCCGCGGTGTGGCGCAGGGCGTGCGGTCCGGCCGGACCTGTGCCGGGGACCGCGGCGAGCAACGCGGCTACGAGGCGGTAGACGCCGCGCACGCCAAGGCGCCGGCCCCGGCGGCCGAGGAACAGCGCCGTGGTGTCGTTCGACGCGTTGGTGACTGGCGCTGCGAGGTCGGGCGCTACGAGGTCGGGCGCTACGAGGTCGGGCGCTGCGAGGTCGGGCGCTGCGAGGTTCGATCGAGCTGCTGGCGCTGGCCCGGTTTTCACGGCGTCTGCCGGGACAACGGCGCCTAGGTTCCGCCCCTGACGCAGGTAGTCGACGACGGCGCGCTTGGCCGGAACGCCGAACGGAACCACGCGTTCCTTCGCCCCCTTACCGGTGACCCGCACGGTCAACCGTTCCAGGTCTACGTCGGCGAGATCAAGGCCGACGAGCTCGGAGACTCGCAGCGCCGAGGCGTAGAGCAGCTCGACGATGGCGAGGTCACGCAGCGCGAGTGCCTCTCCCCCGGCTGCGCGGGCCGCCAGCAGTTCGAGCAGTTCGCTCATCTGGGTCTGGGCGATAACGCGTGGCAACGTTCGCCCCGGTTTCGGCGAGCGCAGGCGGGCCGCCGGGTCCGTAACGAAATCGTCACTGCGCGCGAGCCAGGCAGTGAAGCTGCGCGCCGACGCCGACCGGCGAGCCAGCGTGGCCCGGGCCAGGCGGGCCTGGGTTGCGACCCAGAGCCATTCCCGCAGGAGTTCGAGGCTCAACTCAGCGGATGCCGTCACCCCCCGGTCGCCGGCAAAGCCGGCCAGTTGGTTCAGGTCGGTGCGATAGGCACGCACCGTGTGTGCTGAATAGCCACGCTCGGCGCTGAGGTAACGCAGAAACTCGTCGATGTCGTCGCTCAGATGCATGGGTTCAGTTGTTCTTGCTCATGGTGTCGCGCCGCCGTCATGACTGCCGCGAAAAGGCGTGCCGGCGGTCTTCGGGTGAGAGGGCAGCCAGTTCACTGACATAGTCGGCGGAAAACTGCGTGACAGCGGCGTAATCGCCGATCGGCAGCTGCGAATGCGTGATCTGGTCGTCATAGACGTGCACAAGGTTCAGTGTCTGACCGCCGTTCATCCCGGTCATTTCACGGTCGGGGGCGCTCAAATCCATTGTGTAACAGGTAGCCGCCGCCACCGACACGGGGATGCCGGCGAATACGCCCTGGGTGGAATAGTGCAGGTGCCCGGCGAGAATTGCCCGCACATCGCTGCCGGCCAGAACGGCAGCCAATCGCGGCTGGTCCTGCAGCTCGAGCACGCTCATCAGCGGCAGCGGTGTGGGAATCGGTGGGTGGTGCAGTGCCAGGATCGACCCGCGCCGCGCGGGCGTGCTCAGAACCTGGCGCAGCCACTCCAGCTGGGCATCGGCCACCTCACCGTGGTGATAGCCGGGAACACTCGTGTCGAGCGCAATGATTCGCAGGCCGTCGAGGTCGTGCAGCTGGTCGACAGGGTTCTGGTCGACGCTCTGTTGATCGTCGGGTGCCTCGCCGAGGAGTTCGGAACGAAACGATTTGCGCTGGTCATGGTTGCCCATCACCCAGATTATGGCGGCATCCCACTGGGCTGCGGCGGCCTCCACGATGCCGCGAATGCGGCGATAGGCATCCGCTTCGCCCCGATCGGCCACATCGCCGGTGAGAATGAGGGCATCGGGCCGGATCCCTGAGCGGTGCAGCTGCTCGAGGGCGCGGTGCACGGTGTGGTCGGTATCGACCGCACCGTAGAGCGCCGCGCCATCCGCTAGAAAATGGGTGTCACTCACGTGCACCAAAATCTGCTCAGCGGGCGCGTACTGGCCCAGCTGCACGACTGCCATGTTTCACCTCTCGTCGGATCTTCAGACTACGGGCACCCACCGACACACATTTCGTTGAGGCGCCAGCAGACGGACCGCCCTGACCCCACCCGTGAAATGGTCGTTCCCCCCGGCGATTGACTCGACGAGGGGAACGGCCGGGATGACCCCATCACGAACCGGCTCAGAACACTGGGAGCACCGATACCGTGCCGTCGTTGGAATTGGTGATACCCACCTTGCTGCCATCCGGCGTGACGGCGAGACTCGACGGGGCACGCCCGAGTGGTATGCGACTGAGTACTCGGTTGGTAACCGTACTGACCGTCGCGATGGTGTTGTTATCCGTGGACAATACGTAGAGCCTTGACCCGTCAGGGCTGACCGCCAGAGCACCAGGTGCGGTGATGGCAATACTGGCCCGTACCCGGTTCGTTGCAGTGTCGATGACCTCCACGGCGTTGGATGGCCCGGTGATCAGGTCGCGTCCGAGGCTGGCGTACACCGTTGTGCCGTCGGGCGACGGTGCCGATGCGATCGGCGGGTGTGAGGTGTTGAACCGCTCCTGTGGCGCCTGAGGGGCCGCAGTATCGATAATGAACAAACCGTAGTCGTCGCCATTGCTCAGATAGACCTTTTTTCGGTCAGCACTGGGGGTGAGTTCACCGACCGGGGCACCGGTGAAGATCGGTTCGGCGAGGGAACGGGTCGCGATCGTGGCTACCGTGATGTCGAACAGTGTGGGTGAACCACCGATGTACAGGGACTTGCCGTCGGGAGTGGCTACCAGATCACCGCAAGCGCCAACAGTGAAAGAGTAGGCGACCGTGTTGGAGGCGATGTTCAGCGCATAGATCTTTTTATCGCTGCAGGTGCTCACGAATACCTGTTTCTGGTTGGCCGACACCGCAAGCGCGAGTGGGGTACCGCCCAGCGGAACGGTCGCGACGACTTTTCCAGTCGTGATGGCGATCACGGAGACAGTTCGTGAACCGGTATTGGCGACGTACGCCCAGCGACCATCTTTGGTCACGACCAGGTCGCGGGGATTAGTACCGACAGCAATGGTGCGGGGTGCGACCAGCCTGGTCGGCGCGCTCGTCTTCGAGACCGTCCGATATCCGGCTTTCGTGCCGGTCACGGTCACGGTCACGCGCTTTCCCACCTGGGAGTTCGAGGGTGTGAAAGTGGATGCCGTGGCACCGGACACCGATACACCGTTCACAGCCCAGCGGTAGGACAGCACCACCGGAACCGGTTTCCAGGTACCCGGAACTGCCGTCAGTCGCCGGCCTGCCCGTGGCACGCCGGTGATCGTTGGAACCGGGGTGGCGGTGAATGTGCGCGCGGTGGACTGAACCGCATTTCGTTCCATCACTGCAGGCTGACTCACATTCGCAGCGCTCAGCGCACCCGTCGCGGGAGCCGCGAGCGCCGCTGGAGCTACAGTCAATACCATCGCTCCGACGGTGAGAACGGTGAGAGCGAAGCCGAGGCTGCTGCGTTGGCCGGGTACTGGTGCGCTCATGACATCCACTTCTCTGAAAATTCAAACACTCGAAGAGGTAGGGCAATTGCCGATACTGCGGGTTACAGTAATCCCATCGTTCCCCGGCGACAAGGGCAGATTAGTGGGCTATCGGGGCAACCTGGCTGCCCAGCGGAACGCCTGCTCCGATGCCCTGACGCGTTCGGTGCGGTCGACGTCATCGATGCGTTTCACTCCCGCCGCACACTCGTCGAGGAGATCGCCCGGTCCCGGCTACTTGGCCGGTTCGGGTCTTCGCCGAGAGCGGATGTCGGTTGTTTTCTGCTCTCCCTACGCCCGGCGTACCCAGCCGGCCGCCCGCTCCTGGGCGGCCCCGTCGAGATCGAGACCGCCGAGGGCGCCGCGCACGGCCGACGTCGAGAGCCCGGCTCGGCGTGATAAATCGGCAACCGTGCGGGGCGAGCGACCGCTCAGGGCGTCGAACACGCGCACCTGATCGCTCGTGCGGGGTATCGGGCCCGGGCCAGCATCAGTATCGGAAAAATCCAGGGGCACCTGGATCGACTGCTCACCAACCAGCTCGGCCATCTCGGTCGGGTTGGTTACGCAGACCGCGGCGAATTCGCGAATGAGGCGATGGCAGCCAGCCGACGTGGGGCTCGTGATCGGCCCGGGCACGGCGCCGAGCGGCCGACCCAGCGCCGACGCATGCCCGGCGGTGTTGAGCGAGCCCGACCGCCAGCCGGCTTCCAACACGATCGTTGCTGCACTCGCCGCGGCGATCAATCTGTTTCTTTGCAGAAAGCGCCATTTCGTGGGGGCCGCGCCGCAGGGCAGCTCGGAGAGAACGGCCCCGGCAGCCACGATGCGGGTGAGCAGGGAGTCGTGGCCACTCGGGTAGAACCGGTCGACTCCCCCGGCAAGAAAGGCCACGGTAATGCCGTCACTGGCCAGTGCTGCGCGGTGGGCCATTCCGTCGATGCCGTAGGCGGCCCCGGACACCACGGCGAAACCACGGTCGACGAGCCCGGCCGAGGCCTCCATGGCGATGTGCTCGCCATAGCCGGTGGCTGCCCGGGCCCCGACCAGAGCGATCGAGTTGGGCAGCGCGGCCAGGGCGCCGGGTACCCCTCGCCACCACAGCGCCAGTGGCGCATGCTGCTCCAGGTCATCGATCGCCGCGGGCCAGAGGGTGTCCGTGGCCAGCAGTAGCCGGGCGTCGATACGGGCCGCCTGCTGCAGCGAACGGATGACATCCCCCGAGTTGAGCCGCGGCCGCCAGCGTTGGAGCCCGGCGTCGAGGGCCTGTTCCAGTTCGGCGCTCGTGTCGGCATCCACTTCGGAGGTATCGGAGCTGGGACTGGTGGCGAAGACGACATCAGGCGCGCCCGGCTCATCGGCCAGCACATCGCGCACGAGCGCACCGATGCGCACGGCGCTCCATGCCTCGAGGATGGCTGTCAAGGCCACACTCGCGCCGAGGCTGGCCACGAGCAGGCCGGCCGTGCCATCGCCAGGTTCGGCGATTCCCGACCAGGCAGCGCGGGCGAATACCTCGCCGGGCGTTGCTGCGGTGTCGACCGAAATACCGCCGCGCACGCCTGCGGTGAGCTCGCTTACCCGGATCTCGTCGAGGCCGAACAGCGTCATGATGTCATTCCTTTGCGTAGGTAGAGGGCGTGGCCAATTTGGTCGGGGCCGGGAATGGTGAGGCCGTCGTAGTCGGCCAGGGTCCAGGCGACGCGCAGAACCCGGTCGTAGCCGCGCATGGTGATTCCGCCGCGTTCGAGCGCCCGGTCGAGACCCGCGGTGGTGCTCGCAGCCAGTCGAGTCGATGCGCCGCGCAGCCACGGGCCCGGAACCTGGGAGTTCAGGGTCCAGGGGGTGCTGCCGAGCCGTTCGGCCGCCGCCGCACGGGCGGCCACCACACGCTTTCGGGCGGTGACGCTCGTCATCCGCTGCGTACCGGTGGCGACGCGCAGCTGTGCGGCGGTGATGCGCTTGACATTGAGCTGAATGTCGATGCGGTCCAGCAGTGGCCCGGAGATGCGAGCAAGGTAACGGCGGCGTGTGTTGGGCGGGCACGTGCAACTGAGGTCTCCCGCGCCGTACTGCCCGCAGGGGCAGGGGTTTGCTGCCATCACCAGTTGAAACCGGGCCGGAAAATGCGCGACGGCGTTGGCGCGGTGAATGCTGATCCAGCCGGATTCCAGGGGCTGGCGCAGGGCGTCGAGCACCGGGGAAGCGAACTCGGGGGCCTCGTCGAGAAAAAGAACGCCGTGCGAGGCCTGCGACGCGGCACCCGGCCGAATCTGTCCATTGCCACCGCCGACCATGGCCGCAGCGGTCGCCGTGTGATGTGGCGCCTCCCACGGCGGTCGGGTGATCAGGGCTCCGCCCAATCCGAGGCCGCTGAGCGAGCGGAGGGAACTGACCTCGAGGGAGCTCGCTGGGTCGAGGTCGGGTAGCAGGCCGGGCAGCCGGGCCGCGAGCATGGTTTTTCCGGCTCCGGGCGGGCCGAGCAGAAACACGTGGTGCCCGCCCGCAGCGGCTATCTGCAGGGCCAGAATGGCGTCGTCGTTGCCGATCACGTCTGCCAGATCGGGTTCGGCGGCCAGGCTGGCCGGCACGGTCGCTGCCAGGATGGGCTCAACCGGTATGGGCGGCAGTGTGGCGCCGTGGAAGATCGCCGCGTCACGCAATGATGCGACACCGATGACATGAATATTGGGCACGAGTCGTGCTTCAGCCTCGTTGCCGATCGGCACCATCACCGTTGTGTGACCGAGGCGAGCCGCGGTCATCACACCCGGAAGAATGCCCAGCGTCGGCCGGAGCCTCCCGTCGAGGGCGAGCTCGCCGAAGTGCACGACCTGACCGACCGATTTTGCGGAAACGGTGCTGTCGGCGGCGAGGCAAGCCAGGGCAATCGCGAGGTCGAAGCCGGCGCCATGCTTGGGCAACGCGGCAGGCGACAGATTGATGGTGAGGCGGTGGACGGTGAGTGGGCATCCGCTGTTGGTGGCCGCAGCACGCACCCGCTGGGTAGCCTGTGCGAGTGCCGCATCGGGCAGCCCGATCAAGATCATGCCGGGCAGTTGCGCCGAGATGTCGGCCTCGACCTCGACGAGCGCCCCGGTCAGTCCAAGCAGCGCTACGGCGTGGGTGCGGGCGATGCCCATCAGAACACGCCCTCGAGGTGTTCGATGACCGGTTCGCGGCCGACCGGGGCGATCACCGCGATGACGTCGAGCCGGATCTGGCGCGGCCAGCGCTCGGCCTGTACGCACCAGGCGGCGGCAAGGCGGCGCATCCGGGCCAGTTTTTTGACAGTGATGGCCTCAAACGGATGTCCGAAGCTCACACTGCTGCGCGTCTTCACCTCGACGAACACAACGGCAGCGCCCTGTTGCACGACGAGGTCGATCTCCCCCTCTGAGCAGCGCCAATTGCGGGTCAGGATCGTGTAGCCGGCGCCCTGCAGAAAGCGTGCGGCTTGATCTTCGCCGAGTTTGCCGAGTTCGTCTTTGCGCGCCACGAGTGCCTCCGAGAACCAGAGTGGCCGGTCGGCCACGCCCCGGCCGGACCGTCGCCGCATTGGTGGACAACGGCGCGCCCCCGGCGGCTGTGGAGGACGCTGTAAGGAACTCTGCGGAGGACGCTACTCGGCGTGCATGACGAACAGGCGACGCACGACCTCGCCGGCCACGAGGGCGTCGAGGCTCTCATTGAGGTCGCTGAGCGGTCGGGTGTCGGTGTGCAGCAGCTCGACGGGCAGCCGGCCGTCGCGCCACAGCTGCAGGTAGGCCGGAATATCGCGGCTTGGAACCGAGTCACCCATGTAGGAGCCGAGCAGCCGCCGGCCCATCCCAGCGAACTGCAGCGCCGGCGTGGTGAGGGTCTGTTCGGGGTGTGGCAGACCGACCGAGACGAGGGCGCCGCCCCGGGTGAGCAGGGCGAGGCTTGCCTCCATCACCCGGGCGCTGCCGACCGCTTCGATGGCGAGGTCGACGCCGTCGCCCGCGTGTTGGCGCACGAGCTCGGCCGCCTGGTCGGGCGACCCGGCGTGGTGGGCACCGCAGCGGAGGGCCAGCGCCCGTTTATCGGGCAGCGGATCGATCGCAATGACGGTGGTGCCAGCCATCTGGGCGGCGGCCATGACGGCCATCAGACCAACCGCGCCGAGTCCGAACACGATCACCGACTGGCCGGGAGCGAGGGCGCCGGTGTTGAGCACGGCGCCGATGCCGGTGAGGGCCGCGCAGCCGAACATGGCGGCGATGTCGAAGGGGACATCCGAGTCGATGGCGACGACGGATTCGCGGGCCACGACGGCGTACTGGGAGAAAGCGGAGACGCCGAGGTGGTGGTTGATCCGTTCCCCGTCGCCGCTCGCCAGCACGGCCGAGCCGTGCAGCAGGTCGCCGCTTCCGTTGGCCTCGGCGCCGCGGTGGCAGAGTGCGGGACGTCCAGCCAGACAGGCTCGGCAGTTGCCGCAGCTCGGCACGAAGACGAGCACGACCCGGTCGCCGACGGCCAGATCGTCGACGCCGTCACCGAGGGCGCTCACTGTGCCGGCAGCCTCGTGTCCGAGCGCCATCGGCAGGGGCCTAATGCGTGAGCCGTCAATGACCGAGAGGTCGGAGTGGCAAAGACTGGCCCGCTCGATGCGCACCAGCACCTCACCGGCGCGCGGAGCAGGCACCGGAATCTGCTCGAGCGTGAGCGGGCGGCTGTCGGCGTAGGGGCGCGTAGAACCGGATTCGCGAAGGATCGCGCTGAGCATCGTTGCTGGAATCATTCTTCCAACCTAACGCCCACCAAGGCATACGCTGGGCGTATGACTATGCGCGACCGGGTGACCGACCTCGGCATGCGAACGATGAACGGTGTGCACCGCATGGTGCTGAGCCTGTCGGGCGGACGCCTCGGCTGGACCATCGGCACCATGCAGACGGTCGAACTGCACACGACCGGCCGAAGTAGCGGGCAGCGTCGGTCGACGCTGCTGACGGCGCCCGTGCACGAGGACGGAAAGTACGTGCTCGTCGCGTCGAAGGGCGGTGACCACCGGCATCCGTTCTGGTACCTCAACCTCGTCGCCGAGCCCGCCGTGGACCTGACCATTCGGGGCGTGACGCGCCCGTTTCGGGCTCGCACCGCGTCATCCGCTGAGAAAGCCGAGCTGTGGCCGCGCATCGTGGCGGCCTACCCCGGTTACGGTGCCTACCAAGGCAAAACCGACCGCGATATCCCCGTGGTCATCTGCGAACCACGCGTTTAATCGCGGACGGGGCCCGGGCCCGGAACACGGGCCCAGTTTATAGACTGGGCCCGCGGACGGGGCCCGGGCCCCGTCCAGATCACACCGGTTCGGCGACCGTCTCGAGGGTTTCGGCGGCGAGGATAGCCGGGAAAGCGGGCGCGTGCACGCCGGACATCTCTTCGAGCACCCGGATGACCTGGCAGCTGTAGCCGTATTCGTTGTCGTACCACACGTACAGCACGGCCTTCTGGTCGGTGACGATGGTGGCCAGCCCGTCGACGATCCCGGCACGACGGGAGCCGAGGAAGTCGGTCGAGACCACCTCGGGCGAGTCGATGTAATCGATCTGGCGGTGCAGCGAGGAGTGCAGCGACATGGTGCGGAGGTACGAGTTGAGCTCGTCCTTATCGGTCGCGAGGGTGAGGTTGAGGTTGAGGATGGCCATCGATACGTCGGGGGTGGGTACGCGGATAGCGTTGCCGGTGAGCTTGCCGGCGAGTTCGGGCAGGGCCTTGGCAACGGCCTTGGCCGCTCCGGTCTCGGTGATGACCATATTGAGCGCGGCAGAGCGGCCGCGGCGATCGCCGGAATGGAAATTATCGATGAGGTTCTGATCGTTGGTGAACGAGTGCACCGTTTCGACGTGACCGTCGATGATGCCGTAGCGGTCGTTGATGGCTTTGAGCACCGGAGTGATCGCGTTCGTGGTGCAGGACGCTGCGGTAATAATCCGGTCGCTGGCCAAAATGTCGGTGTGGTTGATGCCGTGCACGATGTTCTTCAGCGCGCCCTTGCCCGGCGCGGTCAAGAGAACCCGGGCAATGCCGGGGCACGTGAGGTGCTGCGACAGGCCTTCTTCGTCGCGCCATTTTCCCGTGTTGTCGACAACGATGGCGTCGTGGATGCCGTACCGCGTGTAATCGACACTGGCCGGGTCAGCGGAGTAGATCACCTGGATGAGCGTGCCATTGGCGAGGATGGTGTCATTCTCCTCATCGATGGTGATCGTTCCCTCGAACGGGCCGTGCACCGAGTCGCGGCGCAGCAGACTGGCACGTTTCACCAGGTCGTTGGCGGAACCACGGCGCACGACGATCGCACGCAGGCGCAAGCCCTGGCCGCCGCCGCCATGTTCGATCAGGATGCGGGCCAGCAGCCGGCCGATGCGACCGAAGCCGTAGAGCACGACGTCGGTACTGGTGCGATCATCGAGTCCGTGCTGGCCGACGACGTCGGCGAGTTCACCGCGCAGGTATTCCTCCAGGGTGACGCGCCCATTTTGTTGCCGAAAGCCGAGGGCGAGCCGGGCGAGGTCGATCGACGCTGCTCCGAGGTTGAGGCCGTCGATAGTCTGCAGAATCGGCAGGGTCTCTTCGAGCGGAAGCTCGACATCCGCTATATGGCGGGCGAACCGGTGTGCCTTGAGCAGGCCCACGACCGACTTGTTGACCAGGCCGCGACCGTAGACGCTCGTCACGACGGTGTGGTCCCGGTAGAGGCGCCCGATCAGGGGAATCATCGCCTCAGCGAGAGCTTCGCGATTACTCCACGTTGCACGGGCACGATCAGCGTCCTGGATCACAGGGTTGCCTTCCTAAACCATCGTTGGTTAGTTAGTCCGGCCACCCGAGGCCCCGGAGTCATTGCTTATTCGTCGAGTGCAAGTTCCTTGGGAAGTTCAAAGTCTTTCGACGCGAGTTCTTCCACGTTGACGTCTTTGAAAGTCAGCACACGCACCGATTTCACGAATCGATCCGAGCGGTAGACGTCCCAGACCCAGACATCCTTCATGGTCAGTTCGAAGTAGAAATCGTGTTCCGTGTCCCGGCGAACCAAGTCGACCTCGTTGGCGAGATAGAAGCGGCGTTCGGTTTCGACGACGTACTGGAATTGGCCAACCACGTCTCGATATTCCCGGTACAGGGCCAACTCGACCTCGCGGTCGTAGTCCTCGATTTCGTCTTCTTCCATGGTGACCTCATCTTACGCTGAGATTTTGAGCCACGATTTGCGGTGTAAGGGGCTCGGCCCGAGCATCTCGATCGCGCTCATGTGCGCGGCGCTGCCATAACCTTTGTTCGAGGCCCAGCCATACCCGGGCGCGTCGTCATGCGCGGCGATCATGAGGCGGTCGCGGTGCACCTTGGCGATAACGGATGCCGCCGCCACAGACCCGCAGTCCCGGTCGGCTTTGATCCGCGTCACGACGCTCAACGGGGTGGCCAGCGCCTTGTTCAGCCAGTCGTCGCTGCCGTCGAGCAAGACGATGCTGCCGGCCACATCGACACCCTGCGTATACAGCTCGGCCAACGCACGCTTACCGGCCAGCCCGAGGCAAGCGATGATTCCCAACTCATCGACCTCGGCCGCCGAGGCGAGCCCCACGGCCGAGTGTATCGCCCAGGCAACGGCGAGCGGTGCGAGCAGTTCCCGGCGTGGTTCGCTGAGCATCTTCGAGTCGCGAAGTCCCGCGGGCATGGTCAGAACGGATGCGTTCACCGCGGCGAATCCGACAGCCACCGGTCCGGCGAGGGCGCCGCGACCCACTTCGTCACAGCCGATCACAAAGCGTGCGCCGGTGCGCAGCAGGTCGAACTCCACCTCGAGGGTGGGGTCGGACACTGCCACTACTCGGAGCCTTTGTCGGCTTGCTCCACCTCACGGAACACGTCGGGGTAGTCGTCGAGCCACGCCCAGTGCGCCAGCGGCCAGCTCACGACGAGCGCGCGACCGACGACGTTGTCGACCGGGACGTACCCCTTACCGACCGTGTCACCGTTGTAGCGGGAGTCTTTGGAGTTGTAACGGTTGTCGCCCATCATCCAGAGTGAGCCCCCCGGGATGGTGACATCGAAGTCATCCTTGGAGACCTTGGTTTCACCGGCCGGCAACAGCACATAGGCCGATTCGTCCAGCGGAACATCGTTGATGCTCATCTGGCCGAGGGCGTTGCAGCAGACGACGTGGTCGCCGGGTAGTCCGATCACCCGTTTGATCAGGTGGTCGTTGCTGTCGGGCGCGGACAGGCCCACGACAGACAGGAGCCAGTCAGCGCCGGCGACGATCGGATTTTGCACGATCTCCGCCTGCGGGAGCAGCCATCCGCCCGGGTCTTTGAACACGATGACGTCGCCACGGGAGATCGGGATCAACTCGGGTTCGAGCTGATTCACGATGATGCGGTCATCGACCTGCAGGGTGTTCATCATCGACCCGGAGGGGATGTAGAACGACCGGATCAGGAATGTCTTGATCAAAAACGAGATGAGCAATGCCACCACGAAAATGATGAGGAGGTCGCGGATGAACAGCAAGACGCTGCGCTTTTTGCTGGGCGCCGTCGTGCTTCGAGATTTCTTCGACCCTGATACCCGACGATCGGACCTGGAGGCGAGCACTTCATCTGTCATTTAACCGCCTGAGCTCCCCATCAGTTTAGGTGATGGGGAGCTCAGAAGAATCCGCGTGGATCGTGGGGAAGCGCGAAAGTTAGCGCTTTTCCTTGATCTTGGCCTTCTTGCCACGCAGGTCGCGCAGGTAGTACAGCTTCGCGCGACGAACATCGCCGCGGGTCACGATCTCGATGTGGTCGATGACCGGGGAGTGCACCGGGAAGGTACGCTCGACACCGATCTGAAAGCTGACCTTGCGAACGCAGAACGTTTCGCGCACGCCTTCGCCGGAGCGGCCGATGACGACTCCCTGGAAGACCTGGATACGAGAGCGGGTTCCCTCAATGATGTTGACGTGAACCTTGACGGTGTCGCCGGCACGGAAGTCAGGAAGATCCTTCTTCAGCGATGGGGCGTCTACCGCGTCGAGAATATGCATGTTGTTTCGCTCTCTGTACCCGCCACAGGTCGACTACGCTAGGTGCTTCAATCGAAGCAATCAGTATGAGGATGTGCGCCGCAACGAGCAGGTTCCCCTGTGGCAGAGTCCTGCAGCGGCACAAGGGCTTATTCTGCCATGAAGTCGCACCCGTTGCAAAGCGGGCCCCGACGAGTCAAGTTTGATCGCGCTTTTCTTCGATGACGATGACCTGTGGCTTGGCGCTTCGGCCAAAGGTCGGTGCTGTTTTGGTCTCTTGGGGGCGTGACCTGTTCGGCAGCGGGTGCGGGGCCGTGGCCGTGGCCGTGGCAGATTGCCCGTGCGCCTGCTGCTCCACCAGGTCGACCATCGCCAGGACTCGGCGTCGGGCGGCGTCGAACAACTCCCAGACAACGAACCAGAATACGGCGAGGCCCCCGATGATGACGAGTACGCTGAGCCAGCCGGCGGCATCCGTTGAAAAGGGAATGGCGATGATGAGCGCGTGCCAGAGGGTCAGCACGCCGACGTCGGCGTAGGAGAGCGCCCGGGTCTCGCGCACGTCTTTACGTGCGTAAATGACGAGGGCGACGAGCAACAGCCCGAGGCCGATAAGAACGGCTCCGAAGAAGATGCCCAGTACCGCCCACGCGCCCGATCCAAAAATCGCGGACCCGACGAGAAGCCAGAGCGGCAGGGCTCCGGCGGCAATGAATTGCCAGTGGTAAAAGGCGCGGCGGATGATCACAGGATCAGCCTATCGATGGGGGCTGACACTGACCTTGGCGTTCGCTGGAGGCTGAAGTCACGAGATTGTGCGCGGCAGAAGGTCGGGACGCACCCGTTCGGTGCGTTCGATTTGCTGCTGGTGGCGCCAGGTACTGATGGCGCCATGGTTGCCGCTTCGTAACACCGGCGGAACGTCGAGGCCGCGCCAACTGGCGGGCTTGGTGTAGCTGGGGTATTCGAGCAGGCCGTCTTCGTGGGATTCTTCGACGAGGCTTTCCGGGTTGCCGACAACGCCGGGAATGAGCCGGCCGATCGCTTCGATCATTGCCATGACGGCGACCTCTCCCCCGTTGAGCACATAGTCGCCGAGGCTCACAAGCCGTACCCGGCCGCGCTTTGAGTAGTGATCGACGACCCGCTGGTCGATGCCCTCGTAGCGACCGCATCCGAACACGAGGTGTTGCTCGAGCGATAGCTCACGGGCCATCCGCTGGGTGAACTGGTCCCCCGCCGGCGAAGGAAAGATGACGATGGGGCCGTCGTCGACCGGTGCAGGCTCAGTGCCGAGGATGGCATCGAGGGCGTCACCCCAGGGCTCCGGCTTCATGACCATGCCGGCGCCGCCACCATACGGGGTGTCGTCGACGGAATGGTGCCGGTCGTGGGTGTGGTCGCGCAGGTTGTGCACGCCCAACTCGATCAAGCCGCTTTGGCGGGCCTTGCCGAGTAGCGACAGATCGAGCACATCGAAGAATTCGGGAAAAATGGTGACGATATCGATGCGCATGGTCAAATTCTAGAAGATCTGGGCCTGCTCTTTCGCCTCGCGGTACCGGTCGACGACCACGTCAACCAGAGCAGCGGGGGCCGTTTCGCCCGGCAGCAGCAGCGGAGCCGTCACCAGTTCGGCGCCCACGCTCTGGACGCGCGTCAAGTCGAAGAAGAATCCGGGTGCCATGAGATAGGTGCTCACGGTCACGTGTTCACTGCGCAGTCTGGCACCGGTGACGGCACAGGCCAGCCGGGGCGTGGCCGCAGAGAGAAAGCCGACGGTGACGCGAACACCGAGGCGCTCTTCCAGCAGGGCGCCGACCGTGCGGCAGTCGTGCACCGCGCGGGCGTCGCTCGAGCCGGCGGCGGCGAGCACGATCTCCTGCCCGCGGACCCGTGTGTCGAACCCGTCGGCACGCAGACGATGTTCGAGTACGTCGATGAGTCGGTCGTCCGGGCCGAGCGCCCGCGACACGGTCGTCACGCGGTCATGCGCGCTGGTCTCTCGTTTTAGGTCGACGTGCACGTGGTAACCGGCAGAGAGCAACAGGGGCACCACGACCGCGGCGGAATCCGGGGGCACCGCACCGAGGCTCGCCGCGACATCCGGCTGTTGCACGTCGACGAAACCGCCGCTGACGGCAAGTTCGGGATGAGCGAGGGCAACGGCGTCGACGAGGGCAGCGATGGCGGCCTGGCCGTCAGCCGAGTTGGTGCCGTGCGAGATGGCGACGAGCGCAGCGGGTGCCGGCGTTGCGCGCTCGTCACCGCTCCGCTCGGCACCGCGCCCACAGGTGCGGTGCCACTCGATGCTGTGCTGTGCTGCACGCGCCCGTTCGCCGAGTACGGTCATGCCGCCTCGCGCAGTCCAGACTCGACCGCGACCTCGATATAGCCGCCGACAACGCGGGTTTCGTAGGTGTTCAGCACGAGTGTCGGGTTGGTGAAGCATTCCCCGGTACCGAGGTCGTAGACCTCTTTGTGCAGTGGCGAGGCGATGGTCGGGCGGTCGCCCTTGGAACCGACGATGCCGCGGGCCATGACGTTGGCTTCGGTGTGCGGGTCACGGTGATCGACGGCGTAGATCTCGGTGGGCGAGAGCAGGAACAGTGCGATCTGTTTCATGCGAATGAGGGCAGCTTCACCCCAGCTGGGTTCCAGATCGGCTACGGCACAGGCACGCTCCCAGATCAGGGCGGGGCGGGTCACTGCAGCGGTACGGCGGGTGTCGGCCAGTGTCATCGTGCGCTCCCAGGGGTTTGGTTTTTGGGGTTGTCGCGTTTGTGCGTCGCTCCCACGGTAGGCGAGCAATATTTCAACCGATCGCCCGCCATGTTTCCCCGGGATGAAACCCGCCTCACACGAGGTGCGCTTCGGTGTGGGGCTTTCGACCAGTCCGGGACACACGAGCGACACGAGGGGGAAACTGCCCCGAACTACGCTCACAATTGCCCCGCTTTGAAAGGATGCTGATGCCAGCTTCTCGTGAAACCGCCTCCGCGTATTCTGTCCCAGACACCTCCGCATCCGCTAGGGACGCGACACACGCCGTCACAACAGTGAGCCCGGCGGATGCCGCCATTGTCGAATCGGAGACTATGCGCCGCGTCATCGTGATCGGTGGCGGTCCCGCCGCACACCGCCTCACCGATGCCCTGCACTCCCGCGACACTGAGCACGCCCTCTCGATCGTCGTGCTGGCCGAGGAGAACCACCGGCCATACGACCGGGTTGCGCTGAGCCAGCGACTCACCGGAATGACCGACCTCACCCTTGCGCCCACAGCACCGTGGGACAGTGAGCGCATCGCGCTGCGCATCAACGAGCGGGCTACCAGCATCGATCGGGTTGCACACACCGTCACTACGTCGACCGGGGCCGTGCTCGACTACGACGACCTCGTGCTCGCCACCGGATCCAGTGCTCCTGTACCCGAGATGCCGGGTCGCGAACACATTCGGGTCTACCGCACCCTCGACGACGTCGACGCCCTCGTCGCTGAACTCGCCGCCCTCACCGTCTCCCTCGGCCGCACCCCCAAAGTCGTCGTGGCCGGCGGCGGTCTGCTCGGCCTCGAAGCGGCCGGCGGACTGCACAAGCTCGGCCCGGAATCCGCCATCGTGCATTCCGGCGGCTGGCTCATGTCGGCCCAGCTCGACGAGGGTGGTGGACAGGCACTCGGTCGGCTCATCGTCGCTCAAGGCATCGAGCTCCACCTCGGTACCAGGGCCCGAACCATCCTCTGCGACGACGACAACGCGGTGATCGGCCTGCAGCTCGGCAACGGTCGCGACATTGCCGCCGACATGGTCGTCTACGCAATCGGCATCTCGCCGCGTGACGAGCTGGCGCGCGCCGCCGGACTGACCGTTGGTGCGCGCGGCGGCATCACGATCGGAAACGACTGCCGAACGAGCGACCCCAGCATCTGGGCGATCGGCGAGGTTGCCAGCTGGAATGACCGCTGTGTCGGCCTCGTCGCACCGGCCAACGCTATGGCCGAGGTCGTCGCCGACCGTCTGCTCGGCGGCAGCGCCGAGTTCACGACCGTCGACGACGCCACCAAGCTCAAACTCTCCGGTGTCGACGTAGCCAGCTTTGGTGACGCCCTCGCCAGCACGCCGGGCTCGCTCGAAATCGTCTACGCCGACCCGGCCCGCGGGCTGTACCAGAAGCTCGTCATGACCGACGACGCCAAAACCCTGCTCGGCGGCATCTTCGTCGGCGACGCCACGCCCTACTCGGTCCTGCGACCGATGATCGGCCGCGAACTCAGCAGCGAGCCCGCCGCGTACCTCTCCGCAGCCGGTGCCGAGGTTCCCGGCGGCGGCGAACTACCCGACGACGCCCTGGTCTGCTCGTGCAATATGGTCTCGGCCGGTGCTGTGCGAAGCGCCGTGCTCGGCGACGAGCACAACGATGCCTGTACCGAACTCGGCTCTCTCAAGGTCTGCACGCGGGCCGGAACCCAGTGCGGTTCGTGCGTGCCACTGGTCAAGAAGATCCTTGAGGCCGAGCTGACGGCATCAGGTCAAACGATCTCGCACGCCCTGTGCGAGCACTTCGAGCTGAGCCGGCAGGAACTGTTCGATTCTGTGCGGGTGCTCGGGCTCGTATCGAGCGACGAGATCTTTTCCCGTTTCGGCACCGGTCGCGGCTGCGATGTCTGCAAGCCCGCTGTCGGCTCGATCCTGGCCAGCCAGAACACCTCCTACATTCTCGATGCCGGCCGCGGTACTCTCCAGGACACCAACGACCGGGCCATGGCCAACATGCAAAAGGACGGCACCTATTCGGTCGTTCCGCGCATTCCGGGCGGCGAGATCACGCCCACCAAACTCGCCGTCATCGCGCAGGTCGCGCTGGACTTCGACCTGTATACCAAGATTACCGGCGGGCAACGGATCGACCTGTTCGGAGCCCGGCTGGAGCAGCTGCCCGACATCTGGCGCATCCTGGTCGACGCCGGCTTCGAGTCCGGCCAGGCCTACGGCAAGTCGCTGCGCAACGTGAAGTCCTGTGTCGGGTCCACCTGGTGCCGGTTCGGGGTGCAGGATGCCGTGGGGCTCGCGATTCGGCTGGAATTGCGCTATCGCGGCCTGCGCGCCCCGCACAAATTCAAGTTCGGGGTGTCCGGCTGCGCGCGCGAGTGCGCCGAAGCACGCGCCAAAGACGTGGGCATCATCGCCAGCGATAACGGCTGGAACATGTACGTTGGCGGCAACGGTGGTTTTCAGCCCGCGCACGGGCAGCTGCTGGCGACCGACCTCGACGAGGAAACCCTGATCAAGTACATCGACCGCTATATGATGTACTACATTCGAACGGCCGATCGCATGCAGCGTACGGCGCGCTGGATGGAAGACCTGAGCGGCGGACTCGAGCATGTGCGCGACGTCGTCATCAACGACTCACTCGGACTGGCCGAGGAACTCGAGCAGGCCATGCTCGCCCACGTCGACAACTATGAAGACGAGTGGGCAGCTACGCTCGCCGACCCCGAGCGCCTACGCCGATTCCGATCCTTCGTGAACGCGCCCACCGAGCCAGACCCGAGCATCGCTCTCGTTACGGAGCGTGACCAAATCCGACCCGCGACCCCGGCCGAGCGAGCCTCGTCGAGTACTGTTCTACTAAGTGGAAGCCGCATTCCCGTTCGAAAAGAGTAAGAAGATGACAGCCCGGAATTTCGGTACGACTGGGTCGGTCAGTGCCGAGCAGGTCACGGTAGGGCAAGTCACCCTGGTCGGCGGCGGACCCGGCGCCGCGGGGTTGCTGACCGTCGCCGCAGTGACGGCTCTGGCCCAAGCGGATGTCGTGTTGTTCGACCGTCTCGCCCCCAACGACGAACTAGCCCTGCTCGCACCTCGCGCGACCCTCGTCGACGTCGGCAAACGCGCCGGCAGCCATCCGGTCTCACAGGCGGGGATCGAAGACCTGATGGTCGAGCATGCCCTCGCGGGCAAGCGCGTGGTGCGGCTGAAGGGCGGCGACCCTTATGTGTTCGGACGCGGAAGCGAAGAAGTGCTCGCCTGCCACCGCAACGGCATTGCCGTCACGGTTATTTCCGGTGTCACGAGTGCGATCGCCGTGCCGGCGGCGGCGGGAATCCCGCTGACGCACCGCGGGATCAGCCACGCATTCACCGTGATCAGCGGCCACGCACCGCTCACCGACAACGAACTCGAGGGCCTCACGCTGCTGGGAAGTACCATCGTCGTGCTGATGGGCGTTGGCACGTTGCCGACCCTGAGCCAGGGCCTGTTGCGCCACGGCATGCCAGCCGACCTGCCAGTGGCCATTATCGAACGCGGCTTCAGTGCCACCCAGCGCACCACGGTGAGCACGCTGGCCGCCGTGCTATCGGATGCCGCAGCCGCCGGCGTGCGCAGCCCCGCCGTGCTCGTCATCGGTGAGGTCGTACGCCTCGCTTTCAGCGGCGACACGGCCGCGAACGACCTCGTGGCCCGGGCCGCCGAGTTTACGGTGACCGCCTGATGAACACCGGGAACGAACCGGTTTGGGACGGCGAGCGGGGAGCATCCGCTGCACAGCTGCCCGCACAGCCGATGCCGGGCGCGACCGAGCCGATTGAGGTGGCGGCCCCCGTTCTGAGGCCGAACCAACTGGACGGGTTTCGCATCGGCGTGACCAGCGATCGCCGCTCGAGCGACTTGATCGACGCCTTCGAACGGCGCGGTGCCAAAGTCATGCACGCGCCGACGCTGCGCATCGCCCACTCCCAGCAGGACGGCCCACTGCTCGATGACACCAGAACCCTGATCATCGCGCGACCCGATATTCTACTCGCGACCACCGGCTACGGAGTGCGACGCTGGTTTGAAGTGGCAGAGGCCGACGGCATCGGGTCCGCCCTCACCGATGCATTCGCCGACACCACGATTCTGGTACGCGGACCGAAAGCACGCGGTGGCATTCGCGCCACCGGGCTGAACGACTCGGGCATGAGCGAATCAGAGACGACCGCCTCGCTCGTCGACAAGGTATTGGCCGAGTATCCGCCGGGACTCGTTGTCGGTATTCAGGTTCATGGCGCCACCGACGAGGTGCAACTCGACCGGTTGCGCGCGGTGCACCAGCAAGTGCTCGTCGTTGCGCCCTACCGCTGGATCGCCGTCGATGACAGCGACGAACGGGTCTACAAGCTCGTCGAGGCGATTTGTTCCCGTCAGCTGGACTGCGTGACTTTCACGAGTGCCCCGGCCGTGCACGCCCTCTTCACCGCGGCGGAAGGCATGGAGGTCTATCCGGAACTCATCGCGGCTCTGCAGACGCAGGTGTGCGCGGCCGCTGTCGGACCGGTGACGAGTGCTCCGCTGATCGCGGCCGGGATCGTTCCGATCCAGCCGTCTCGGTTTCGGATGGGCGCGCTGATTCGGCTGGTCTGCGAGCATCTGGAACAGAACATGATCGAACGGGTCGAGACGCAGAACGGACTCGTGCAGCTGCGCGGTTCGATCGTGCAGGTCGGCGCGGAACGCACCCAACTGCCGCCCACAGCCCTCGCTATCCTGCGGGCGCTCGTTCGGGCACGCGGTGCGGTTGTCTCCCGCGAAGACCTCACGCTCTCCCTGGCCGGCGACTCCGACGATCACGCTATGGAGGTTTCGCTCAGCCGACTCCGGCAGACGCTCGGCATTCCCGGGTTGGTCGCGACCGTGGTCAAGCGCGGCTACCGCCTCAACGTGTAGCCGCCCGGTACACACATGTCGGTGCGCTCCCTTCGGCCGTTGTTCGGCATACAAATGCCGGTGCACTAACGTCGGCCGTTCTTCGGCATACAAATGCCGGTGCGCACCCTTCGGCCGTTGTTCGGCCAGTTGGGTGCGCACCGGCAACGGTACGGTTGAGCGTTACGGTTCGTCGGTTGTATGAGCGGATGCCGCAGTATCCGGTTCAGAGTCGCCTTCTGAATCCGTTTCCGGTACAGCGCCAGCGGCGGCACCATCGGCCGCGTCCTCTGGCAACTCTTCGAGAAGGCCGGGCGGCGGCGTGATCGTGACCAGGCCGTTTTTCACGTCGACGGTCGGCACGATGGCCTTGACGAACGGGATCATGACGTCGCCGGTGGGCGTCTTCACGATCAACAGGTCTTGGGCCGGCATGTGCTCGAGGCGACCGATGGTGCCGATGCGTACCCCATCGCGCATGACGGCGAGGCCGACCAGCTGGTGGTCGTACCAGGCGTCTTCTTCATCCGACTGTTCTGCAACGTCCGCGTCGATCCAGAGGATCGCCTTCGCGAGCGTTTCTGCCGCGCTGCGGTCGACAACATCCTTGAAAAAACCGACGGCGTGCTGGTTGTACCAGCGCAGCTCGACGAGTTCGATCGTCTTGCCGTGCCAAGCCGAACCGGTCGGAACCTGCAGCGTGAACACGGCACCCGGGACAAAACGTCGTCCCGGGTCATCCGTGAACAGTTCGAGCTTGATTGCTCCCTTGAGGCCGTGAGCCTTAGTCAGGCGCCCCACCCGTAATTGCTGGGTGCGGTCCTTTTCACTATCGTCCACTGTCGCGTCGTTCACTGAACTAGAAATCGGTGTCGACGACGTCGACGCGAACGCGTCGACCATCAGCCAGAGCTGCAACGAGGGTGCGCAGGGCTTTCGCGGTGCGACCAGCACGGCCAATGACCCGGCCGAGATCCTCGGGGTTCACCCGAACCTCGAGCACATCGCCTCTTGCAGAGTTCTTTTCTGCAACGTGCACATCGTCCGGGTGATCAACGATCCCCTTGACGAGATGTTCGAGCGCGGGAGCAAGCAACAGTTACGCCTCTTCGGTTGCTTCGACAGCAACCTCTTCTACCTTGGCGACCGGCTTGTCGGCCTTGGGCTTGAGAACCGGCTTCTTCTTCTCGTCAGCGACGAAAGCAGCCTTCGGTTCCTTCACCTTGACGGTGCTCTTGGCGTTCTTGTCGCCCTTGAAGATTCCCCAGTCGCCGGTGAGCTTGAGGAGTGCAGCAACCTGCTCGGTCGGCTGAGCGCCGACGCTGAGCCAGTACTGCGCACGCTCAGACTTGACCTCGATGACCGAGGGCTCCTCCGTGGGGTGGTAGATGCCGATTTCTTCGATGACACGACCGTCGCGCTTGGTGCGCGCGTCGGCGACGACGATGCGGTAGTACGGTGCACGGATCTTACCCATGCGCTTCAGACGGATTTTGACAGCCACAATTCTCCAGTGTTGATTCGGTGTTTGGCGAACCTTGGGCCGTGAGCGTGGGGGCACACTCGGCATAAGCTCTATAGGATCACGTTGCACCGAGATAGAGGGTCGGGCGCAACGGATCGCGACTAATCATTCTGTCAGAGATTGCTCACATTGTGATAATCGAACCTCAACGGCTTTCACCAGCCCACCCAAGGAGCACCCGTGCCACTTGAATTCGCCCGCTCCGCCCGCTCCACCGTGGGCATCGAGTGGGAGGTCGCCCTCGTCGACCGCAACACCGGCGATCTGGTGCCGATCGCCGATGAGGTACTCGACGCCCTCTGCGGCCCGGACGGCTCGGCGCACCCGACGATCACCGGCGAGCTTCTGCTCAATACGGTCGAGCTGGTTTCCGGCGTACACGACACCGTCCGCCACGCCGTAGCGGATGTCGCCGGCCAACTCCGCGAGGTGCGTCGTGCTCTCGACGGCCGCGAGGTTGACGTGATCTGTAGCGGATCGCATCCGTTTGCGCAGTGGTTCGATCAGACCATCACCGACAAGGCGCGCTATCACAAGCTCATCGACCGCACCCAGTGGTGGGGGCGCAACATGATGATCTGGGGCATCCACGTGCACGTGGGCATCGACGACAAGGCCAAGGTCATTCCGATCATGAACGGCCTGCTGACGTATGTCCCGCACCTGCAGGCGCTGAGCGCGTCGAGCCCGTTTTGGGCTGGCGTTGACACGGGCTATGCCAGCAACCGTTCGCTCATGTTCCAGCAGCTACCGACGGCGGGCCTGCCATGGGACCTGCCCGACTGGGAGGCTTGGGAACGCTATGTCGACGACATGGCGGTGACCGGTATTATCGACGATGTGACCGAGGTGCGCTGGGACATTCGCCCGTCACCGCGCTGGGGCACGATCGAGATTCGCGTCTGCGACGGTGTCTCGACCACCGAGGAGCTCGGCGCAATCGCCGCGTTCATCCAGTGCCTGGTCGAATGGATGTCCACCCGCCTCGACGCGGGAGAAGACGTACCGCGCATGCAACCGTGGTTCGTGCGCGAGAACAAGTGGCGTGCGGCCCGCTATGGACTCGACGCTGAGATCATCCTCGATGCGGCCGGCACCGAGCGTCTTGTAACCGATGACGTACGTCACCTCATCGAGATTCTCTCCCCCGTGGCCGAGCGGCTCGACTGCCTGCCGGAGCTGCAGGGTCTCCACCGCATCATCGACGACGGCGGCAGCTATCAACGACAGCTCGCCGTGGCTGCCGCCAACGAGGGCAGCCTGCCCGCTGTCGTTACGGCGCTCAGCCACGAACTCGCGCAGGGGCTCGGCAGCTAGTGCAGTTTCAACGGGCAGGCGCCGTTCACCGTTTATCGCGGGGGCTGGCCTGACTACTCAGTTGCCGTGTGCCTCGATCGAAACCGGCTGCCATTCGTTCCACGTCGCCAATCGGGACTCGTAGTCCTTGGTCGCGATGCCCAAGGGTGCCTTGCCGAAAAAGATGCGCAGTGGCGGCTTCTGGGCATCGACGACCTTGAGGATCGCGCCGCGGGTGGCCTTCGGGTCACCGGGATCGTTCGCAGAGGGACGACTCGCCGCTGCCTGTCGCACATCGGCGTACTCCGCCATCTCATCGCTACGCGAGGCGGATGGGCCCGACCAGTCGGTTGAGAAACCGCCAGGTTCCACCAGAGTCACGTTGATACCGAAGCCCGCGACCTCCTGGGAGAGTGACTGCGAGAAGCCCTCGAGTGCCCACTTCGACGCATGGTAGATACCGACGGTGGGAAACGCGCTGATACCGCCGATGCTTGACACCTGGATGATGTGACCCGAACCCTGCTTGCGCATGACCGGCACCGCTGCCTGTGTGATCCAGAGCGCGCCGAACAGGTTTGTCTCGATTTGTGCTCGGGCCTCGTCTTCGGTCAACTCCTCGACCATGCCGAAATGACCGTAGCCAGCGTTGTTGATGACGATATCGAGCTGGCCGAAGTGCTCAGCTGCCTTCTGCACGGCCGCGAAATCCGCATCCCGGTCCGTGACGTCGAGCCGGATCGGCAAAAAAGTATCCGGGTACTTCTCAACGAGAGCATCCAGAGTTTCCAGTTTTCGTGCGGTGCCTGCGACGCTGTCGCCACGCTCGAGCGCAGCTTCCGTCCACTCGCGGCCAAAGCCCTTGGACGCGCCCGTAATGAACCAAGTCTTGCTCATGGGTATGTTCCTTTCAATGGATGACCTAGACGGTAACGTTCGACGAGGGCATACACTTCCCACCCGCACGGGTCGTCCGGTGTCACTCTCGCGCCCTGACCGTTCTCCTGGTGGCGAACCTACTACGCAACCGGTCGCCGGCATCCTCAGCGTTGATTCGGCTTCGGAGCCGGATGTACTCAGGCGTTGATCATCCTGGATGCGGCCGGCGCCGAATGTCTCGTGACGGATGACGTGCGTCGCCTGATCGAGATTCTTGGTGCAGCGCTATGGTGTCGTCGCGATTTACGCCCTCGCCATCGCCGTTGCCACCGTCGTGTTCGTTGACATCGTCTGGGCCGTCAGCAGGTTGCCAGCATGGACTTGATCGCCGCCTTTTCAGCGGAGTCCATGGACAGCCCCCACCCGTACTTTACGTGCACAACATGCTTGGCGTAGGTGCAGTGGTACGACGCCAGCGGCGGCTGCCACTCCGCCGCGTCCCTATCGGACTTAGACGCGTTGACGTTGTCGGTGACGGCGATGAGCTGACCGTCGCTCAGGCTGTTGGCGAACTGCTGACGCTTGCTCGTTGTCCAGGTCGACGCTCCGGACCCCCAAGCCTCAGACAATGCCACGACGTGGTCGATGTCGACATCCGATGACGCATAGTTCCAGGCACCGTCATAGACGGAGTACCAGCTTCCCGAGGTCGCTGAACAGGTCGAGCTGGTCACGACGTCGACGCCATCGCGCTGGAGCACTATCTCTCGTGTGTCGCAGCTACCGGACTGCGTGGACCAGTGCGGGAATAAATCTCGGGAGTACCCGGCCGAACCCGTCTCGGCCTTGATGGCGATCGTGGCGAGCTCGCTGTTGATGGTGCTGAGCGCCGGCGGGTCCGGCGGGGAGGCGAACGCCGGAGTGGCCGTCAGATGAGTCGCCGCAACGACAAGTGCACCAATCAGTAGCAGGGCGGGGGGCAAACGTGTCATCGAGACTCCTCGGATCGACCGTGAATCAGAAGACATCGATTCATCGGATTGCTTTAATACTCTCGGTCAGCAGGTCTTTACCGCAGGCCATTCAGGTGAACGCTAGGCAGCCATCGCGCGACGGCCGGTTCGGAGCACCGGCCGCGTCATATCGGCAAGCAGCACTCCACCTGTGCGTGACGTGGCCTCCAAGCATGATCTCGAGCAGCGCGGCGCCCCGCGTGACAATGTCAATGACGGTCCTCCCCGCCGAGCGCTGCAGCGAGTTCAGCAGCCCTCAGGAAAACACGCGGTTCGCGTACAGGCGTCCGTTGACGATGGCGGCATCCACGTGCTGAATCGGTCAGGGCGTGCGTGCTCAGGCGTTCTTGGAGTCGCGCCAGGCCAGCCAGTCGGTGGCGGGCACCAGGTCGTAGACGGGGCCGGAGATTCCCACCGTGAACAAGCGCGTGCCGAGGTCGAAAAGTGCGTCCGCGTCAGCGATGGTACGCCCGCTCAGCTCGGTGGATAATTCAATTTCGGTGATATCCCGGCCGACTTCGTCGCACCAGGCGCTGAGCACGCCGAGCTTGTGTTCGAGGACCTCGGGGTTGGAGAAGGAATGCCAGATGTCGGCGTGCTGGGCGACGATGCGCAGGGTTTTCTTCTCGCCGCCGCCGCCGATGAGCACGGGGATGTCGCGGGTCGGCGGCGGGTTGATTTTGGCCCAGCGGGCCTCGATGCGATTGAGGCTGTCGTCGAGTGCGTTCAACCGGGTGCCGGGCGTGCCGAATTCATAGCCGTACTCCTGATAGTCGCGCTCGAACCAGCCGGCGCCGGTGCCGAAGATGAAGCGTCCGCCGCTGATGTGGTCGATCGTGCGCGCCATGTCGGCCTGCAGATCAGCGTTGCGGTAGCTGTTGCAGTTCACCAGGGCGCCGAATTCAAGGGTCGTGGTCTGCTCGGCCCAGGCGGCAAGGATGGTCCAGGACTCGAAGTGCAGGCCGCCTGGCTCACCGCTGAGCGGAAAGAAGTGGTCCCAGTTGAAAGCGATATCGAACCCGCGCGTCTCGACATCCGTGAGCGTGTCCCGAATCTTTGAGTACTCTGCGTGTTGAGGGGCGATCTGCACGCCGATGCGCACCTGTCGGTTCGTCGTTGAAGTCACGTGTCCAGCCTAGGGCCGCGCCCGGGCCGTGACCCGGGACTGGACGCATCCAGATCGCGCAGCATGCGCTTCGGGCCCACCGTGTGCACCTGGGCCCAGTTTACAAACTGGGCCCGTGGACGGGGCCCGGGCCCAGTCCACAGGTCACCGCCGGACACCCACGCCGCGGCTCATGCGGCGGTCCGGCGCTCGAACTGGGTTCGGGCCCACCTTATGAACCCGGGCCCAGTTTACAAACTGGGCCCGGGGACGGGGCCCAGGCCCCGTCCAGAGAGAGGCGCGTGCAGGGGGCGCGCGGACTACCGGCCGAGCATTTTCTGCAGCGCGGCCATTTCCTCTTCGGTGGGGCCGCCGGCCTTGCCCTTGCCGGGCTGGGCGCCGGAGCCGAGACCGAAGCCGGATCCGGCGGCATCCGCTGAAGCAGTCTCACTGGCCGGCTTGACTCCCGAGGCAATCGCGGCGTTCTCGGCGGCACGCTTGGCGGGGTTGCCCGATTTTGACCCCTTCTTCTTCTGCGCCACCTTGGGCTTACCGCCGTAGCCGGCGCCGGGGATCGGTCCCATGCCGGGAATGTTGGGCATTCCGCCCTTGGCGACGGTCTTCATCATCTTGGCGGCCTGCTCGAAGCGCTGCACGAGCTGGTTGACCTCGGTGACACTCGAGCCCGAGCCCCGGGCGATACGCAGGCGGCGGGAGCCGTTGAGCAGCTTCGGAGTGGTGCGTTCGAGCTTGGTCATCGACTGGATGATGGCCTCGGTGCGCACGATCTCGCGCTCGTCGAAGTTCTCGAGCTGGGCCTTCATAGCGCCGGCGCCGGGCAACATGCTCATCATCTTCTTGATCGAGCCCATGTTGCGCAGTTGCTGCATCTGGCCGAGGAAGTCGTCAAGGGTGAAGGTGTCGGTCGCGAATTTCTCGGCAACCTTGCGGGCCTCATCCTCGTCGAACGCGCCCTGCGCCTGCTCGATCAGGGTGAGGATGTCACCGAGGTCGAGGATGCGGCCGGCCATACGGTCGGGGTGGAACGGCTCGAAGTCGTCGAGCCCTTCACCGGTGGAGGCGAACATGATCGGGCGGCCGGTAAGGCTCGCGACCGAAAGGGCCGCGCCACCGCGGGCGTCGCCGTCGAGCTTGGTGAGCACGACGCCGGTGAAGTCGACGCCATCCTGGAACGCCTTCGCCGTTGCGACCGCGTCCTGGCCGATCATGGCATCGATGACGAAGAGCACCTCGTCGGGATCGATCGCCTTGCGGATGTTGGCCGCTTGCTTCATGAGCTCGGCATCGACGCCGAGCCGGCCAGCGGTGTCGACGATGACGACGTCGTGCACCTTCTGCAGGGCGTACTTCACGCCGTCGCGGGCAACCTTGACCGGGTCGCCGACGCCGTTACCGGGCTCAGGCGCGTACACGGCGACGCCGGCTTGCCGGGCGACGACCTCAAGCTGGGTGACCGCGTTGGGGCGCTGCAGGTCGGCAGCCACCAGTAGGGGGGTGTGGCCGTCTTTGGCGAGCCACTTGGCGAGCTTGCCGGCGAGGGTGGTCTTACCGGCGCCCTGCAGGCCGGCGAGCATGATGATGGTCGGCGGTTTCTTGGCGAATTCCAACCGACGCTGTTGGCCGCCGAGAATCGTGATGAGTTCGTCGTTGACGATCTGTACGACCTGCTGGGCCGGGTTCAGCGCCTTACTGACCTCGTCGCCTAAGGCGCGCTCCCGAACCTTGCCGGTGAAATCCTTGACGACCTCGAGGGCGACGTCGGCGTCGAGCAGTGCGCGGCGAATCTCCCGAACAGTGCCGTCGACATCCGCTGCGCTGAGCTTGCCCTTGGTGCGGAGGTTTTTGAACGTCTCGGCAAGACGATCTGAGAGGTTTCCAAAAGTTGCCATAGTGGCGTCAGTTTATCGCAGGCGTTGCGCTCGGTGCGATCAGCCGTTCGACCGCACGGATGACGTTGGCGCGCCGGACTGCTATGGCCACCGAGTCGAAACCGCCGCCGTGCGTCAGCATCGCGCCGGGCTCGTGCACCCAGGCCGAGGCGATACCGAAGACGAGAGTCATGAGCTGCGCCGGCTCCCACGATGCATCGACCCGTCCGGCGGCCTGGGCCAAACGGATGCGGCGCACCTGTTCGTCTCGGTAGCCGAGCATGACTTCCAGGGCCGGCAGCCAGGTACCGTCGGTTTCGAGGCGCGCCCAATCGATCATGCGCAGATGGTCGCCGTGGAGCATCGCGTGGTCGAACAGCGCTCCCGCGAAGGCCGGGACATCATTGTCAGTCAGCACAGCGTCACTCGAAAACTCGCGCAGATTAAGCTCCAGAACCTCGAGGAAGAGTTGTTTCTTGTCGGAGTAGTACGCGTAGAGGCGTTCCTTGCTGGCCGACGCAGTCTTGGCGATGCGGTCGATGCGCGCTCCGGCGAGGCCGTGAGCGGCGAATTCCGCGCGCGCAGCCTCGAGAATCCGGGTCTGTGGGTCTACTCCGCCTCGTGCCATACCCTTGACTATAACCAATAATTTATAAAACGAACTAGTTCGTTCGGTATAATGACCCCTATGCCGACCCCACGATTTCGCACCGATCCACCCAGTACCGCCCCGGCCTCGCTGGCCGCCGCGTCATCCGCTTCCACTGATCCGCCAGCCGCCAACCCCCGCCGGTGGTGGCTACTCGCCATTGTGGCGCTCGCCCAGCTCACCGTCGTGCTGGACGGCACCATTGTGAACATCGCGCTTCCCCAAGCCCAGATCACGCTCGGCATGAGTGACGGCGACCGTACCTGGGTCGTCACTCTCTACTCGCTGGTGTTCGGCGCGCTGCTGCTGCTCGGCGGGCGCATCGCCGACTTCTGGGGCCGCAAACGCTCCTTCATCGTGGGCATGGCCGGGTTCGCCATCGCTTCGGCCATCGGCGGTGCTGCGCAGAACACCGGGGAGCTACTGGCTGCTCGTGGTCTGCAGGGGCTGTTCGCAGCCTTACTCGCTCCCGCCTCGCTCGCCCTACTCACCGTGAATTTTCCCGGCGGCAAGGACCGCATCAAGGCCTTTGCCCTCTACGGCGCAATCGCCGGCGGTGGCGCGGCCGTTGGCCTCATTCTCGGCGGCGTGCTCACCGAGTATGCGAGCTGGCGCTGGTGCCTGTTCGTGAACGTGCCGATCGCGATCGTCGCGATTGCGGCCGCCCTTCCGGTGATCCGGGAAAGTAAGGCGCTCGGCAACACCCGGTATGACGTGCCGGGGGCCGTTCTCGTGGCGTTCGGTCTCGGATCCCTCGTCTTCGGCTTCGCACAGGCCGAGAATGGCTGGGGCAGCTGGCCCGTGCTCCTCTGCCTCCCGCTCGGACTGGTGCTGCTGGCACTGTTCGTGTTTGTGGAGAGCCGGTCCAATCATCCGCTTCTGCCGTTGCGCATTATCGTCGACAAGGTGCGCGGCGGAGCCTTTCTCACCGCTTTGCTTTCCGGCGCTGCGCTTCTTGGCGGACTGCTTTTTCTCACGCTGTATTTTCAGATCGTGCTGGGATACACCCCGATCCAGTCCGGTCTCGCTTCCCTGCCGATGACGGCGACGATCATGATCGGTGCGGGGGTGCTGTCAAAGTTTCTGGCCAGCACCGGCGTACGCATTCCAATGACTGTCGGCCCGGTCGTCGGAGCAGCCGGCCTGCTCTGGCTGACCGGCATCACGGTGGGCGGAAACTATGCGCTGGAGGTGCTGCCCGGGCTCATTCTGCTCGGAACCGGCCTCGCCCTGATCTTCGTGCCTCTTCAAAACGTGGCCCTGTCCGGAATTGCCGAACACGACGCCGGCGCGGCAAGCGCCGCCGTGACGGCCATGCAGCAGATCGGCGGCTCGCTCGGAACCGCGCTGTTCACCGCGCTCTATACGGCCGCCGTGAGTTCCTATCTGGTCGGCAAGGTGCCCTCACCGGCCGCACAGTTCGGCGCGCTCGTGAGCGGCTACCAGTCCGCGTTTCTGTGGGCGGCCATCATCATCTTTGCGGCGGCGCCCATTGCATTCTTCCTGGTACGCCCGCACAGGGACGATCTGCTCGGCACGGAGCCCGCTGTGCACCTGGGGTAGCACGGCAGGCGGCCCGCGCACGCTCGCGGCCCACCTTATGAACGCGGGCCCAGTTTATAAACTGGGCCCGCGGACGGGGCCCGGGCCCCGTTCAATCAGCTGTCCAGGGCAACCAGGACGGTGTCGCCATGCACGTCGATCGTCACGACGAGCAGTCCGTCGGAATCGTCGGGACTGATGGCATATTCGAGCACCGCGAAGTGCGCCTCGCTGCCGGCGTGATGCGGGTGAAAGCTGATGCGCTGCAGGCGCAGCGAGCGCAGGAAGTCAATCTGCTGGTCGCCGGAATCCCAGATGATGGCGTTTTCGATCGCTTCCTGGTCCATCTCGTCGAGCTGCTCACCGATGTACTGGCTCGTCACCGACACCTCGGCCGACAGGTCGGCCACGAGGGATTCGCGCACCTGGGAGTCGAGGTCCTCCATCGAGCCGATCATCGCAGCAGCAATGTCGAGCGCCTCGGTGGTCACCGAATCTTCATCGGGCGAACTGAGATCGACTTCGACGCTCTGGTCGCCGAGCTCGGCGGCGTCCGACCAGTACACCTCTCCTTCGTCTTCGTCGCCGAGAATTCCAAAGAAATCGTGTTCAATGCTCATGCTGGTCTCACTGTCTCTTGAATGTAATAGTCGATCAGCCGACGAGTTTCTGGGCGAACACGTGCGGGGTGAAACCGGTGAGGTCGTTGATGCCTTCACCCTGTCCAACCAGTTTGATCGGAATGCCGGTCTTCTCCTGGACCGCCAGCACGAAGCCGCCACGGGCTGAGCCGTCTAGCTTGGTCAGCACGAGCCCGGTCACCCCGGCGTGCTCGATGAACGCTTCGGCCTGGGCCAGCCCGTTCTGGCCGGTCGTCGCGTCGAGTACGAGCAGCACCTCGGCGATCGGCCCCTGCTTCTCCACCACCCGCCGAATCTTCGTGAGCTCGTCCATCAGGCCGCCCTTGGTCTGAAGCCGCCCGGCGGTGTCGATGAGCACGATTTCAATGCCCTCGTTCTTCGCCTTCTCCACGGTCTGAAAAGCGACGGATGCCGGATCCTGGCCGGTCATCTGCGGTTTCACGATCTGCGCCTCGGCGCGCTCGGCCCAGGTCGCCAGCTGTTCGACAGCGCCGGCCCGGAATGTGTCAGCAGCGCCGATGACAACGCTGCGACCGTAGGTATGGAGAAACTTTGCGAACTTGCCGATCGTCGTGGTCTTGCCGACGCCGTTGACGCCGACGACGAGCACGACGGCCGGCCGATCGGAGAGCGTGAGGGTGGAGTCGAGAACCGAGAGCCGCTCTTCGATGCCTTCGCGCAGCATCCGCTGAAGGTCAGTCGGGTCGGTCGTGTTGTATTTGGCGACCTTGGCACGCAGGTCGGCGATGACCGCTTCGGTGACATTCGGGCCGAAATCGGCTTTCAGCAGGGCGTCCTCGAGGTCGTCCCAGGTGTCGGCGTCGATGGTCTTCTTTGCGAACATTCCGCGCAGTGCGCCAGAGAGGGACCAGGGGGTTCGTTCAGCCATGTGCCTAGCCTACGGGGACGCCGCCGCCTTCTGCGCGGCGAGGGACGCGACCAGTCCGCAGCATGCCAGCTGCCGACCGAACACTCAAGCGGTTCCGCGCAACCTGTGTGACGCCGCGTGACAGTGTGTGACAGCGCATGACCAGCTCACCGCGCCCCCATTCGTGCGGCGCAGTAGCGTGAGAGTCGTTGCTTCGGTTCGTGAACCCCGGGGCAGCGCCGCAAACCGAGGGAGCCCACGTGCCGAACGAATCCGAGACGGTGCACAGCGAAACGGCCGTGGCCGCGAATGCACCGGTCGCGACCAAGCTGCCCGCAGCCCGTCCGCCGCGGCCTTCAACCCGCCCGAACGGCCAGTGGAAGATAGACGGCACCGAACCGCTCAACGGCAACGAGGTCTGGAAGCAGATCGACAACGGCCTCGCTGTACGTGGCCGTATCGAAGAAATCTATTCCAAGCAGGGGTTCGATTCCATTGACGGCACCGACCTGCACGGCCGTTTTCGCTGGTGGGGCCTCTACACCCAGCGCAAGCCCGGCATCGACGGTGGCAGGACTGCCACCCTCGAGCCGGAAGAACTCGAAGACCGCTACTTCATGCTGCGGGTGCGCATCGACGGCGGCCAGCTCACCACCGAACAGACCCGCGTGATCGGTGAGGTCTCCCGCGACTTCGGCCGCGACACAGCCGACATCACCGACCGCCAGAATATTCAGCTGCACTGGATCCAGATCGAGGACATGCCCGAAATCTGGCGCCGTCTCGAAGCCGTCGGCCTGGAAACCACCCAGGCCTGCGGCGACGTACCCCGCGTCTTCCTCGGCTCCCCCGTGGCCGGAATCGCTGCCGACGAACTCATCGACCCCACCGAAGCCATCGCCGAAATCGCCCGTAAGTACCTCGGCACCGACGAATTCGCCAACCTGCCCCGCAAATTCAAGACGGCCATCACCGGCCACCCGAGCCAGGATGTCGTGCACGAGATCAATGACATCGGTCTCGTAGCCGTCGACCACCCCGAGCTCGGCATCGGCTATGACCTGTGGGTAGGCGGCGCCCTCAGCACCACTCCGCGCTTCGCCGAACGGCTCGGTGCCTTCGTAGCGGAAGACCGAGTATCCGAGGTGTGGCGCGGCGTCACCTCGATCTTTCGGGACTACGGCTACCGTCGCCTCCGCGGCAAAGCACGCCTGAAGTTTCTACTCGCCGAATGGGGCACCGAGAAATTCCGTCGCATTCTCGAAGACGAATACCTCGGCTACCCCCTGCCAGACGGGCCCGCTGCGCCGCGCCCGAAGACGCAGGGTGACCACATCGGTGTGCACAAACAGAAGGACGGCCGCTTCTACATCGGTGTGGCCCCCTTCGTCGGCCGAGTCTCCGGCCAAACCCTCATCCGCCTCGCCGACCTGCTCGAAACCTACGGCTCGAGGAGGCTGCGCACGACCCCGCACCAGAAGATCGTGGTGCTCGACGTGGCAGAGGAGCACGTGGAGCCGCTCATCGCGGCCCTCGACGAGATCGGGCTGTCGGCCCGCCCCAGCCTGTTCCGCCGCTCCACCGTCGCCTGCACCGGCATCGAATTCTGCAAGCTGGCCATCGTCGAAACCAAACAGACGGCAACGGATGCCATCCTCGAGCTCGAACAACGCCTCGCCACGATCGAGGCCCCGCACCCGATCACCCTGCACGTCAACGGCTGCCCCAACTCCTGCGCCCGCATTCAGACAGCGGATATCGGGTTGAAAGGCCAGTTGCTGCCGGATGGCAACGGCGGTTCCACTCCGGGCTTCCAGGTGCACCTGGGCGGCGGTCTCGCCTCGGTCGATCGCGAAGAAGCCGGCCTCGGCCGCACCGTGCGTGGCCTCAAGGTCACCGCCGAGAACCTCACCGACTACGTCGAACGCCTCGTGCTGCGCTTTCTGGCCGCCCGCAGCGCCGACGAAACTTTTGCGCAGTGGGCACACCGCGCCGATGAAGAGGACCTCAAATGAGCGCTGTCAACCTGAACGCCACGATACGCCAGACCCGCGCCGCCACGTATCCCGCCCGCGACCTGCCGCCGCGTCGATCGGGCGTCGAGCTTCAGGCCCTCGCCGAAGCCGGCTCCATTGAACTCGCAGCGGCCGCTGCCGCCAACAACCGTGAGGCCACCGCCGCCGAGGTCGTGGCCTGGGTCGCCCGCAATTTCGGCGTCGGCTCTGTCGCCGTGGCCTGCTCCATGGCCGACGCGGTGCTGCCCGAGATCGTGTCGCAGCAGCTGCCCGGCGTCGACGTGCTCTTTCTCGACACCGGGTATCACTTCGCCGAGACCTATGCGACCCGCGACGCGGTAGCTGCCGCCCTGCCGGTAACGATTGTCGACGTGTTGCCGCTGACGACGGTGCCGGAGCAGGATGCCCTGCACGGCGCCGAACTCTTTGCCCGCGACGCGAACGCCTGCTGCGCGATGCGCAAGGTCGAACCGCTACAGAGGTCGCTCAGCGGCTACGAGCTGTGGTTCACCGGTGTGCGCCGGGACGAAGCACCCACCCGCGCCAACACGCCGCTGGTGACCTGGGACGAACGCAACGGCTTGGTGAAGGTGAACCCGGTTGCCGCCTGGAGCTATGACGAGCTCATGGACTACGCCACCGAACACCAAGTTCCCGTGAACATATTGCTCTCCCAGGGCTATCCCTCCATTGGTTGCGCCCCGTGCACCCAGCCCGTCGCGGCTGGTGCTGACCCCCGTTCCGGCCGCTGGGCCACCCTCGAGAAGACAGAATGCGGGCTCCACCTATGACGATCGCAACTTCACACCGCCTCTCCGAACTTGACGTGCTCGAGAGCGAAGCGATCCACATTATTCGCGAGGTCGTCGCCGAGTTCGAACGCCCCGTACTGCTGTTCAGCGGCGGCAAGGACTCCGTCGTCGTACTGCACCTCGCCGCGAAGGCGTTCTGGCCTGGCAAGATTCCGTTCTCGTTGCTGCATGTGGACACCGGCCACAACTTTCCCGAAGTGCTCGAGTTTCGCGACAAGACCGTCGCCGCGCACGGCGTACGTTTGACCGTCGCCAAGGTCGAGGATTACATCGCCGACGGCCGCCTGGCGGAACGCGCCGACGGCACCCGCAACCCCCTGCAGACCCTCCCGCTGCTCGACGCCATTGCAGCCGGTCGGCACGACGCGGTCTTCGGCGGCGCCCGTCGCGACGAAGATAAAGCGCGCGCGAAGGAGCGCATCCTCTCGCTACGCGATGAGTTCGGGCAGTGGGACCCGCGCAACCAACGCCCCGAACTGTGGAACCTCTACAACGGCCGCCACACCGTGGGCCAGCACGTTCGCGCCTTTCCGATCAGTAACTGGACCGAACTCAACGTCTGGCGCTACATCGAACGCGAGAACATCGAACTACCCCCGCTCTACTACGCCCACGAGCGTGAGGTGTACCGCCGCGACGACATGTGGCGTGCCGTCGGCCCGGTCAGCCCGGCACGAGTCGACGAGACCGTCGAAGTTCGCACCGTGCGCTACCGCACGGTGGGCGATATGAGCTGCACCGGCGCGGTCGACTCGGCAGCAGTATCCGTCTCCGACGTCGTGCGCGAGGTGGGAGTGAGCACCATCACCGAACGCGGCGCGACCCGCGCCGACGACCGCATCTCCGAGGCCGCCATGGAAGACCGCAAAAAGGAAGGATATTTCTAATGAAGAATTCGCTCCGTTTGGGCGCCCTCATGCTGGGAACGTCACTTCTGCTCAGTGGATGCGCCGCCACGGCCAGCACCGAGCCCGCAACCGACCAGGGTCCCGCCGCCGAACTTCGCCTCGGCTACTTCGACAACGTCACCCACGCCGCGGCGCTCGTCGGGCTGCAGAAGGGCTACTTCGCGGATGCCCTCGGCGACACGAAACTGAGCACCCAGATTTTCAGCGCTGGCCCGGCGGCCGTTGAGGCACTCAGCGCCGGCGCCATCGACGCCGCGTACATCGGCCCGAGCCCCGCCGTGAACACGTTCATTCAAAGCGCCGGCCAGTCGGCCGTTATCGTGGCCGGAGCCACGAGCGGCGGGGCTGCGCTCGTGGTGCGAGACGGCATCGACAGCCCGGCCGACCTGGCCGGCACGATCCTCGCCACTCCGCAGTTGGGCAACACCCAGGATGTCGCCCTGCGATCCTGGCTCGGCGACAAGGGTTACGAAACCAGCACAACCGGCGGCGGCGACGTCACGGTGTCCCCCACCGATAACGCGCAGACTCTCACCCTGTTCCAGAGCGGCAAGATCGACGGCGCCTGGCTGCCTGAACCCTGGGTCTCCCGGCTTGTGCTCGAAGGCGGCGGCCACGTTCTGGTCAATGAAGCCGACCTCTGGGACAACGGCGATTTTCCCACCACCGTACTGCTGGTGCGCAAGGCCTTTCTCGAGGAACACCCGGACACGGTGAGGTCCCTGCTCGACGGGCACGTCACCGCCGTGGACTGGCTCACCCAGAACCCGGCCGACGCCCCGGCCGTCATCAACGCTCAGCTCACGGCCGACACCGGCAAGGCTCTCGCCGACGATGTTCTGGCTCGCGCCCTGACCGAAGTGAAATTCACTGTCGACCCGCTCGCCACGACCTTTCCAGTGTCGCTGAGCGAGGCGGTCAAGGTCGGCACCGCCAAGGACGGCGACCTGAACGGCCTGTTCAACGTGACGCTGCTCAACGCCGTACTGGCCGAACGCTCTGAAGGACCGGTCTCGGCCGGCGGATTGGGAACGGAATAACAGATGACCCTCACCATTGACCCCCAGGCCAGCACCGAAAACGACATTGTCGCCGCTCCCGAAGGCACCCTCTTTCGCTTCGCAACGGCTGGTTCCGTCGACGACGGCAAGTCCACCCTGGTGGGCCGACTGCTGCACGACTCGAAGGCGATCCTGGCCGACCAGCTCGAAGCGGTCACCCGCACCTCCACCGAACGCGGCTTCGGCGGCGAGAGCGGCGGCATCGACTTCGCCCTCCTGACCGACGGCTTGCGCGCCGAACGTGAACAGGGCATCACCATTGACGTGGCCTACCGCTACTTCGCAACGCCCGCGCGGTCCTTCATCCTCGCGGACTGCCCCGGCCACGTGCAGTACACCCGCAACATGGTCACCGGCGCCACCACAGCGGATGCCGTCATCATGCTCATCGACGCCCGCAAGGGGGTGCTCGAGCAGACGCGCCGGCACCTCAGCGTCGTCGCGCTGCTGCGGGTACCGCACGTGATCGTCGCGGTCAACAAGATCGATCTGCTGGACTACGACGAGGCCGCCTACCGAGAGGTGGAGGCATCCGTTCGTCTCGTCACCGCCGAACTCGGAATCGCTGAGGTTCTCGTGATTCCAGTGTCGGCACTGGTCGGCGACAACGTCGTCGACCGCTCAGAGCGCACGCCCTGGTACGCCGGGCCGAGCCTGCTTGAACTGCTGGAGACGCTCAGCGTGATCGATGACCTCGACGCATCTGGGCGGACCTCCGAGGCATTCCGGCTGCCCGTGCAGCTCGTACTGCGCCCGCAGGGCGCTGTCGTCGTGGCCCCCGAGCTCGCCGACTCCTACCGCGACTATCGGGCCTATGCTGGCCAGGTCGCGAGCGGCAGCATCAAGGTGGGTGACACCGTCAGCGTTGAACCCGGCGGCGGCACCAGCACCGTCACCAGCATCGACTTCGCCGGGGTATTTCTCGACGAAGCCTTCGCGCCGCAGTCGGTCGCCCTGCAGCTGGCCGACAATCTCGACATTGCCCGCGGCGCCATCATCGCAGCGCTGGACACCCTGCCGCCTCTTACCCGCACGCTCGAAGCCGACCTGTTCTGGCTCGACCCGCGCCCGCTCGCTCCGGGCGCCCGAGTTCTGGTGAAGTTCGGCACGACCGTGGTGCAGGCCCTGGTCAGTGAGGTCACCGGTCGGCTCGACCTGACGACGCTCGGCGTCGAACCGGCGACAAACCTGGCCGTGAACGATATCGGGCAGGCCAGCATCCGCTTATCGCGCGATCTGCCCGTGGAACGCTACGTGCAGAACCGCCGTTCGGGCGCTTTTCTCGTGATTCACCCGCAGGACGGCGCAACCCTCGCCGCCGGTATCGTCACCGCGCCGGGCGAGCCCACCCGGGCCGGCGATGGCTCGGGCGCCGGGTCGGACGTGTCGCCGTGACCTCCCCCGCACGCACGTCAGTCGTGACAGCACCCGTGCAGACCACTGAACCGGCCGTCGCCCCTGGGCGAGCCGCAATCGCGATCGAGTCCCTCGGTAAGCGCTACGGCACCGGCCCACTCGTGCTCGACGATATCAACCTCTCGATCGAGGCCGGCCAGTTCGTCTGCCTGCTCGGTGCGAGCGGATGCGGCAAGTCCACCCTGCTCAACATCATCGCCGGCCTCGAGAAGCCGACGGAGGGCGCAGTGACCGTGGCGAGCGGTAAAGCCGCCGTCATGTTCCAGGACGCCGCTCTGTTTCCCTGGCTGACCGCCGGCCGCAACGTGGAGCTCGCCCTGAAACTGCGCGGGGTGCCGCGCAAAGCGCGGGGAGCAGCGGCACTCGAACTGCTTGATCTGGTCAACCTGGCCGATGCCGCCGACAAGCGCCCGCACGAGCTCTCCGGCGGCATGCGGCAGCGGGTCGCGCTGGCTCGTTCGCTGGCGCAGGACCGCAAGGTGCTGCTCATGGACGAACCGTTCGCCGCCCTCGACGCCATCACCCGGGACCTGCTGCACGAAGAGCTCGAACGGGTGTGGCGCCAGACCGGCCGCACCATCGTCTTCGTCACCCACAACGTGCGGGAAGCGGCCCGGTTAGGCGAACGAATTCTGCTGATGTCGTCGCGCCCCGGCCGCATCGTCAACGAGTGGACCATCACCGATACCGGCTCCCGCCGAATCGAATCCCCCGAGGTAGCTCGTCTGGGCGACGAGATCACCGGTCAGCTGCGAGAGGAGATCCGCCGAAATGCCGCTTGACGCTCGAATTGACACCACCCCTGCCGCACCGCACACACCCGATCCCGGCCACGACGAATTTCGTCGCCTCGAAGCTGGCCTGGATTCGTTGCAGGCCGTCCCCGAAACGCCCCGCGGAGCTTTCCGCCGCACCGTCGACGGTGTCCTGCCACCGATTCTGCTGCTCATCGCCCTCGTCGCGGCCTGGCAGGTCTACATACTTATCGCCAAACCGCGGCCGGACCTGATCCCCGGGCCGTTCGACGTGTTCGGCGCCCTGGCCAGCGCATGGTCGAGTGAGCGCCTGCAGCTCGCGGTCGCGACGAGCCTCGAACGCGGCGGCCTCGGCTTTCTGATCGCCGTCGCTATCGGCACCCCGATCGGGCTGCTGCTGGCTGAATGCCGCCCGGTACGACGGGCCGTCGGCCCACTGTTGTCTGGTCTGCAGGTGCTGCCCTCGGTCGCGTGGGTGCCGGCCGCGATCATCTGGTTCGGCCTCACCGATGCCACGGTGTACTTCGTCATCCTGATGGGCGCCGTCCCCTCGATCGCCAACGGACTCGTGTCCGGTGTCGACCAGATTCCGCCGCAGCTTCGCCGCGTCGGCACCGTACTCGGCGCCTCCCGGTTCGAAATGGCGACCCTCGTCGTGCTTCCGGCCGCGCTGCCCGGTTATTTCTCCGGCCTCAAGCAGGGCTGGGCTTTCGCGTGGCGTTCGTTGATGGCCGCGGAGATCATCACGACCGGCGGTACGATCGGATTCGGCCTCGGTACAATGCTTAACCAGAGCCGCGAACTGGCCGACCTCGCGGGCGTGCTCGCAACGATCCTGGTGATTCTGTTCGTCGGGATACTGGTCGAACTGGTGTTTTTCGCTCCGATCGAGCGTCGCCTGTTGCGCCGCCGCGGGCTCATGGCCGCCGGCTTGCGTTGAACCGCGCGCATCCACTTTTCTCCCCTGTTCTCTTGTGAAAGGCCCGTTATGACCCCCGCTTCTTCTGCCCTGCGTGTTGCCATCATCGGCGCCGGCCCAGCCGGCATCTACGCCGGCAACATTCTGAATCGGCTCGTGGTCGAGGCGGGCCACACCGTGGCCATCGACTTGTTCGATGCGCTGCCCGCACCATACGGGCTGATTCGCTACGGCGTCGCCCCCGACCACCCGCGCATCAAGGGCATCGTCAAGTCGTTGCAGGAGATGCTCGACGCAGGCACGACTCGCTTCATCGGCAACGTCACGTACGGCACCGACCTGAACCTCGCCGATCTGCGCGAGCACTACCATGCGGTCATTTTCGCGACCGGCGCCATTCTCGATGCCCCACTCGTCATTCCCGGCATCGACCTGCCCGGCTCGTTCGGCGCCGCCGACTTCGTCTCCTGGTACGACGGGCACCCCGACGTACCGCTGGAATGGCCACTCGACGCAACCGACGTGGCGGTCATCGGCAACGGCAACGTCGCCCTGGATGTGGCTCGCATTCTCGCCAAGCACGCCGACGACCTGCTCACGACCGACATTCCCGCGTCGGTCTACGCCGGCCTTGCCGGGTCTCCGGTCACCGACGTGCACGTATTCGGTCGTCGCGGACCGTCACAGGTCAAATTCACCCCGATCGAACTGCGTGAACTCGCTGACATTCCCGATGTCGACCTCGTGGTCTATGCCGAGGATTTCACGCCCGACTCACACAGCGAACAGCTCGTCGCCAGCAACAACCAGGTCAAGATCATGACCCGCACGCTGAACGGATGGCTCACCAAGGCTCCCCTGGGCGCCTCGCGTCGCCTGCACCTGCATTTTCTGCACGCGCCGGTCGAAGTGTACGGAGACGGTCGGGTAGAAGGAATCCGTTTTGAACGCACCGAACACACCGGAGACGGCGGGGTGCGGGCGACCGGGCAGGTCGTCGACTACCCGGTACAGGCCGTCTATCGCGCGGTCGGCTACCGGGGAAGCGCGCTCACCGAGGTACCGTTCGACGTCGTTCGCGGTGTCATTCCCAACGACGGCGGGCGGGTGCTCGACGCAGCCGGCGACGCGATCGCGGGACTGTACGCCACCGGGTGGATCAAGCGCGGCCCGGTCGGCCTCATCGGTCATACCAAGGGCGATGCCCTCGAGACCGTGACCCGGCTTGTGGCCGACCTGCCCGTGCTCGTATCCCGTGCAACGGTCGATCAGGGCACAGATATGATTCTGGCGCTGCTCACGGACCGCGGCGTGGAGTACACCACCTGGGCTGGATGGCGCGCCCTCGACGCGCACGAGCAGTTGCTCGGCAGCCAGGATCTGGTCACCCCCGGCCGGGAGCGGATCAAGGTCGTTTCCCGGGCCGAACAGGTCGCCATTTCTCGTGTGGAAGCGTTGTCGGCCCTGTGACGTATGTGATCGCTCTTCCGTGCGTTGATGTCAAAGATCGTGCCTGCATCGATGAATGCCCGGTGGACTGCATTTATGAGGGCGAACGCTCCCTCTATATCCATCCGGACGAGTGCGTCGACTGCGGCGCCTGCGAACCGGTCTGCCCGGTCGAAGCCATCTACTACGAAGATGACCTGCCCGAACAGTGGTCCGACTACTACAAAGCCAACGTCGAATTCTTCGACGACATCGGCTCCCCCGGCGGAGCCGCCAAAATCGGCGTCCTCGCCAAGGACCACCCCGTCATCTCCGCACTGCCACCACAGGGGGCCGAGTAGCTCGGACTGGGTAGTCACGCGTGCCAGTCAACACGCGAAATCGACGACATGCCGGACATGACCGTGCGAGCGCGCACGGTCATGTTCTCCCGGCGATGATCACCTTGCACCGGGTTCTTCACTACGACGTATCGATCCGTCGAATGTGCTGCTCATCGTGACGAACCGCACGTTGGTCGCAAAAACCTCCATGGCACGGGCCGGTTAAGATCTAGTCGACACCGTTGCTGTCCGTGGCACCAGAATCATCGATATCGGGAAACGCTGTAGCCTCGCAACTGCTGATCTTCACGTCACGGATACTGAGCAGCCTGTCAGGCCAGAACCGCTTCCAGCGTGATGACGGCGAGGAATCCCCGGCCGAGTACCTCCGGGGCCGGATCGTCGCCGCGCACGGTGTCGAGGATACTCAAGTTGGCCTCCTCACCATTGGCGGTCACGACGGCATTGCCCTTCAGCAGCAGGGCGAATTGATCGCTGAACACCGGGTGGGGACGTTTCTTCGACAGCTCGACGATCGACAGAAAGCCCTTGTACGCTCCCCGCCTCGCCATCACGTTCAAATCTTTTGTATCGCCGACCGGCAAGGCGGAGCTGGTAACGCTGTCACCGGAAAACCGGAATGGCCGGTACTGTTCCATGGCGTGCTCTTCACCATCGACGGTCACGACCATCAGCTCGCCTTCGATCACCGTGAGGATGCGGTCCACCCCTGGAAAAGTAGAAAAGTCGCCGGCCGCGGTCACGTCAGCGATGCTGATGCGCCAGTCGAAGTCCACCGCGCCGTCGGGGAAAGATGCCACCTCGCGGCTGGTGCCGCCGCCGTTTTGCCAGGGTACGGGCCGAAGAGCGGCATATCGAATAATGCGCATGATTTCGAGTTTAGGTCAGCAGACAACACGAAACCAGTTCACACTCAAGCAATGAGCTCTGGCGACCGCAGCTCGTCCACCACTGAGAAGTTCGGAAACAACGATCAGTCCACGAGCACCGATCAGTCCACGAACACCGATCAGTCCACGAACACCGAACTCCCAGCACACACCGAGCGGTCAGGACGCCGCGGCACGCTCCCGCTGGTCGGCACGGGCGCCGACGCGCTGGCCCACGACGGCGCTGACCCCGTCTTGCCGCATGCTGACACCGTAGAGGGCATCCGCTATCTCCATGGTGCGTTTCTGGTGCGTGATCACGATGAGTTGGCTGGTTTCGCGCAGGTCTTCAAAGATGGTCAGCAGCCGGCCGAGGTTGGCATCATCAAGGGCCGCTTCGACCTCGTCCATGATGTAGAAGGGGCTCGGGCGGGCCTTGAAAATGGCGATCAGGAGCGCCACGGCGGCGAGCGAGCGTTCGCCACCCGAGAGCAGGGAGAGTCGTTCGATCTTTTTACCGGCCGGCTTCACCGACACCTCGATGCCGGTCGTGAGCACGTCATCGGGGTTGGTGAGCCAGATGCTGCCGCTGCCGCCGGGAAACAGCACCGGGAATACCTCGGCAAAGGCCGCCTGGGTGTCATCGAATGCGGAGGAGAAGATGGTCTGCATCTTTTCGTCGATGTCGGCGATGATGGTCAGCAGGTCGCTGCGGGTCTCGGTGAGGTCGGTGAGTTGTTCCGTGAGAAACCGGTGCCGTTGCTCGAGTGCCGCGAATTCTTCAAGGGCGAGCGGGTTGACCCGGCCGAGCTGACCGAGCTTGCGTTCAGCAGCCGCGAACCGTTTCAGTTGTTCGGCCCGATCGAAGCGAATACCGTCACTGGGGCCGTCATGGGCGCTGGCGCCGTCTTCGCTGGCACCGTCTTCGCTGGCACCGTCTTCGCTGGCACCGTCTTCGCTGGTGTGGTGTTCGCTGGTATGGCTTTCGTCCCGAACACTGTCCCGGGCGCTTGCACCGATACCCGCACCATCAGGCGGAATGACCTGGTCCGGCCCATATTCGGTGACGAGCACGTCTTCGGTGAGCCCCAGTTCGCTTCCGGCGCGTTCGAGCAGGGCCGAGAGTTGCAGTTTCTTCTCGTAGATCTCGAGTTCGAGGCCGTGCACCTTCTCGGTGATCGACGCGAGCCGCTCGCGCAGGGCGTTCTCGTCACGACGCAGCTGCTGAAGTTCAGTGTTCTGGCTGGCCCGTTCGGTTTCGGCGCTCGCCAGTTGAAGCCTCGCCTCAGCGGCGGAGCGATCCGCCGCGGCGAGCACAGCCGGAAGTGCCGTGGCGACCCGGGACGCGGCATCCACTTGGCGCCGACGAACGACGGCGCGGCGAGCCGCGACGGCGGCGGCGCTGCGGTCGGCCTCGAGACGATGGGCGAGGGTCGTGGCGTGCGCTTCGCCAGTGCGCACCCGCTCGCGGGCGGTTTCCCCCTGCAGCCGAGTCTCGATCTCGGTCTCGCGGGCGGCTTCAAGTTCGGTGTACAACGCGTCGCGCAGGGTCACGTCAAGGATGGGCCGTGGCCGTGACCGGGCGGTGTCGAGGGCAGCTGCTGCCCGTGCGGCGACGGCCTCCGCTTCGGTGACGGCGCTACTTGCGAGCTGCAACGCGGCAGAGACCCGATCGACGTCGGCGGTGGTGGCGTCCGCTTGCACCAAGAGTCGCCCACGTCGTTCGGTCACGGTGGCGAGCCGCGTTTCACAGGCGCGCAGGGCCGCCCGTGCACTGACGGACTGCTCTTTGTGCGCCTGCAGCAGTGTGCGCTGTTCGGTGAAGTCGAACCGCGCGCGTTCGATCTGCGAGGTGACGGCCGCGAGTTTCTCGGCGGCGCTATCGCGTTCGGCGACGAGTTCGAGCCTGCTCTGCCTGGCGCCGGACCCTCCGCGCACGACCCACGGGCTCAGCACCTCTCCGGAGAGGGTGATGAGGGTGATGCCGTTCGGCAGCTGTGCGGCGCTGGCGACGGCGAGATCGTCGGCGATGACGGTCTGGGCGAGCAGCCCACGTACGCCGGCCGGGCCGTCGATGACCGAGTTCGCCCAGCGGATGCCCACCCGCGCGCCCAGTTCATCAACTGGCGCTGAAGGGTCATCGGAATCGGCGCTGGCAGGGTCGTTGGCATCTGCATCGGCCACGATCAGTTCGATCCGCCCATAGTCGTCGCGTTCGGCCTGCATGATCGCGGCGAGTGCGGCGTCGCGGTTATCGGCAAGCACGGCGTCGGCGAGGGAACCGAGCGCGGCAGCGATCGCCGCTTCGAACCCCGGCTGCACCCGCACGTGGTCGGCCACGAGGCCGCGAATGCCTGCTAGCTGCGCGGCGAGCACCGCCGATGAGCCATCTTTCTGATCGAGGGCGAGGGAAAACGCACCCTGTCGGGCTGCCTGGGCGTCGCGTTCCCGCTCGTGCCGGTGGAGGTCATCGCGAAGGCGCTCCACCTCGGCCTCAACGTGCTGCACCGCGGTTTGTGCCAGTTCAAAAGCCTCGGACAGGTCGCCCGAGTCGGGTTCTCCGGCGGGCACGTCCGCTGGCAGTTCATCGAGCTGCTGCTGTGCTTTTCGGCTGCGGTCCATCGCGTCGCCCTGAGCATTCTGCTGCCGCAACTGCTCACCGCGCACGGCAGTGAGCCGCGACGCCGCCGCCTCCGATTGGCCGGTCAGGTGCGAGATTTCGAGGTCGTGCCGAGAGACGAGTGCTGCCTGCGCCGCGATGTCTTCGTCGACCGCGTCGAGCCGCGACCGGGCCGCCGCACTCTGCTCGCGCGCGGTGTCTGAGGCGATTTGGGCTGTCCCAATGCCCGCACGCAACTGCTCAACCTCATCGGCGGCCTCCGCCAGCATGGTCGGGGTGACACTCGATACGAGTCCGGTCGACTCCGCCTGCGATCCCAGCAGGGCCAGTCGCTGATTGGCGAGGGTGAACAATCCACGCAGGCGTTCCTGCACCGACTCGAGTCCGTGACTGGTGCGGCGAGCCCGGTCGACGGCATCACCGATTTGAGTGAGCTCAAGCCGCTGCGCTCGGTCCTGTTTCTGCGAGAGCTGTTCCTGGAGCACGATCCGCTCGGTGTGCCGTTCACTCTCGGTGCGGTCATGGATGTCGAGTGCGGTGCGCAGCGCCACGACGTCGTCGGCGAGCAGGCGGGCGCGCGCGTCGCGGACGATGGCAGCGATGGTCTGCGCTTCCCGGGCGATTTCGGCCTGGTGTCCGAGCGGCTTGAGCTGGCGCCGAATCTCTCCGGCAAGGTCGCTCAGCCTCGTGAGGTTGGTCTGCATCGCATCAAGCTTGCGCAGGGTCTTCTCCTTGCGGCGCCGGTGCTTGAGAATACCGGCGGCCTCCTCGATAAAACCTCGGCGTTCCTCCGGGCTCGCGCGCAGCACAGCGTCGAGCTGTCCCTGCCCGACGATGACGTGCATCTCCCGGCCCAGGCCAGAGTCACTGAGCAGTTCTTGCACGTCGAGCAGCCGGCAGGTACGCCCGTTGATGGCGTACTCGCTTGCGCCGTTGCGAAACAGTGTGCGCGAAATAGTGACTTCGGAGTAGTCGATCGGCAGGGCGCCGTCGGTGTTGTCGATGGTGAGGATGACCTCGGCCCGGCCGAGCGGACCGCGGGTGGACGTGCCTGCGAAGATGACGTCCTCCATCTTTCCACCGCGCAGGGTTTTCACGCCCTGCTCGCCCATTACCCAGGCCAGCGCGTCGACGACGTTGGACTTGCCCGAGCCGTTCGGGCCTACAACGCAGGTGACGCCGGGTTCGAAAGCGAACGTCGTCGGCTGCGCGAACGATTTGAAGCCCTTGAGGGTGAGGCTCTTCAAATACAACAGAAACCCTTTCGGTTGTCGGCCGCGAATACTCGTCTCGGCGTTGATCCAACGCTACCGTGACCCACCGACACGGGCCGGGACATCCGCTGATCGCACAGTGTGGCGTGAACACTTCGGTCGCTCGGATTACTGTGGCGCAGAATGCGGGGCTTGTCGATCGCCGAACTCGTCATTTCGCTTGGGACTACCGCCCAGCTGGCTCGACCCTGAGGCGATGGCCGCGCTACGTGACGTCGTCCCCGCGAAGGGATTCGGAATGATCGAGTCCCACTATTCGGACGTCGGGCTAGACTCCAAACCCGCGTGCTGGCGTAGCCCCAGCTCAGAGTGGCGGGCCTTCGCTGCCTGGGCGCGGCCGAGACAACCGCTGGCAGTGCGGGCAGAAGTGCGAGCCGCGGTTCATGAACTGTTCGCGCACGATCAGCGTGCCGCAGCGCGAACACGGGTGGCCCTGTCGTCCGTACGCTTCGAGGCTGTGTGCAAAGTAGCCGGCCTGCCCGTTCACGTTCACATACTGGGCGTCGAAGCTGGTGCCGCCCTCGGCCAGAGCGCGGTGCAAAATGGTGCGCACGGCCTCCAGCAGCGTCGTCGCCTTGGCGCGCGACAGCGACGCAGCGGGCTGCTCATAGTGGATCCGCGCGGCGAACAGCGCTTCGTCCGCGTAAATATTGCCGATGCCGCTGATCAGGTTTTGATCGAGCAGCGCCCGCTTAATGCCGGTTTTCTTCTGTGCGAGCGCAGTGAAGAAGGCGCGGGGGGCGAACGATGGGTCGATCGGGTCGCGAGCGATGTGCGCAACCTGTCCGGGAATGTGGTTCTGCCAGACGGCATGTGCTGTGGCCACACCGGAATAGCCGCCGGGAAGCCCGTCCCTGGTGGCGACCATGGTGTCGACGGCCATGCTTCCGAAAATGCGCTGGTCGACGAAATTGACCCACAGTTCTCCGCGGCTCGGGTGCTCCAGCGTCAAGCGGATGCGCAACATGCGATCATCGGCCGCCCCCGGGGCCCGCAGCAGCACCTGGCCGCTCATACCGAGGTGAATGACGAGTGCCCGACCGCTCTCAAGTGGCAGCCACAGAAACTTGCCGCGACGCACCGCTGCGAGAATTCGCCGCCCAACGAGCTGCTTGGCGAACGCCCCGCCCGCGGGAGCGTGTCGGCGCAGAGAACGTTCATCGAAGACCTCGACCCCGGTGACCACAGCGTTGGTGACCGCCGGCTGAAGACCACGACGCACGACCTCGACCTCGGGAAGTTCCGGCATTTGGTAAGACTTTAAAGCGCGTTCAGTTGGTCGATGGCGCCCCGCGCCGCGGCCATTTCCGCAAACTTCTTGCTCGGACCTATTCCCTGGGCGGTCACGGCGGAACCGATGGCTACGGTCGCGACAAAAATCTTCGAGTGATCAGGACCGCTCGATTCGAGCGTGTAGACGGGAATGCCCACGCCGGCGCTGGCGGCGAGCTCTTGCAGGCTCGTTTTCGGGTCCATCGACACACCGAAGTGACCAGGCTCAGCCAACAGGGGTTCGATCAGGCGCAGCACGAACGCGGTGGCGACTTCGCCACCGGCATCCAAAAAAGTGGCCCCGATGAGCGCCTCAACGGTGTCGGCCAAAATCGACGCTTTATCGCGCCCACCGGTGAGAATCTCACCGCGACCCAAGCGAATGTAATCGCCCAGTCCGAGACCTCGGGCGATCCGGGCGAGGGCGGCCGTGGATACCAGGCTGGCCCGGCGTTTGGCCAGATGACCTTCGTCGAGGTCGGGGTAGGTGCGGTACAGCATCACCGTGACGGCTTGGCCCAGAATCGAGTCGCCAAGAAATTCAAGACGCTCGTTTGTGGGAATACCGCCGTTCTCGTACGCAAATGACCGGTGAGTCAGAGCAAGCTCCAGAATCACCGGCTCAATCTGCACTCCGAGGGTCGCCAACAGGGGCGACCGCTCGGTACGCACGCTTTTCATCTGTACACCTTCATCGACCGAGTTCCGGTCTCTTCAAAAGGAGTGACTTAGATGTCAGCGACTTTACGGCCCTTGTATTCCATGAACAACGGGGTGCCGGTGGAGTCGGTGACAACCTTGGCGCGGTGCGGCAGGCTGTAGACGACCTTGCCACCCTCCATGGACTTCACGAGGGTGGGAGGCGTGGCCTTCCACTGCGCGCGACGCGAGTGGGTGTTGGAACGCGACATCTTGCGCTTCGGAACTGCCATGACTACTTCTCTTCTCTGCTGTCTGAAACATGGATGTTCGCACCCATGTCTTTGTCTGTGGAAGCCGTGAACCCCGCCAGCGCTGACCACCGGGGATCGAGCGCATCGTCGGAAACGAGTTCGGGCAATTCGTCAAGCGGCTGACCGGTCTCACTGTCAAGACCTGGGCAATCCCGCCGACATACCGGCTGGAACGGAAGTGCTAACACTACCGCGTCCCGAATCAAAGATTCCAAATCGACATGGTCGTCTAGAATCTCAAACTCGAAGGCTTCCTCCTGAGGATAACCGAAAAGCTCGGCAAACTGAACTCGAACCGGCAGGTCGATGTCTTTCAGGCACCGGCCGCACTCGCCGAGTGCCCGCGCGTACACCTCGGTGCTGACCAGGATTCCCTCGTGCATCGCCTCGAGCCGCAGCTCGGTCGACAGAATCGAACCGGCTTTCACCACTACGAGGCCAGCACCCAGGTCGTCGGGAACCTCAATGTCGAGGTGGCGTTCGTGCATGGTACCCGGGCGGTTGATGAGGTCACGCACGTCGACCGTGTACGGAGTCTTCTTGAACTTAGTCACGGTCATAAATTCTACGCGCTCTGGGTGGACGCTGTGTTCAGGGGGCTATCGTGCGGGCCCGTCGCTCTCCGCGCAGCACCGCAGCCAGAGTGGCGAACAGCGAGGTAGGACCGAATATTGCCCGAAAACGGATGCCGACACTCGCACCATCGTGCACCGCGCGGAGAGCCAGGGTCAGGTCGTCGGCGAGGGTTGCTGACGACGCCTGCGACCGGTCGAACCGCGAGCGTTCGAGAGCCAGAAGCACCCGTGCGAGTGCTTCCGTCTGCGCAGGGTCGACGGCTCGAAGGCGTTCCAGGCGGCCCGCGAAGGCCCGGGGGGTCTCGGTGACCGGCACCGATATGCCGTGATCGAGGCAGGTGTGCTGCAGCTCGGTCCAGGCGAGGCCTGCACCGGCTCGTCCGGAGCGGATACGGCGCACCCGCGAACCACGCAGCATCCGTCTGGCTGCCGCCGGAAGGAGTAACACGAGCAGTCCCAGCGTGCTGAGTCCAAGGATTCCGAGCAGTTTGCTGGACTCGACACTCTGCATTGTGGCTCCGCGTTCCAGAGCGGAATCGTTCGCTAACCGGTCCGGGCTGAGGGCGGGACCGTTCGTGGCGCGGGCCTCATCGGGTGTTGTGATCGGTGTGCCGGCAACGACGGCCTGCTCGTAGTTGGGTACGATGCCGCGGCCGGGCGTAGGCTCGAATTTCACCCAGCCGACGCCGACGAAGTACAACTCCGGCCAGGCGTGCAGGTCGTGGGAATCCACGTTGTACTGCCCCAGTCCCTGCTCGAGATCCTGCGATTTAACGCCGGGCAGATAGCCGAGGGAAACCCGCGAGGGGATACCGAGGGTGCGTGCCATCGCGGCCATGGCGGAGGCGAAATGCACACAGTAGCCGCGTTTTTCCTGGAGGAACATTCCAATCACCCCAACTCCGCCACCGTCGTAACCGGCTTCAACGGGCGCGTCGGTGTCGTAGCTGAAAACACTGCTGCGTAAATAGTTCTGAATTGCGACAGCAGCGTCATAGTTCGACGTCGTGTTCGCCGTCACCTCTCGTGCTGTCTCCCCGATGATCGGCGGCGCTTCGACCGGAAGTTGAAGATTACCCACGACGCTCGCGGGATAGTCGCTGCTCGACTGTCGCAGTTGCTCGGCGGTGGGTTTCAATTCCAATGACGACACCGTGTATTCCTGACCGAGAGTGTTCGCCGAGACGCTCGCGATCGCCCGGGTACGGCTGTCCCAATACCAGCGACCGGTCAGACCCTCGATGCTGCTTGCACGGGCCGGCGCGGGCAGCCAATGGCTGTTGACGCCGTCGATGACGACCGATGTCGACGCTTCCACCGTCTCCACATTGGCATCGAGCCCGAATGGCTTCTGAATAGCGTCGACGGTATTGCGCACGTCTGCCTCATCGACGCGTGCCGTCCAGGTCAACCCGATGACCTCGTCAAGGGTGAGTAGGGTGAAATACGGCTGCTCGGTGCCGGTAGAGGTGTAGTGAAATGCCGGCCCGGCCTTGGGGCGACGCAGGTCCTGTCCGAGATTGATCATGGGACTCACCCCGCTGCCGAACAACAATCCACCGGGCCTGGCCGTCACGAGCCCGCCGGCAGTGAAAGCCGGGGCGACCGTGCTCAAAATCAAGGCACCCACGATAGTCAGGGATCCCACCAGGAGTGCGCCGCCGTGCGGCCCGCGGCCGCGCGGCCGCTCCGACCGGTACGTTCGAGGCACGCGCGGCCCGGTCGCACGATGCGTCGTCGCCTGGGCACGACGACCAGAAACGTCGACCCGCAGCAGCAGCAGAAATGCAACTGCCGCCGCCACAAGCGCGGCAATATCAGCCCCATCGTCGATGATGAAGCCCGGCACGAACAATGGCACGAGTGCACCCGCTGCACCGATGGCGGGCCAGCGCAGGGTCACCGCTAGCAAATCCATGAGAATCGCGATCAGTCCGGTGCCGCCGGCCAGCAGAAAGAGGATGCCCAGGGTCACCTCGGCCGGCGTGCTCTGCTGCGCGATCGAGGCCCCTCCGGCGTCGATCAGCCCGGCGAAAGTACTGACGGTTTGCGGTGTCGGAATGAGCCAGAACAGGCCAGTCCCACCGCCGAACATTAGTGTCATCGTGACGATCAGCACAGCGCTGTTCGCCACCGGAACCAACGGGCGTGGCACTCCAAGACGGCGAAATACAGCCGCGCCGAGCAAGACAGCGCACCCGACTGCCGCACAGACCCACCACCAGGCGTTGCCGCGCAGCAGAGGTGCGAGCGCCGCACAGGAGACGAGCAGAAGCAACAGCAGGCTGAGTGCGAGCGACCAAGGCGCGACCCTGCGCCCGCCGCGGCGACCGCGGAGCCTCCCAGGCGGGCGCCCCGGGCGCGCCTGGGGGAGGAGATCCGAATTCGTCGTCGCTTTGGTGGCCAGACTAGTCATGCCCGGCCCCTCGCTCCCCGCTCACGTCGTTCCATACGTCTGCCAGGTCGTCGGCGCCAGAAAGCTCCACACAGCGCCAGCCAGCGGCCTGCAGGCGTTCGCGGGCTTGCCCTCCCACGGTGCGCTGCACCAACGCTATGGCGGGCGCGCAGTGACGTACGAGGGCGACGAGGTCTTCGACATCCGCATCGGACACGGTCACGAGCATCGCGAATGTCGGAAGTGATAGCTCTGCGTTACGCAGGGCGGCACGCACCGGTGCGCGGCGCTCGGCGGACAGTCGAGCGCTGCGGGTAGGCCACGGTACCGGCACCACGCCGGCGAGGGCTTCCAGCAGTGCGCGGTCGCCGCCGGGAGCACGAAAAGTGGCGGGCACGTCGCCGTGCATCCCGCCCAGGGTCTGTTGGTTGCCCGGCAGCAATTGGCTGGCGCCCAGCTCGATCACCTCGAGACGGTAGCCGGCGTCGAGCAAATGCACACCAACGGATGCCGCCAGCTCGATCGCGAGTTCAAAACCGGTCACGAGATGCGGTGGAACGTGCCCGGCGCCGAGCCCCGCCGCGCCGGCCAGGGTCGTGTCGAGCACGATGCGGGCCTCCGGATTGCTGCGTTGCTCTTCTTGCCGCACCATGATTTGCCCGTGCCGGGCGGTGGCTGGCCAGTTCACGCGGCGCAAGGCATCACCGGGGCGGTATTCGCGGGCGATGAGTTCGTCGGAGGTGGGGGTGGCCTGACGCAACAGCTCTCGAATCGAGCCGTCGTTGCTGGACTGGGCGACGCCGCTGCCTGGCAGCGGCGTCACGCGTGGTGTCACTGTCAAGTCGTGGGGCGAACCAGCCTGTCGGTCGCTGTGCGCGAGGCCGAACGGGTCTTGACGTGACACCCGGAGCGGGCCGAGATCATAGACGCCGCGGTTGCGTGGCACGACGGAGTATTCCAAGCGCACTGTGTCACCGGTCGCGCCGTTCCGGCTCACGAGGGGAAGGATGGCCGCAGCCGGCGCCTCAACGCCGGGTGACGGGGTGTCGGCCCACGAGGCACCGCTGAGCGGTGTCGCCGAAAGGTTGCGCAACTGCAGTGAAATCACACTCTCGCCGCCGACCGACACGATCGGCGGCCGAAAGACCCTGCTGACTTCGACTCGGGCGGGGCGGAGCGAAACGTAACCGGCTGCCACGAGCGGTGCCATGATCAACAGGCTGGCCACGAACACCATGTCACGGCTGTTCACCAGCACAGCGTTGGCGGACAACACAACTCCGGCGGCCAGAATGACCCAGCCTCGCCGGGTGAGACGCGTGGCGAATCGGGCCGCCAGCCGCGTGTACCAGTCGGCATTCGCCGGCCCGATATCTCTCACCCCAGGCGCCATGACTACGACTGCCCGGTAGAACCAAGGGGCCGCATCGAAGCGGCGGGCACGGGCGGCAACGATGAGGACGCCGCCGCTTTGAACGGGTGCGCTGGAACCTGATCGGATGCCGCGACACCAACCGGCACCGGCGTGTCAGCGAGGATTCGACGCACGATGTCGTCGATCACCGGGCCGCTGTCCTGGTGATGGTGACCCAACGCCCGGCTGGTGGGAACCAGCCGATGGCCGAGAACGGCCACGGCGAGCGCGTCGATATCGTCGGGCAGCACGTAGTCCCGACCGTTCAACGCCGCCTGGGCTTTTGCGGCACGGATGAGTTGGAGCGTTGCTCTCGGGCTGGCACCGAGACGCAGGTCGCGATCGTCGCGGGTGGCGCGCACCAAATTAACCGCGTATTCCTTGACCGCCGCGGAGGCGAAGACTGCTCGTGCCGTGTGCATCATGTCGCGCAGGGCCTCCTCCGACACCACGGCCGAGATCAGAGCGAGCGGACTGTTGGTGTCGCGCGAATCGAGCATCGCGAGCTCCGAGTCGGAGTCGGGGTAGCCCATGGAGATGCGGGCCATGAACCGGTCCCGTTGCGCCTCCGGAAGGGCGTACGTTCCCTCCATCTCGATCGGGTTTTGAGTCGCGATAACGGTGAACGGCAGGGCCAGCGGGTAGGTTGTGCCGTCAACGGTGACCTGGCGTTCCTCCATTGATTCCAGCAGTGCCGACTGGGTTTTCGGACTCGCCCGGTTGATCTCGTCACCGATGACGATGTTGGCGAAGACCGGGCCCGGTTTGAACTCGAACCGGCGTTCGGCCTGATTGAACACGGACACCCCGGTCACGTCGGAGGGCAGCAGGTCGGGGGTGAACTGAATTCGCCCGACCGTGCAGTCTACGGAGCGGGCGAGCGCCTTGGCCAGCATGGTCTTGCCCACACCGGGAACGTCCTCGATGAGCAGGTGCCCCTCGGCCAGCAGAACGGTCAGCGCGATCTGCACGGCCTCGTGCTTGCCGTCAATGACCGTCTCGACGTTGCGCATGATCGCGCGCCCCGCATCGTGCAACTCGCGCAGGTTGCCGGCCGACACTCCCTGTGTCGGCGCGGCAGAGCGAGTCGGTTTGAGGTTCATACCCGCGACCGCTCCAGATACTGCGCAACGGCTCGCGGCACATACGGTGAGACGTCACCGCCCAGGCCTGCCACTTGGCGCACCAAAGAGCTGGAGACATGGGCATTGGCCGGATCGGGCAGTAGAAAGACTGTCTCGACGGCGGCCAGGTTGCGATTGACGATCGCCATCGGCGTCTCGTAGGCCACATCGACCTGTGAGCGGATGCCCTTGACCAGAACGCTCGCACCGACATCCATGCAATAGTCCACGAGCAATCCCATGCTCCAGCTGGCGACCACGATATTGGTCGGCAGCCCAGCCTCTCTTATGGCCTGCTCCAGCAGTGATACCCGCTGATTGATCGGCAACAGCGCCGATTTGTCAGGGTTGTGCACGACGAGAACGTGAAGCTCGTCGAACAGGCCGGCCGCGCGATCGATCACGTCCAGGTGGCCCAGAGTGACGGGGTCGAATGATCCAGGGACAACGGCGATCCTGCGCATGGTCACACCCTACTGCCACACACTGACGGAACGCTGCCCGATGTATCCGCTTTGCGTTGACATAGTCAGCCTTTATTGAGCCAAGTGCGTTCGGAATCATTCAGGCGGCGCGCGATCGCATCACGCAGCGCCGGGTTGGTGCGGATGCCCGGATCCCCCGTGACCAGGTGGTAGGCCGCTTGTCGAGCTTCGGCGATCATGTCGCCGTCGACCGCCACCCGCAGAAAGCGCAGTTTCGAGCCGTCACCGGACTGCATGTCACCGAGCACGTTGCCCTCCCCGCGCAGGGCGAGGTCGAGTTCAGCGAGCACGAAGCCATCGAGCGTTGCGGCGACATCACCGATGCGCTGGCGGGCCGGGGACCCCGCGCGGGAGTTAGTTACCAGCAGGCACAGCCCTGGCACTCCACCACGCCCGACCCGGCCGCGCAACTGGTGCAGCTGGGAGACACCGAATCGGTCTGCGTCGAGCACGACCATGGCGGAGGCGTTCGGAACGTCGACACCGACCTCGATGACGGTGGTGGCGACGAGAATATCGATCTCACCGGCGGCAAAAGAGCGCATGATGCGGTCTTTCTCCTCGCTCGTCATGCGCCCGTGCAGTGCCTCGAGACGATACGGCGCCAGGGACGCGACTCCGCGCATACCCTCAAGGACTTCTTCAACGTTGAACAGCGGGCGCGGATCGTCTCCCGGCGGCGGCGCGAAATCGGCTTCGTCTTCGATTTCTGCCGGAGAAATCGCCGGACACACGACAAAACCTTGACGCCCCAGGGCAAGTTCCTGCGCCAAACTCGCCCAGACGCGCCCGAACAGTGCCCCGTTCTCACCCATGGGAACGACAACACTGCGAATTCCCTGGCGCCCGGCCGGCAGCATACGAATGGTGCTCACGTCGAGGTCGCCGAACACGGTCATAGCGATGGTGCGCGGAATCGGCGTTGCCGTCATGACGAGAACGTGGGGAGGCTCCGCCCCCTTGAGCCGCAGTGTTTCGCGCTGGTCGACGCCGAACCGGTGCTGCTCATCGATCACGATCAGGCCGAGGTCGAAAAAGGTCACGGTATCGCTGAGCAAGGCGTGCGTGCCGATCACAATGCGCGATTGGCCAGAGACCGTGCGCAGCAGGGCCTTGCGTTTCTGCGCCACCGGCAGTTTTCCGGTCAACAAGGTCGGCATCAGTTCGGCCGCCAGATTCGGGCCGAGCAGGGTCGTGATCGACCGCAGGTGTTGCCCGGCGAGCACCTCAGTCGGTGCCAGCAACGCGGCCTGGCCGCCACTGTCCGCCACGGCGAGCATGGCCCGCAGGGCAACCACGGTCTTGCCCGAGCCGACCTCGCCCTGCAACAGCCGATTCATCGGGCCGGACCGGGCCATGTCGGCGGCGATTTCGACCGCGCAAATTTCTTGATCGACCGTCAGCACGAAGGGCAGCGCTGCATCAAAGCGTTCGAGGTAGCCGCCGGGCGTTGGCACTCGGGGTTGGGTACGGCGTTCCCGCGCGAGGCTGTGCCGCTGCATGAGGGCGCACTGCAGTACCCAGGCCTCGGTGAACCGCAGCGTGTCTTGCGCGGCCATCCACTGTTCTGGATCGTCAGGGCTATGAATCCAGCGGATGGCCTGGGTGTGGTCGAGCAGGCTGTGTTCGACCCGCAGGTCGTCGGGAACAGGGTCGGGCAGGGTGCCGAGGCGCCGGAGAACCTGGTCGATCATCGTCTGCAGGTTCCAACTGGTCTCGGCGGCCGTAGCGGCATAAATGGGGATGAGCGGCTTGTGCTTCAACTTCAGGGCCGGGTCGTCGCGCGCCTCTTCTTCTTCGCTTTCGAAGGTCTTGTACGACGGGTTCGCCAGTTGGCTCTGACCCTGGTACATGCGCACCTTGCCGGAGAAACTGCCGCGCAGGCCGGGTCGCAGCTGGTCAAGACGCCACTGCTGGCTGTTCTTGCCAAAGAATGTAAGGGTGAACTGACCTCCGCCGTCGGAGATGACCACCTCTACGATCGTGCCCGGGCGGGAGGACATGCGTTTTTCGTGCGCGGAAATGATGTCGGCGATGACAGTGATGTTGGCGCCGGGAGTGAGCTGGTTCAGGGGCCGGAGTACTTCGCGGTCGGCGTAGTCGCGCGGGTAATGGCTGAGCAGATCATTGACGGTCTGAAATCCGAAGGCTTTCCCGAGCGCTGTCGCCTGGGCGGGGCTGAGGGCCTTCTTCAACGGGGTGTCGAGCGTCAGCGGCTCGAGGCGGGGTGGCGGAAGCGCGACGCCATCGAATCCGGGCCCACTGGCAGCGCTCGAACCGGTCATGCACTCATCGTAAACCGGGCCACTGACATGGTGTTGTGACTGAGCCGACACAACCCACGCCTCCGCCGCAGGTTTATCTGCGCGGAGCGTTCCTTGCGGAGCGTTCCTTGCGGAGCGTTCCTTGCGGAGCGTTCTTTGCGGGGCGTTCCTTGCGGAGCGTTCTTTGCGGGGCGGCTAGGCTCGGGAGGGTTATGACGCGAATTATCACCGGGTTTGCCGGCTCTCTCTCCCTGGCTGTTCCGAAGTCGGGTACACGGCCAACCAGTGATCGGGTGCGCGAGGCCATCTTTTCGGCGCTCGACTCACGGGATGCTCTGTTCGGCATGCGCGTGTTGGACCTGTATGCGGGATCGGGAGCTTTGGGGCTTGAGGCCGCCAGTCGCGGCGCCCGCGTAGTGACGCTCGTCGAGAACAGCTACGGCGCGGCGGCCATGTGTCGCAGGAACGCCGAGGCCGTGCAACGGTCAGCGCCGAAAGGCACTGACCTGAAGATTGCTGTCTCCGCCCAGGCGGTTCAGTCGTTCTTGGCCGCTACCAAAGAGGGCTTCGATGTGGTGTTCATCGACCCGCCCTACGATCTCAGCGAGATTGAACTCGGGCACAATTTGAGTGCACTGGCTCCCCTGCTGGCCACCGACGCGCTCGTGGTGCTCGAGCGCAGCTCCCGCTCGCCCGAGCCAAAATGGGGCCCGGGGCTCGCACTCGACCGTCGCAAGGACTACGGCGACACGACCGTCTGGTATGCCGATTCCACCCTGCAGCCGGCGCCGTAGTACTACCGTCACCGTCACTGTTCGTGCATCATCCGGTTCAGTTAGCCGGCTGCACCGTCCCAGCCTCGGTACGGGTCCCAGCCGCCCTGGTCGTGTGGATCACCGTCGACGGTGATGGCGCCCCAATTCGAAGCGGATACCGCGACGACCGTGCCGAGGCGGCGAAAGTCGGGCGGCAGAACACGGTCGGGTGCAAAGGTGGCGAGAAGTCCGTGGTCTTCCCCGCCTCCGAGCGCGACCTCGATCCGCTCCCCCAGACAGCTGGAGTCGAAGTCGATACCCACTCCGCTGGCCCGCGCGATGCGTCCGGCATCGATGGCAAGTCCGTCGGAGACGTCAAGCATGGCCGTGGCTCCGCCGAGCGCTGCAATCGGGCCGCTTGCAATCGGCGGTACGGGGGTGAGCTGGGCGGCCACTTCGGTGGGATGCGTGAGTTTGAGTGCGTTGGCCCTGGCCAGGTCGGGTACTCCGTTGGAATCAACGCCCAGACGGAACAATAGTTCGAGGCCGATTCCAGCGTCGCCAAGCCGGCCGGACAGCGCCACTGTATCCCCCGGCCGCGCTCCCGAGCGAAGAACGGGAGCTCGGCCCTCGAGGTCACCGAAGGCCGTCACAACCAGGGTGAGGGCGTCTGACGCTGACAGGTCACCGCCGACTACCCCACAGCCGGGGGCAAGAGCCTCGCAGCAGTCGCGCAGCCCGTCGGCCAGGCCCTCAAGCACCGAAACGGGCGTCGACGGCGGGGCGGCGATGGCCACGACCAAAGCTGTCGGGCGAGCGCCCATCGCGGCCACGTCGGAAAGATTAGTGGCGGCGGCCTTCCAGCCAAGATCGTGCGGTGACGACCACGCGAGGCGAAAATCGGGTCCCTGAATCATCATGTCGGTCGTCACCACGAACCGCCCATCAGGCGCCGAGATGACCGCCGCATCGTCGCCCGGGCCGAGAAGTTGGGCCGAAGCCGTCGGTAGACGGGGAAAGATCCGCGCCAGCACGGCCCCCTCGCTGAGGTCGGCGAGAGTTTCGGTGGCAGCGGAGTGCGGAGGTGAAAGCGGGGCATCCGCAGCAGTGGTCATGTTAGAAACGGTAGCCTGAATACGATGTCTCACCCATTCCTGCTCCTGCGCACCGCTCCCCTTCGTTTCGTCACCGCCGCCACCGTGCTGGCGACCTCACTGTTGCTGGCCGGCTGCGCCACTGCCGTACCCCTGACCCCGGCCGCCGACGCCACCAACGTGGCCTGCGCCGACGTGATCGTGCACCTGCCATCCACCGTCGCCGATCAGGCGTCCCGGGAGACGAACGCCCAGGCAACAGGCGCTTGGGGCGACCCGGCCGCTGTGTTGCTGCACTGTGGCGTTCCAGTGCCGGCGCCCACGACGCTGCCATGCCTGAATATCAACGGCATCGACTGGATCGAAGATGACGCCGCCGCCCCGACCTACCGCTACACGACCTATGGGCGCGACCCGGCCATCGAAATCGTGATCGACTCCGAAGCGGTGAGCGGCTCGACGGCGCTCGTCGACGTCGCCAATGCGGTCGCGTATGTGCCGGCGACCGGTTCCTGTGTCGGCGCCGAAGACGTGCAGCTGCCCACAACAGGGGCCACAACCGCGCCGTGATCCCCTGGTTCACGACCCGTCTGTGACCCGCCGGTGATGCGCTAGATCCCTCGGCAGGTCGGTCAGGAACCGTGGTGGGCGTGGGCGATAGCCACAGAGATGAGTTCGTCGACCAGCTCCGGGTAGGTGTAGCCGCTGGCCAGCCAGCAGGTGGGAAACATCGAGATGCTCGTGAACCCGGGCATGGTATTGATCTCGTTGATGACCCAGCCGGTTTCCGTCAGGAAGAAGTCAACCCGAGCCAGGCCAGCGGCGCCGATCGCCTCGAAAGCGGCAATGGCCAGCCGCTGTACCTCAGCCAGTTCTGCCGCTGATAACGGCGCGGGGCAGACCAGCTCGACTCCCGGCGCATCCAGGTACTTCGCGGCAAAGTCGTAGAAGTCACGGCCCGTCACGACAACCTCGCCGGCCACGGAGGCGCGGGTCGGTTCCCCCGGACGTCCCTGCAGCACGGCGATCTCGAGTTCACGTCCGACGAGCCCGGATTCAATGAGTACCTTGTTGTCTTCGGCGAGACCGACCGTCATGGCCTCGGCCAGCTGGTCCCGTGCCGCTACCCGGCTGACGCCGACGCTCGACCCGGCCCGGGCCGGTTTCACGAAGACGGGCAAGCCGAGTTGTTCGAGGGCAGCGTCACCCAGGGCAGGATCCCGCGCCCAGTCATCCGCTATCAGGGTGCGCCACGGCGCCACCGGCAGGGCGGCTTGCTGAAAGACGGTCTTGGCAAAGTGCTTGTCCATCCCCAGAGCGGATGCGAGAACTCCTGACCCGACATACGGAAGGTCGAGCAGGTCGAGCATGCCCTGAATGGTGCCGTCCTCGCCGAAAGGTCCATGCAAAATTGGGAATATAAGGTCGACAGAGCCGAGCGAACGCTCACCGGACGCATCGACAACGGTCATTTCCCGGCTCGATGCGCTCTGCGGCCAGCGCACCCGGGTGCCATTGTCTGCGACGACGGGCAATGCCTGCGCGTTGAGGGCGAATTTGGCTGGGTCGTTGTCTTCGAGTACGTACGCACCGTCCCGGGTGATTCCGACCGGGATGACGGTGTAGCGCTCAGGGTCGAGGGCTGCCAGCACTCCCCCCGCCGTGGCGCAGCTGATCGAGTGTTCGCTGGAACGCCCTCCAAAGAGAAGCACCACCGTGAGCTTGTGCATCGTCAAGTGTCCTTTCGCCCTGCGGTTCGCCGGAGTCAGTCGTGAGGTGCGGCGCAATGTCGCGGGGATTGAGTGTGCCGTCGAGCACTTGACGAACCTGCTCGACAATCGGCATCTCGACGCCCTTGGCACGGGCCAGTTCGAGAACCGGCTTCACCGAAGCGAGGCCTTCGGTAGTCTGCTGCATTTGTTTGACGACGTCGTTGATGCTGTAACCCTGGCCGAGCAACCGCCCGGCCGTGTTGTTGCGAGACAGCGGCGACTGGCAGGTGGCGATGAGGTCGCCGAGGCCGGCCAGGCCTGCCAACGTCTCGGGTTGAGCGCCGTAGGCGACCGCGAAGTCGGTCATTTCGACCAGGCCGCGGGTGATGATCGACGCCTTGGTGTTCTCGCCATAGCCGACACCGTCGACGATGCCGATGGCGACCGCGATCAGGTTCTTCAGCACCCCACCGAACTCGGTGCCGATGACGTCGGTATTGACGTAGGAGCGAAAATAGCGATTGGTAGCCAGCTTGGCCACAGCCTGCGCCGTTTCGAGGCTCACCGAGGAGACGACAGCGCCGGTGGGCTGTTCCTTGGCGATTTCGAGCGCGAGGTTCGGACCGCTGATCGCGGCAATGCGATCGGGGTCAATGCGCAGCGTTTCTTCGATCACTGTGCTCATGCGCATGCCGCTGGAGCGTTCGACACCCTTCATGAGCGAGATCACTATCGGGTTCGCAACCAGATACGGCTCGACCTGCTTGAGATTTTCGCGCAGCGACTGGCTCGGAACCGAGACGAAAACCATTTCGGCGCCGGCCAGGGCCAGGTCGAGACGGCTCGTGGCGCGCAAGCCCACCGGTAGGTTCACCCCCGGCAAATAATCGCTGTTACGGCGAGCCTCAGAGATTTCCCGGGCCAGTTCGGGGCGGCGAGCCCACAGAACGACGTCGGCACCGCCATCCGTGAGAATTTTGGCGAAAGTCGTTCCCCAACTGCCCGCGCCGAGAACGGCCACCCGGGTGCCTGGCTGAATCTTCGGCAACTGGGAGGTTCTAGGCTTCAAAACGACCGGTCTCTCTCTGATTGTGCTCCGCCGGGTTCCACCGCTTGGCCGGGGCCTTCTCGCCGCGCAGGTCTTCCAGCAGCGCGGTGATGGCCAGCATCACGACTGCGGTCGCCTCGTTGAGCGTCGCCGTATCGAGGCTCCGCCCGCGAAACTGGGAGAGGTCGATCGGGTCACCGATCTTCACGGTGATGGTTTTACGCGGAAACAGGCTGATTTTCTTGGAATATCGTTCCATCAGGTGCTGGGCGCCCCAGTGGGCGGCCGGCACGATGGGAATCCCCTGTTCAAGCGCGATGCGAACGGCTCCGGTCTTGCCGCGCATCGGCCACAAGTCAGGGTCACGAGTCAGTGACCCTTCCGGGTACACCACGACGATCTGGCCCTTCTCGGCCAGACGCTGGGCGGCCTTGACCGGTTCGCTGCCGCGCACCGAACCGCCGCGCTGCACCGGAATCTGCCCGGACCTGCGTAGCACCGCGCCCAAAACGGGAATTTTGAAAACAGATGCCTTCGCCAGGAATCGAGGCAGCCGCCCCAATTTCCACGCTACGACTCCCATGACCACGGGGTCGATCTCGCTGTAGTGGTTGGGAGAGAGCACGAACGCGCCACTGCGCGGAAACTTGTGAGCGTCGATGATCTCATACCGGGCGGCGAGGTTCATGACCGGCAGGATCAGCCCGGCGAGGATCCAGAACGCGCTGGGCCTGCTCTTCTCCGAACGAATTCGAGTCGGCGGTACGGATGACCCGGAAGCTACGGGCACGTCGTTATTTTCAGGCACGCGCCTATTATCCTTCGAGATCGAAGTCCGCCCCCAAAAGCCGCAGCTTGCCGATGAAGTTCTCGTACCCGCGGCTGATGATTCCCACGTTGCTGACCGTTGATGTGCCCTCGGCCGAAAGCGCCGCGATCAGGTGACTGAAGCCGCCGCGCAGGTCGGGCACGACGACGTCGGCGCCGTGCAGCTTCGCCGGGCCGGTAATGACGGCCGAGTGATTGAAATTGCGCTGGCCAAACCGACACGTGTGCCCACCGAGGCATTCTTTGTGAATTTGAATTGTCGCGCCCATCTCGACGAGCGCGTCGACGAAGCCGAACCGCTGCTCGTACACCGTTTCGTGCACGATCGACGTTCCGTGTGCCTTGGTCAGTGCGATAACGAGCGGTTGCTGCCAGTCCGTCATGAAGCCGGGGTGGACGCCCGTTTCGATAATGACGGGCTTGAGGTCGCCGCCGGGGTGATAAAAGCGGATGCCGTCGTCGCAGATGTCGAAAGCGCCACCGACCTTGCGGAAGACGTTGAGGAACGTGAGCATTTCAGCCTGCCGGGCGCCACCGACGAAGATATCGCCGTCGGTGGCGAGTGCTGCGGCCGCCCAGCTGGCAGCCTCGTTGCGGTCGAACAGGGCGCGGTGATTGTATCCCATCAGGCGCTCGACGCCCTCGATGCGGATCACCCGGTCAGTATCGACCGTGATGATGGCGCCCATCTTCTGCAAAATGTTGATGAGATCCATGATTTCAGGCTCGATTGCCGCGCCCTTGAGCTCGGTGAGACCTTCGGCCCTCACCGCGGTGAGCAGCACCTGCTCGGTGGCACCTACGCTCGGGTACGGCAGTTCGAGCTTGGCGCCCTTGAGACCGTTCGGCGCCGACATACGGATGCCGTTGGGCTGCTTTTCCACGACAGCACCAAACTTGCGCAGCACCTCGAGGTGAAAGTCGATCGGCCGGTCGCCGATGCGGCAGCCGCCGAGGTCGGGGATGAAGGCTTCGCCGAGCCGGTGCAACAGTGGACCGCAGAACAGAATCGGGATGCGCGAGGAACCCGCGTGGGCATCGATCGCGGCGAAGTGCGCGCTTTCCACGTTTGCCGGGTCAAGCACGAGGGTTCCGGGCTCATCACCCTCGGTCACATTGACGCCATGCACCTCGAGCAGGCCGCGAACGATCCGAACATCACTGATGTTCGGAACGTCCTTGAGAACGCTGGGGGTTTCACCGAGGAGGGCGGCGACCATGGCCTTGGTGACGAGGTTCTTCGCCCCCTTCACCTCGATGCGACCGACCAACGGGATGCCGCCGCGGATGGTGATTTTATCGGCGGTGAGGCCAACGGATGCCCCGTGGTTCTGAGCACTCCCCCGCTCGTTCGCGTCGTCGTGCTGCCTGGCTTCGTTTAGATTCTTCGCCTCTTGATCACGCCGGGCTTCGCTGAGAGTGCTCACAAAATACCTGTCCTAGTGCAAATTGATGCAATACAAATTACTGCAAATTGGCGCGGGCCGAATCCGCGGAGAGCGCCGGAAGAGTGCGGGGCAACCACGACTCTCGCGTCCCCTCAAATTCCTTGATCCGCGCTTCGTCACGCAGGGTCAGCCCGATGTCATCGAGACCTTCGAGCAGCCGCCATCTAGTGTAATCGTCGATTTCGAAATTCACGGTCAGGTCCCCGACACGCACTGTTTTACTCACCAGATCCACGGTCAACTCCACCCCGGGGGCGCACTCGACCAGATTCCACAGGGTTTCGGCATCCGCTTCGCTGACCTGGCCGGCGAGCAAGCCCTGCTTGCCGGAGTTTCCGCGAAAAATGTCGCCGAACCGGGGGCTCAGCACCACGTCGAAGCCGTAGTCCCGCAGCGCCCAGACGGCGTGTTCGCGCGATGAGCCAATTCCGAAGTCGGCCCCGGCGATGAGTACGCGACCGCCCTGGTACTCCTTCTTATTGATGACGAAGTCGGGGTCGAGGCGCCACGCCGCGAACAATGCGTCTTCAAAGCCGGTGCGCGTGACTCGCTTGAGGTACACGGCTGGAATGATCTGGTCGGTATCGACATTGGAACGGCGCAGCGGCACCGCGATTCCGGTGATGGTGGTGAATTTCTGCATGGTTACTGGTCTCCAGCTTGGTCGAGATCCCACGGGCTACTGAGCGTGCCGCGAATGGCCGTGGCGGCGGCGACGAGCGGCGACACCAGATGGGTGCGCCCGCCCTTTCCCTGTCGTCCTTCAAAGTTGCGGTTACTGGTCGACGCGCAGCGTTCGCCGGGTTCAAGCTGGTCTGGGTTCATGCCGAGGCACATCGAACACCCGGCGAAACGCCATTCGGCACCGAAGTCGAGGAAGATCTGGTCGAGCCCCTCGGCTTCGGCCTCGATGCGTACCCGGGCAGAACCGGGAACGACCATCATGCGCAGTCCTTCGGCCTTGGTCTTGCCCTTGATGATTTCAGCGGCGGCGCGCAGGTCTTCGACCCGGCTGTTGGTGCAGGAGCCGAGAAAAACGGTATCAACCCGGATGTCCTTCATCGGGGTGCCCGCTGCGAGATCCATGTATTCCAAAGCCCGCTCAGCCGCCGAGCGCTCGTTGGCATCGACGATTTCGGCGGGATTCGGCACAGATCCACTCAGGGACACGCCCTGGCCGGGATTGGTACCCCAGGTGACGAACGGTTCGAGATCGTGCGCATCGATGATGACCTCGGCGTCATAGGTCGCACCCTCGTCGGTGGCCAGGGTCTCCCAGTAGGCCACGGCAGTGTCCCAGTCGGCACCGCGGGGCGCGTGGGCACGCCCGTCAAGGTAGTCATAGGTGACCTGATCGGGGGCGACCATACCGGCGCGGGCGCCGGCTTCGATCGACATGTTGCAGATAGTCATGCGCCCCTCCATGGAGAGGGCTCGAATGGCCTCACCACGGTATTCGAGCACGTAACCGGCCCCCCCGCCGGTGCCGATCCGGGCAATCACGGCCAGGATGATGTCTTTTGCGGTGACCCCGGTGCGCAACGTGCCGTTGACGGTGATGGCCATGGTCTTGAAGGGGTTCAACGGCAGAGTTTGGGTGGCCATGACGTGCTCGACCTCGCTCGTACCGATACCAAGCGCCATGGCACCGAAGGCACCGTGGGTGGACGTGTGCGAGTCGCCGCACACCACGGTGATTCCCGGCTGGGTCAGGCCGAGCTGCGGGCCGACAACGTGCACGATGCCCTGTTCGATGTCACCGAGTGAGTGCAGGCGCACACCGTATTCGGCGCAGTTGCGGCGCAGAGTCTCGATCTGCGTACGGCTGGTGAGATCCGCGATCGGCTTGTCGATGGCGAGCGTTGGCGTGTTGTGGTCCTCGGTCGCGATGGTCAGATCGGGCCGACGCAGCATTCGATTGGACAGGCGCAGGCCGTCGAAGGCCTGCGGGCTGGTGACCTCGTGCAGCAAATGCAGGTCGATATAGATCAGGTCGGGCGCGCCATCCTCACCCTTGGTGACGAGGTGCTTGTCCCAGACCTTCTCGGCCAGGGTACGAAGGCCGGTGCCGGAGTGTTTTTGCGAAGTGGATATAACGTTGGTCATTTTGAGCGTCTTCCTCACGAATCGATGGCAGCCACGCTGAGCGCCGCGACGAGGGAGGCCTCAGGACAGGGACTCGTCGCGGCACAGAAGGAGTCGGCTCAGCACCATGGCTTCAGGGTAACACCTCGCCCAGCCGCTCAGCTCGCGAACGCTTGCGCGACCGGTCAGTCGAACGTTGATTCCACGTAGACGACGCTGACGTTATCGCGTCCGCCGTGCTCGATGGCTTCGTCGACGAGAATGTCAGCGACACTGCGCCCCGCGGCATCCAGGCCGATGTCCATGGCCAAGACCTCCGCGATCGCCGCATCATCAAGTTCTTTGGTTAGCCCGTCGGAGCAGATCAAAAAGGATTGCTGTCCGAGGGCCGGCAGCAGCCAGACGTCGGCATCGACAAACTCGTCGGCGCCGATCGCCCGGGTGATGACGTTGCGCTCGGGGTGTTTCTCGGCGTCGTCGACCGAAATCAGGCCAGCGTCGACCATCTCCTGCACTACGGAGTGGTCGATGGACAATTGGGCCAAAACACCGTCGGTCCAGGTGTAGACGCGGGAATCGCCGACGTTGAAGGCCATCCAGTGGTAGCCGACGTCATCACCGGCGTCGACGAAGGCGATGCCCGCTAGGGTGGTGCCCGACACTGCGGTGCCGTAGTCATCGGCTGTGCTCAGATCGCGTACGGCGTCATTCGAAGAGTGGATGGCGTCGAGGATGCGTTCCGGCGTCGAGGGCGAATCGCGGGCGATGTGCTCATCGAACACCCGAAGTACGGTCTGGCTGGCGACCTCACCCCGGGCGTGGCCGCCCATACCGTCGGCCACGAGGAACACTGGGGACTGCGCGAGCACGCTGTCCTCGTTGACCTTGCGCACACTGCCGACATCGGTGCGCTCGCTGAAAGAGAAACGGGCGACAGCGCTGGAAAGCTCGATCATGCTCTGCCGGTGCACAGTCATGAGAGCTCCCCGTTCGCCGTCGCCCGGTCTCGATCAGTCATTCGTTGGCGTTTACCGAAATCTCTTCGACCAGCGTATGGCCACGCTTTTTGGCATCGTGACCAGCCTTGATCAGGCTCGCCACGGTGGCCACGGCCATGCTGCCGATGATCACGCCGAGCGAGGTCCAGGTGCCGATCTCGGGCGCCCACAAGATGGGATCGCCATTATTGATGAAGAAGACCTCGTTGGTGTGCATCGCGTGCAGCACGAGCTTGACGCCGATGAAGCCGAGGATGACGGCGATGCCGTACTTGAGGTATTCGAGACGTTCGAGCAGTCCGCCGAGGAGAAAGTACAGCTGGCGCAGGCCCATAAGGGCGAAGATATTGGCCGTGAACACAATGAACGGGCTCGTCGTGATGCCGAAGATCGCTGGAATGGAATCGAGGGCGAAGATGAGGTCGGTGGTGCCGATCGCGATGAACACGATCAGCATCGGCGTGAAGATCTTCTTGCCGTCGACCAGCGTGCGAACCTTGGAGCCGTCGAATTCTGATGAGATACGAATGCGGCGGCGGAGCAGCCGAATGACGCCGTTCTCTTTTTCTTCCGTTTCTGATTCCGAGGAGAACGCTTGCTTCACTGCGGTGTAGAACAGGAACGCGCCGAAGATGTAGAAGATCCAGGCATAGCTTTCGATCAGCTGGGCGCCGAGCAGAATGAAGATTCCGCGCAGTACGAGAGCGATGATGATTCCCACCATCAGCACTTCCTGCTGGTATTTTCGCGGCACGGAGAACCGGGCCATGATGATTACGAAGACAAACAGGTTATCGATCGACAGGCTGTACTCGGTCAGCCAGCCGGCGAGAAATTGACCGGCATGTTCAGCGTCACCGAGAACGAGCATCAAGAGCGCGAAAATGAGCGCGAGCCCAACGTAGAACGCGACCCAGAGGCCAGCCTCGCGCATGCTCGGAACGTGCGGGCGCTTGTAGACGATGAGCAGGTCAGCGACCAGAATAAGGGTCAAAACGACCAATGATCCAGCTTCGAACCAGAGAGGGAGGGCGAGTTCCACGGGGGCCTTTCAAGAAAATAACGGGAATCGGGATGGCAGAACCCGAAAGTCTCTCCCGCACCGATAGGGCCCAAACGGAGCCAATCGATACCACCGCGACCGGGGCCCCGCCAGTGCGGCCCGTATTGACGATCGCGACATAGAACCCGATCGGGCCCAGAGGGATACTCCCCTTCGCTCGCAAAATCCTATCAGTGCGGCGGCCCCGCGCCGGACCCAACCCGGCCTATGCTTGGCGGTTATGACTATGCACCGGGTTCGATGACGGCCGCCGACTACATCAACTGGTCTGACGTTGGTCGACCGGTCACCGCCCTCTGGAGATCAGCTAACGGCGCACCGGCCCCGAAACGAGTCGAACCGGTCGACGACACGATCACAGCGGATGCGGCCTACCGGCTGGCCTCGCAGGGCGTCGCAATGCTCTGGAACGGAGACTTTCAGAACGCCCGCCAAATTCTGACGGCTCTGGAACACCGCACCAGGCCTCGCCCGGATCACACCGAGCGCACCACCGCCGACCTGTTCTACCGCTATCGGCAGAACAGGTCGCACCGGGCCCGGATTCTCGGACTGCTTCTCGTTCCTCTTGCTGTCGGCAACACGATCGGGCTGCGCCGCGCGCCGGACGTTCACGCTGCCACGGTCGCCGCCTACGGCAGCATCACCGAGGCATCCGTTGTGTCGCTGCACGAGGTGCTCGGTACGATCGGCGCCCATCAGTGGCGGACCACAGGCATTCCCGTTGCCGCGTTGAACGCCAACATCTATCCGCATTACGGCACATTCTTCCCGGTGCGCAGCGAGTACGTCGATCTCGTGGCGAGCGCTCCCCTGGCCGCGCCACAGCTTGCCTTCGACATCGGGACCGGCACCGGGGTGCTCGCAGCGGTACTCGCAACCCGGGGCGTGCCGCATGTGGTCGCGACAGATATCGAGCCGCGTGCGGTCGCATCCGCTCGAGAAACGGTATCGGTTCTCAAACTCGACGGGCAGGTTGAGGTTCAACTGACCAGTCTCTTTCCTGAGGGGAAGGCCGATCTCATTGTCTGCAACCCACCGTGGATTCCGGCGACCGCACACTCGCTGCTCGATGCGGCCGTCTACGACCCTGGATCTCGCATGCTCAAGGGATTTCTGGCCGGCGTGCTCGACCATCTGGAGCCGAACGGTGAGGTCTGGTTGGTACTTTCCGATTTCGCTGAGCTGGTGGGGCTGCGCTCCCGCGGCGACCTTCTGAACGTGATCGATGCGGCCGGCCTGCGCGTGATCGGTACCCTCGAAGCGCCCGCCAGACACTTGAGAGCGAGCGACACGAACGACCCGCTGCACGCGGTGCGAGCGAACGAGGTCACCTCTCTCTGGCGCCTCTGCGCCAGCTAAACCCCGCGCTCAACGCTCGGGTCTGCGATTGTCAACAGCTCTGCAGCACCACCTGAAAAGTCCCAGAGCTGCCGGGGAGCCCGCGCTGGGCACTAATCGAGGTCGGGCTCCATCGGAATCAGCGGTCATCCGGCAGGGTGCAGACGTGTCCGTCCGCATCGATGGGCATACCGCACAAGGCGCAAATGGGTCGACCGGCCCCCACGATCTCCCGGGTGCGCATCGCAAAAGCTTGGGCGGTACCCACCGGGATACGCACAAGCAGCGTCTCCGTCGACTCCAGGCTGACCGCGTCGAAGTCCTCGTCGGCGACCCCACTGTCTATCAGCGAAAAAGCCTCGATCACCACCTGCGCACTGCGCGGATCCCAGCCGAGGGTCATCGTGCCGGTGCGGAACTGCTCATCAAACGGCTGCTCCAGGGGGTCGTTGTCGACCAGTTCGATAGGCGTTGCCGTCGGCACGCTAAAGGGGTTGCCGTCGTGCGTCATGAGCTGCTCGAGCATTTCGTCGATCTTCTCCGCGAGCAGAGCGGATTGTTGTTTTTCCAGGGCAATGCTGACGATTTGAACGCCGCTCCGCACCTGCAGGTAAAACGTGCGTGATCCGGGCACGCCAACGGTGCCGATGACAACACGATCTGGCCAGTCGAATTCGTGAACGATTATGGGCATATCAACATTTTATGAGCGCACGGCCTGTGGCGCAGCGTGGCCGGACCCACCGCCCACCGGCGCGTCGGCCCCCTGGGCACTTGAGCGCAGCCAGGACAGGTCTCCGGAGTCGGTATTGGTGGCAAACACGTTCGGACGATGGGGACCGTAGCGCACGATCGACACCGAGGCCGGACCGACAGAAATGCGCTGAAACAGGTCCAGGTGCATGCCGAGCGCATCGGCCAGAATCGACTTGATGATGTCGCCGTGGCTAACCGCCACCCACACGGCGTCCGGCCCGAATTCCGCCTCGATCCGTGCGTCGTGGCGCCGAATGGCGGCGACCGACCGGGCTTGCATGGTCGCCATCGATTCTCCGCCGGGAAAGACGACGGCCGACGGTTGCGCCTGCACGACCGGCCACAGTTTCTCCAGGGCAAGCTCGGTGAGCGATCGGCCTTGCCACTGCCCGTAATCGCACTCCGTGATGTCCGCATCCTCGGTCGTCACCGGGGAACCCGTCTGATGCTGCAGGATCAGGGCCGAGGTCTGCTGGCATCGTTCCAGCGGACTCGAGACTAAACCAACCAGTGGAACCGCAGCAAGCCGCTCCCCGGTGCGGGCGGCTTGCTCACGCCCCACTTGGTCGAGCCCGACCCCTGGGGTTCGTCCGGCTAACATACCGGTGGCATTTGCTGTGGTGCGACCGTGCCGCACAAGAATGACTGTGGCCATGCCTACGAGCCTATACAGGAGCACTGACGCCGTGAACCAGAAAGGCCCGGCACCTGTGAAGAATAGGCGACCGGGCAATGGTGACCCCAGCGGGATTCGAACCCGCGTTACCGCCGTGAGAGGGCGATGTCCTAGGCCGCTAAACGATGGGGCCGTTTTTGCAACTTTCCGAGTATGCCACATGAAGGAGTGCTCTTCCAAACTGAGCGCACGCGGCGCGCCGTAACGGCTGCCGATCACTCAAGAAAGTGGATACTGTTGCGCCACGACTCGAATCGGGGTTAGCTCAGGGCATGAAACTGACCAAGCTGGAGCATGCTGCCCTGATCATCGAACTCACCGGCAAGAAGCTCTACATCGACCCAGGTTCGTTCACCACTGCACTTTCGCACACGGCCGGCACCGTGGCCGTAGTCATCACCCACGAACACGCCGACCACTGGACCCCGGAACAACTCGGCCGCATCATCGAAATGAACTCCGAACTGCGCATCTTCGCGCCGGCCGGCGTTACGCGCGCCATTGCCGCCTTCAACGCTGATCTCGAAGTCACGACGGTGCAGGCCGGTGACGTGATCGAAGTCGCCCCGTTCACCCTGCGTTTCTTCGGAACCACCCACGCGGTGATCCATGAATCGATCCCGGTTATCGACAACGTCGGAGTTCTCGTCAATGAGGAGCTCTACTACGCCGGCGACGCTTTCACCATTCCCGAGGGGGTCGAGGTCGGCACGCTCGCCGTTCCGGCCGCGGCACCGTGGATGAAAATCAGCGAGGCGATGGACTACATTTTCGCGATCAAGCCCAAGCGCAGCTTTCCCACCCATGAGATGCTGCTCTCTCGCGCGGGGAAAGACCTGTCCAATGCGAGATTCCAGGATGTCACCCAACTCAGCGGTGGTGAGTTCTTTCCCCTCGAACCGGGCGACAGTCTTGACCTGTAGACCGACCAGGGGCGCAGCATCCTCGTGGAAACGGCCCGCTGTCAGTAAACGTGCAGTAACTGCAATTTAGAGTGCATTAACTGCATATGTGACCTGTGAGGTCACCAGGAGCGAGGGATGCGCGATGGACTCCGAGTGGGTAATTGATGCACAAGGCCTGGAAAAATCCTATGGCTCGGGTACAAGCCGGTTCGACGCGCTGAAAGGGGTATCCGTTCAGATCGCGCCCGGGGAGACCGTGGCGATCGTCGGAAAGAGCGGGTCCGGCAAGTCGACCCTCATGCACCTGCTCGCCCTGCTCGACGAGCCCGATAAGGGATCGCTGCAGGTTGCCGGCACAGACGCCAAGTCGCTTTCCAAGCGCGCGGTCAACGAGCTGCGCAATAAAGAGTTCGGTTTCGTCTTTCAGCAGTTCTTCCTCACCCCCAACGTGAGCGTGCTCGACAACGTCATTCTGCCGCTCAAGATCGCCGGCATGGGCGTCAAGGAACGTCGCCGCCGCGGCATGGAGGTTCTCGAGCAGCTCGAACTGGCCGACAAAGCCGGTAACAAGGCCACGACCCTGTCGGGCGGGCAAAAGCAGCGCGTCGTGATCGGTCGCGCCCTGGTGAATGCACCGCGGGTGATCTTCGCCGACGAACCCACCGGAAACCTTGACACCGCCACCGGTGCCGTGGTCGAAGACATCCTGTTCGAGCTCAATCGCAGCCAGGGCATCACGCTCGTCATCGTCACCCACGACGAGGAACTCGCCGCTCGATGTGACCGCCAGATCTATATTCGCGACGGACTGGTCGTATCTCACGCCGGTCCGACGCACACCGGGGCGCACGCGCTGCACACCCCCGAAGCACTGACCACCGCCGGAGGCGCAGCATGAGGGCCAAAGACCTCGTCACCACCGCGATCTCCAACACTTTTCGCAGCAAGCTTCGCACGACGCTGACCGTTCTGGCCATCTTCGTCGGAGCTTTCACTCTCACACTCACCAACGCCGTCGGCGCCGGCGTCAGCCAGTATGTCGACGCTCAGGTGGGCGCCCTTGGCTCCCCCGACGTGTTCATCATCACGCAAGCGACTGACGCCACGACGGCCGGCGACGGCCCAGTCAAGTACGACCCGAAGAGTTCAGCGTCTGTCTCCAGTCAACAGGGTCCGCCCGGCACGACAACCAAGGCGCTGACAGACTCCGACCTCACCAAGATTGGCGAGACCGCGGGCATTGTGTCGGTCGATCCGATCCGCGCTGTTCAGCCCGACTACATTGAGTACGGCACTGGTTCGCAGTACGAGTTCAGCATCAACGCCACCTCCGCCGTCACCACGGCCAACCTTACTGCTGGTGCGCAACTCGACGGCGGCGCCAGTAACGCTCAACTCGTGCTGCCTGACACCTTCGTGACCCCGCTCGGGTTCGCGTCGGCGGACGACGCGGTGGGGGCATCCGTGTCGATTGGCATCACCGACATTCTCGGCGCGAAGCACACCGTGCAGGCCACCGTCGTCGGCGTATCGCTCGAGAGCCTGCTTGCTGCGGGCGCCGGAGCCAACGACGCGCTGATAGCCGAGCTGGCCGACGCGCAGTCCGGCGGCATCGCCACCGCCGTCACGAGTTACGGCGTGGCCGTGGCTCACTTCGACACAACCCTGTCAGCGGATGCTGTCACCGCCCTCAAGGCTGACCTCGCCACGCAGAACTACGCCGCGCGCACCATCGCAGACCAGCTGGGCGCCGTGCAGACGGTGATCAACGGCATCGTGGGGGTGCTCAACGCTTTCGCCGTCATTGCCTTGATCGCGGCGGCATTCGGAATTATCAACACCCTGCTGATGAGCGTGCAGGAGCGCACCCGTGAGATCGGCCTGATGAAGGCCATGGGCATGAGCGGCGGCAAGGTCTACACCCTGTTCAGCCTCGAAGCGGTCGTCATCGGATTCCTCGGCAGCGCCATCGGTGCCGGTGTGGCGATCGGGCTCGGCTCCGCCTTGAGCGCCGTCCTGTCGCAGGGGCTGCTCTCGGGGTTGCCGGGATTGAACATTCTCTTGTTTGAGCCGGCATCTGTGGCCTTCGTCATTTTGCTGGTCATGGCGATCGCCTTCCTCTCCGGCACCCTGCCGGCTCAGCGGGCGGCAAAGCAGAACCCGATCGAGTCCCTGCGGTACGAGTAACGCCATACCAAGCAACGGGACGAGGCATGACCGACACCCCCACGCCACGCACCCAGGTGGTCCTGCGCTCGCGAACTCGTGAAGGCAAGCATCATGAGACGAAGCTGCGAGTGGAACAAAGTGCCGTCAGCCTCGTTCTGGAACACGGTTTCGACAACGTCACCGTGGATATGATCTGCAGCCGGAGTGGCATTTCCCAGCGCATCTTCTTCAACTATTTCAACACTAAGAACGCTGCCATCATCGGTACTGAATCGCCCACCATCGATGAGCCGAGAATGATGTTGTCCGGGCTTTTTGACACGGGCAGGCCGAACTGCTCACGCATGCCATGGTGGGCGTCGCACGTTTCATGGCCATGCAATCGATTCCCGCTCAGGCCTGCCGGGGCGCGTCTGCAACAGACGCTGAACCTGAGTTCGAAGCCGAGGCCAGCCCGAGCACGGCTGACCGACAAGTGGCTCTTACCCTGGCCGAGTCGCTCAACCGAACCGTCGAGCTGCTCCGCCGCACCGCTGCACCGCCGCACGCTGGTCCTGCCCAGCCTGGCGGTGCGGCCCGATGCAGGGGTCACTGCTCGTGGTCGGATTCCCGGGGCAACCACTTCAATAGAGCCACCCGCAGCTTGGCTAGGTGCAGCGGGCGTATGAGGTAATCGTTCATCCCGACCGCGCGGGTGTGGTCGGCATCGCCGCGCACCGCGCTGGCTGTCATAGCCAGGATCGGCACATGTACATCCGGCCCCTCTGCCGCTCGAATGGCCGTGGCCAATTCGAAACCGTTCATCTGTGGCATTTGGAGGTCAGTGATCACCAGGTGGTAATCTCCCGCTGTCCACAGTGCGAGGGCTAGAGCGCCGTTATCCCTCAGGTCAGCCTCGTATCCGAGCAGATTCAGCTGCCACAAAATAAGTTTTTGATTGGTCGGATTACCTCCAGCCACAAGAATACGAGTGGCATCCGGGGCGCGAAGTGTCGTCGATCGTGTCCCTGCGGGAAAATCCTCAACTGTTGACCAGTCTCGCGCCGAGAAGCCGGAAGACGACTCCTTTGGCCTCGAAACGAGGCCTATTATTGAAGGTATTTCCTCAGACGCGTCCTCATCGTCAGCCCGCGGCAAAAGCCAGTTGATCGCGTCCTGAAGTTCCTGATAGTGCAGCGGCTTAGTGATGTAAGCGTCACAAGCAGCCTGACGCGCCCGGTCCTGATCCCGAGACATGGCCATCGCTGTCAGGGCGATCACCGGAATTTCGGCGGTGACGGGATCGCTCTTCAGCAGAGCAGTAGCGGCGAACCCGTCCATTCCCGGTAGCTGGATATCCATCAGAATCAGATCTGGCAGTTCAACCCGAGCGAGCAACAAACCGCTCTCAGCATCGACGGCCTCAAACGTCGAGTGGCCAGCCCGGCGCACCAGCAGCGCCGCGAGCTTCATGTTGATGTGGTTGTCTTCAATAATGAGAATTCTGGCCACGTCGCTACCTACCAGTCGGGTCGTCGCGAAGTTCGCCCGACTGCAAAGCGCGTTTTACCTCGGCGATGAAGGACGTTCGGTTGAAGTTCTCCGTGCCGAGCACGCGCACCGGCTGGCTCGGATCGCTGTCGACCGCCGCCGATTCCCGCTTGGTGAGTGGCTTGCCAGACACGATCAACACGGGGATATGTTCGGTACTCTCATCGCTCTGCAACGCCAACACAACCTCGTAGCCGCTAAACCCTTCCATCATGAGATTGAGCAACACCAGGTCAGGATGCAAACGTTGCGCCATCTCGATGGCCGCGTCTTTTGTGAACGCGCGCTCAACTACATAATCCGGGCGGGTTAGAAAGCGTGCGATCACATCGACAGTTTCGGGGTCGTCGTCGGCAACCAGAACGCATCGGGTGCGCCGGGCGTCAGGGCTGAGGCCGAGCGCTTTCAACGACTCCTGCAGCGCCTGTCGGCTGATCGGCTTCTCCAGTACGGCGGCCGCGCCGTGCGTCAAGGCCAGGCTCACATCGGTGTCGCCCGCAATGATCACAATCGGAACGGCGGCAAGATCCGAGAACTCGTGAAGGCGAATCAAAAAACCCCAACCGTCCATTCCCGGCAGTCGAATGTCGAGGGTTATGAGACTCAGACGCTGTTTCGGGGCCAGGTCCAACCCCTCTTCACCGCTCCTTGCGATGATCACCCGAAACTTTTCGGCCTCCAACAAAAGCCGAAGAACCTCGGCCCCCTTGGCGTCGTCCTCGATAACGAGAACAACGTGCGTGTCGGTATGCGCCTCGCCCGCGCGCACTTGCTGAAGGCTCTCGGCCACAGCGGGAAGAGTCTCTGTGGGCATATCCGGGGATTCGACCGCAGAGTCGCTTGTGAGCCGCCCCGTGGACGCGACCTCGTCGCCCTCGTTTTCGCCGTCTTCAACGTGGAGGGCCCCTTCCGGCGCCGCTTCCACCAATTCGCCGACAGTAGGTAACCTTTCGTTTCCCCCCGCACTCACCGTGCCACCGGGGTCGCGGTACGCCGAAGCTATGGACTGGACGTCCGGGCCGGCAGCCGGTTCCGACGTTTCCGATGCTTCCGACATTCCGTTGGAACTCGTTTTTTTCTGCTCCCCGCTTGGCCAAGCCGGCGCCTGGTCATCGGTCGCGCCCAGGGGAAGCCAGATGGCAAAACTGGATCCCTCGCCGGTCTCGCTGGCTACAGCAACCGTGCCTCCCTGCAACTCCACCATCTGCTTGACCGTGGCGAGGCCGAGTCCGGTCCCTCCGAACTTGCGCGCCAGGGTGCTATCGATCTGGCTGAAAGCGAGAAAGAGTTTGGACAGATCTTCACGTGAGATGCCCATGCCCGTATCGTCGACGCGAATTTCCAGAAAATCATCGACGTCACTCTTGGGAAGCGGAAAATCATGCACCGGTCGGGTACCGGCGATTTTACCCGCCACGCTGCGCGGCACCCTTCTCGCTGTGAGTGTGACCGCACCAAGGTCAGGCGTGAACTTGACGGCGTTGGACAGCAGGTTGTAGACGATTTGCTTGGTTTTGCGTCGGTCGAGCAATGGCATCCCTAGATCCTCCGCCCCGTCGAATACCAGGTGCAGTCCATGAACCAGAGCGTCTTCTCGCACGATCAACAGGCTTTGCTCCAACAGCGACTGCACATCGACCGATTCCAGCTCAATATCCATTACCCCCGCTTCGACTTTGGACAAATCGAGGATGTCATTGATCAGCGACAGAAGGTGGTGTCCGCTGGAATAAATGTCTCCGATGTACTCACGCTGAGTTGCGGTGATCTCTCCGATGAGTCCGTCCTTGAGAGCCTCCGAAAAGCCGATGATGGCGTTCAAGGGAGTGCGCAGTTCGTGAGACATCGTTGCCAGGAACTCCGTTTTCATGCGGCTGGCGTGTTCCAACTCGATGTTCGTTTTCTGCAGCGCTCGCTCGAAGCGCTTGCGCTCTGTCACATCACGGGCCGACGCAAAAACACCCTGCACCACTCGGTCCCGGTCGTAGAACGTCGCGGCGTTGTACGACACATCAGTCTCATCGCCGTCTATGGAGCGCACCGTCAGTTCGTAATCGCTCACCTTGCTCTCGGTTAGAGCACGTTTGATGGCCGCGTCCGCCCGACACGGATCCGTGAAGAAATTGCGGCACGGGGCTCCGATGAGTTCGTCCCTGGTGCGCCCAGTGAGCTTGATCATCTGCTGGTTCACGTCAGAGATAACCCCCCTGGTGTCGGTCATCATAAGCGCGTCGATATTCGATTCGATGAGCGACCGAGTGTAGAACTGTTGATCGCGCAGTCGTTGGTCAAGGAGAGATTGGGCCATCGATGCCTGGTTGCGCGCTGTGTCGTCGGTACTGATCAACAGATATCCGATGATCTCCGCGTCGCCGTCACGTAACGCGGTAACCGACACCGTGGTCGGAAAGCGACTGCCATCTTCTCGAATCGTTGTCAGCTCATAGATATCTTCGATTCCCCGGCTGGCCTTATAGACCAAGGCTTCAAAGCCAGGTTGGATGGTGGTGCTGAATTCGGCGCTCAACTGCGCAGCACGAGCGATGATCTCGTCTGGGTCGTGCATGTCTCCCGGCACGCCCGTGTTCACTATGTCTTCGGGCGCGTAACCGAGCATGCGTTGCGCGCCCACGTTGAAGATTTGGATGACTCCCTTGGCGTCGGTAGCGACGCACGCAAAATTAGCGCTGTTGAAGATGGCATGCTGCAGGCTCACCGTTTGTTCCAGCATGTTCTTGTCGGCGACATCCTTCTGCGCATCCGAATAGTCGTCGCTGGTCAGAGTCGGCTCTTCAGCGCTCATTCCGTCGTGACTTGACGTTCGGGAGTCGTCCTCACTGCGGGGTTTTGTCATGTCGGTCACGCCCTCTGTGATCTATCGCTTCGCCAGGTGCGATTAGTGCAGTGAATCAGCTTGCAGTTCGGTCTAGCAACACGCGGTCGGCTTGTTCGCCGCGCTTGAATGCTGCGAGCCGACCGGGAATTCGCTTGAATTAAATCTATATCATGAGACACCCTCATATGTCCCCTGATTGGGGGTGGTCGAAAATGCCCGCCGCGGACAAAAAAGTTCGGGTTCGGCGCAAGCCGAACCCGAACGTCGAATGCCCTGATGCCCGGTTAGTAGATCGAGGTCACCACGACCTTGCCGTCGACGACGTTGACTTCAGCAGTGATCGTGAGGTAATTCTCAGTGGTCTCATGGCGGACCTCGGTAGAAAAACCGTAGTTCACGTCGTACTCCATAGTCACGACACCGTAAGTGTCGGTGGAGACCGTCAAGCCACCATCCTGGTACGACAAATCCACGGTGAGGTCCGGCGCTGTAACGAGGGTGTAAACCACGTTGGAGTAGTACGAAGAGATGTACCCCATGTTCGGGCAGTCGTCAGATGCGGCATCTCCTGCGGCAAGGCAGGTCGTGATGAGCGTGTTCACGGCTGCCAGGGCAGCGGCTTCGTACTTCGCCGTTGGGGTGGCCGTAATCGCGTCATCGCTCGATTCGAACTCTCCATACCCCCCGAGCAGCCCGCTCACGACATAGGTCACCGATGATTCTTCGAAGTAGTCCGTGGCTGGAATGGTCACTTCGTAGGTGCCGGGAAAGGCCGGAAGGGTCAGCCCGTCGTTCTTCGTTGTACCGACTGACATACCGTTCGCCTCGAGCGACACATCATCCAGTCCGGCCGGTGTGTAGACGTCGATCTGGCCAGGCTCGGCGTTCAGAATGGACCAGTTATCGGCAATCAGCCAGTCGGTGCTCGTGCGGGTGAGCTTCAGCACGGAAGAATCAGAAACGCCGCCCTGTTTAAAGTGCACCTCGATCTGGGCGACATTCTCGGTGATGGTGACATCTGAAATAGCAGCGTCTTCGATGCGATCCGTTGCCAGCCCGAAAATGTCGTTGGAGAGCATGCCGTCACCGGCATCCGCTGAGGACCCGAGCAGTTTCAGAGCCGTCGTGGCGTTGCCCTTTTCCAACGCGTCGAGGTAGGCGTTCGCAACATTCTGCGGGCCAAAGACCGAGGAACGCACGATACCGCCAGCCACACTTGCCGCGATAATGAGCAACGCAGCGGCACCGACGACGATGGCGCCGATCTTCACTCGCTTCGCGGTGGCCGGAGACAAGGTCCTGGCTGCGAACGGAAGGGGTGTCACACCCGGTTGGCCGGCCGCGGTGAGATCGGCAGTGACGGGATAGGCAGCAACCGGATAGGCAGTAACCGGATAGGCAGTGGCGGGATCGACGGTGTAAACCGTCCCTGCCGCAGGAACGGCCAGGCCGGCTGCGACGGTGCCAACCGGCATGAGCGGTGCCGTCGGCACAACGGGCAACTGGCGTTCCTGACCCGATAGCTTGACGAGGGCGCCGATTACCCCAGGCGTCGCATAGGCCAAGATAACCGGTGCGACAAAGCGCGTCAGTGCCTCGATAGCAGCACCCCAGATTGCGAAGATCAGAAAGGTCCACGCAGCGGGTCCGAACATTCCCGACGTCGAGGCATTCTCGGGTGCAGTTATCGACGCCGTGAATAGAGCGTTGCCAAGAAGCTGCAGCACTAAACCGAAGACCATGTACGTAGCGATGGTGGCCAGCCACGATAACGGCGCCGGGCGCACTCGATTGCGACGAACGGCCAGCAGTAGCGAGGCGACGACCGCCAGAATCAGGGCGAGCAGCACGATGAGCCAGATATAGCCGGTGATTCCGTCGCTGAATACGGTGAGGTTTTGCTGTGCCTGCTCGTTGGATGCGCCGCCCAGGTTGGCCAGCACCCGATCCAGGTCGCCGAGATCGGCGGAGAAGGCGCCCAACATGCCGATCACGACAGCGTTGATGGCGAGGGTAAGCAAAAATATGGGAAGCACTCCGACATATTCGTCGGCCGCGGACAGCGGGGTCAGAATAGCGAGCACGACCGCTAGCACGGCGATGAACGCGCCGAGGTGCAGGCCCGCGATGCGCGCGGTGCCCCCCGGTAGCCAGGTTGCGCGAACGAGAAGACGCGCCCATCCGTCCGTGGCCTGCAGCCGGGCCACGTAGGAGACGGCGAATCCAAGGATGAGCGCGCCGAAGAACGAACCGACGGATGCCGCGGAAGTTGAGCCGACGGGAATGTCCCACTGCAGATCGTGGAGCTGCACTGGGAGCACCGCGGCCAGCACGGAACATTTCCCAGCCGCTGAGAAGCCCGGTCAGGGCAACGGTCAGGAGCGCGACAACAAACGCTGCCCCGTACCCGATTCCAGCGGATGCGACGGCTCCCCGCCACGCGGTGGGCGCGATCGTGGAAAACGCGTTCGGCCCGCTCGGCCGCTGAGCGAGCGGCTGCCCGAGCGGCTGCCCGGCCTGATCAACATACGGGTTGGCCCGCGCGTGTCCGGGCTGCGCAGACGCTGAATTCACTATGGGCTGGTCTGGTGCAGTCGGTATCGATCCCGCCTGAAATGGATTCGGTGGCGTGGTCGGCGGCGTGTTTTCAAGCGACATGAATGTCGTGATCGCCCCAAGATTGACATTTGCCGACATAGGGTGAACATCACCTGTGTATTTCATGAGAAATTGATGGCAATTATCAGCTTATTGCAGATCAAAGATGTCTCTCACCGGCTCTGTCGAAGCTCCAGACCGGGAACACGGAGAGTCTTGGATTCGTAGACTGCTGAAATCACCACATGTACCTGGCCGCTATAAGCGCCTCCAACGCGGCACGGTGTCGAGTCTGCGCTGGCCCACGACGCTGCGAGGTTGACTTCTATGATGGGGTCATGAAGACGGTCGCGATATACAGCACCAAGGGTGGGGTCGGTAAGACAACGACAGCGGTCAATCTCGCCTGGGAGGCGTCCCACGAGTGCCGAGTGCTGCTGTGGGACCTCGACCCGCAGGGCGCCGCGACGTATCTCCTTAACGTCAAAGCAAAGGTCAAAGGCGGCGTGGATTCTCTCATTCGGGGCAAAAGCCACGTGGATGCTGTCATCCGGCCGACCGCGTACAAAAACCTCGATGTACTCCCGGCGGATGACACCTACCGAAATCTGGACCTGTTCCTCGACTCAGCCAAAAAGTCGACGCAGCGTATCGCCAAGGTGCTGGAGTCGGTCTCGAACCAATACGATGTCGTGATTCTCGATTGCCCGCCCGGGGCGTCCCTCGTGGCGGAGAACGCACTCCACGCGGCCGACCTTGCCGTGGTCCCCCTTGTACCGTCACCGCTTTCACTACGTTCACTGGCCCAAGTCAACGAGATCATCGCGGCATCGGACCGGCCGCCCAAAGTGTTCGCATTTCTTTCGATGGTGGACCGCCGCAAACTTGTGCACCGCTTTACCGCAGAGGCGTTGCCGCGCGAACACCCAGAGGTGATCGACCTCGTCGTTCCCGCGACCGTCGTGATCGAACGGATGGGCACCGAACGCGCCCCGATCGGAACATACGCACCGGGCACGGAGGCCGCTCAGGTATTCGCGCAGCTCTGGGCGTACGTTCGATCCTCGTCAAAAGTCAAGGTGGGCGCGCGACGTGGGTAAGACGTCGCGCTAGAGCGAATCAACGCTATGCCGCTCGTGGAGGGGCGTTCCGCTCCGCGCGCAGCTGAGACCGGGCTGCGTGTTCAACCAGCACCGGGATGAAGTCCCGGATGGGTTTGTCAGAGAGGGAAGCGTGGCACGCTGTCACGACCGCTTTCACCCGATCCGGTGGTAGATCGGCGTACCTGACCTCAAGCCGGCGAACCATATCGTCGACCGCATTCTTTTCCTGCTTTGAGTCCATAGTTCATTGTGCCTACATTCCGTGCTGTTCATAACCAGAATCCCCATCCTGGCTTGAGCGCGACGACGACGCGGTGAGTACGACGACGGCTTTTCCTACCCGACCGGGGCTGGGCACGCCCCGAAGGTCAAAAAAATCGCGGCGTAACTCACCCGTTCTCGATCGATGTACGCCGTGTGTTGATCCACGTCGATACCCTGCTCTCCCGCTCGGCGAGAACGTGGAGGATGTACGTCGTCGTGTCCAGACACAGTCGAATTCGCCCACCGAGCGCAGAGCTCTAAGCCTGAAGGCGCTCGGCGAGCTCGCGAAGATTTGGAACGGTGTAATCCGGTGTCGCAAAGTAGTTTGGATACAGTGCGTTGGTTCGGTTCAGCCAGGCGGTGCGCAGGCCCGCCTGGGCTGCCCCATGGATGTCCCAGGGGTGCACGGCGACCAGGAGCATGTCGGCTGGTCGAACTCCGAGAACCTCCGCCGCGTACCGGTAGGCGGAACCGACTGGTTTCCAGTGCGGGGCATCCTCGACTGTGAGAAGGGCCTCGAAATCAGTCCGAATCGCCGCCGTGGTCAGCATGTTCTGGGCCAGCTGCGCGGACCCGTTGGAGAGGGTTGCGAGGCGACATCCGGCATCCTTGAGCGCTCGCACTCCGTCTGCGACGTCCGGGTGCAGCTTCAATGCTCCGAGGCCTTCCAGGACGTGGTTTATTGCCTCGTCAATGGTGCTGGTCAGGGCCACATCGCGGAACAAAGTTCGCAGGATCTCCGCGCCCGCCACGGAAAATTTCACGCTGCCCCCAGACGCGGCAAGGGCGAACCCATCCCGCAGCACGGATGCAAACCAAATGCGGGCCAGGTAGCCAGGAGCACCGACTTCTACGAAGCGATCCTCCATCGGAGACATGTCAGAGAGGGTTTCATTGACATCAAAAACTATCACCGGCATGGCTGCATTCATGGTGGACTCCTCAAGGTTGGTCAATATACCAGCTGCTGTGAACCGACCGGTCCTGCCTAGGCCCCAGCACGACGACGGACGAGCGTTGTGTTCGCGATCTTACCGAACGCCCCCATTCCGCAGGCACGGACACAATGGTGAACACTGCGCGATCAACCATCTCACGGTGCTCCAGTTTGCGCAAAGCCACTTTGCGGATGCACTTCGAGCGCGATTGTGGCGGGATGGACCGGGTCGCCTACTCGTGGGATATCCCAGACGGTCCGATCAAACCCCAGATCAGGCTTGGCTCCATTTGAATCACCCGTCGTTGCTGCGCTCGTGGTCTTCCATTGCCGCGGCACGGTCGACGCATATCCGCAGCGGCGGTCACGGGGGTATGCCAAAAGCTCGCCCGGCGCATCCGCTTCATCAACATCGCCCACTCTCGCCGACGATCCGTAGCCGGTACTCAATTCGTCGGGCTCGGAGCTGTTGGCCCCTAGCGTTGCTCACTCACTATTAGTCGGTCACCCGCCAAGACGCTGGCCTCGCCGTCGAGTCGGTCGTCGTGCCGCTGCACCGTCGACCGCGCTCGAGCAGGAGGTGCGGCAGATTCCACGGGGTGCCGCAGTGCCCGCTGTCGTGCGAACGCGTCATCGGACGGAAGCGTGGAACGCCGATGTCATTCGTACGGAGCGGAAGGCGTCGTTCACGACCTTCGTCGTGCGTCTGGGCCAGAAGTCGTGCGCACTGCCGCGGCTCCGATCACGGCTCGCTGGGCCTCTTCAGATGCATCCGGTTTCGGGCTGGGGAACTGTCGCGGAACTCATAGAGAACCGAAGTGTCGAGCACGGGCGTTTTTCAGCCGGCTACTGCGGCCTCCAGACGAATGGACGATATGTGATTTCGCCGCGGAATCCTGCGCCTGTTAGTGCTGGGGTACCTGGACTCGAACCAAGAACAAATGAACCAGAATCATCCGTGTTGCCAATTACACCATACCCCAATGCCTAATCCGAAGACCGGGCCGAGTAGTAGCCTAGCCCACTCGGGCTGGAGAGGCCAAACCGGGGTGTCCCCCGGCGAGTCGAAGCCTCGCCAGCCCGGGGTCAGGCCGTCGTCGTCACCGTGAGGGCCCGATCCAGGCGGCCGAGGGTTTCCGCCTGACCGAGAATTTCCATCGACTCAAAGAGCGGCGGCGAGATCTTACGGCCCGATAGCGCGACGCGCAGCGGTCCGAAGGCCACGCGCGGCTTGAGGCCCAGCCCCTCGATAAGAGTTTCGGCGAGCAGTTCATGCACCCGCTCGGTGGTCCATTCCGCTGAAGGAATACTGTGCAGCGCGGTGCGAGACGCGCCGAGGATGTCGGCGGCGTTCTGTGGGAGCGAGGCGAGGGCATCCGCTTCGAGGATCAGGTCGGCGCCGGTCACAAACAGAAAACCGAGCATGGCTGGCGCTTCGCCGAGAAGTGCGATGCGCTCCTGAATGAGGGGCGCTCCCTGGGCAAGCAGGGCCAGGTCGGCTTCGGTCGGGGTCTGGCCGAGCACTCCGGCAGTCACCAGGTAGGGCACTAGCCGGGCGGCGAAGTCTGACGCCTCAAGCTGGCGAATGTGGTCGCCGTTGATCGACTCAGCTTTCTTCAAGTCGAAGCGGGCCGGGTTGGGGTTGACGTTCACGACATCGAACGCGGCCGTGAACTCATCGATCGAGAACACATCGCGGTCGTGGGTGAGTGACCAGCCAAGAAGCGCGAGGTAGTTGAGCAGTCCTTCGGGAATGAACCCGTGGTCGCGGTGCAGAAACAGGTTTGCTTCGGCGTCGCGTTTGGAGAGCTTCTTGTTCTTGTCTCCCATGACGTAGGGCAGGTGGCCGAAACGGGGCACGAAGGTGGTCACGCCAATGTCGATGAGCGCGTGGTAGAGCGCGATCTGACGGGGCGTCGACGAGAGCAGGTCTTCGCCGCGCAGCACGTGGGTGACGCCCATGAGCGCGTCATCGACCGGGTTCACGAAGGGGTAGAGCGGATGCCCGTTGGGGCGCACCACGACAAAGTCGCTGAACGAGCCGGCCGGGAACGTGATCTCGCCGCGCACGAGGTCGTCAAAGGAGAGCTCGGTGTCTGGCACGCGCAGGCGCAGCGCCGGCGACCGACCCTCGGCACGATAGGCAGCCTTCTGCTCCGAGGTTAAGTCACGCTCGAAGTTGTCGTAGCCCATTTTCGGGTCGCGGCCGAGGTCGCGGTTCCGCGCCTCGATCTCTTCGCCGGTGACGAAGCTCTCGTAGATGTGACCGCTGGTTTTGAGCTGCTCGATGACTCCGCGGTAGATGTCGTAGCGCTCGCTTTGACGATACGGCGCCTGGGGCCCACCGACATCGACGCCTTCGTCCCAGTCCAGCTTGAGCCAGCGCATGGCCTCGACGAGCTGCAGAAAGCTCTCTTCACTGTCGCGGGCGGCGTCAGTGTCTTCGATGCGGAAGATCATTTTTCCGCCAGTGTGCCGCGCGTAGGCCCAGTTGAACATGGCGGTGCGAACCAGGCCCACGTGGGGCGTTCCGGTTGGCGAGGGGCAGAACCGCACGCGAACGTCGGTTCCGGTGGCGGTAGAAAACGGGTGTGCAGTGGTATCAGACATTACTCATGATTCTAGTTGCGCGAGCCCTACTGCCTCACGTCGAGTCCAGGCCCAAGAAATCGGCCCGGTTTCTCAACCGGGCCTGTGTTCATAGGGTGGGCCCCGGCGAAGAAATGGCGACGAACGCGCGCAGCGCGGCAGCCAGGGCCGACACCCCTTCGGCGCGGACGCCGGCCACCCAGTTCTCGTCGGCGAGGGCGCGCAGCTCAACCGGGGCGACGCCGTCACCGAGCGCAGAGCGTCAGGCCGGGCGCACCACGGGGTTCACGAGTGCTCCGATGCCAGCGATCGACACCGTGACCGTCTCGCCGTCGACAACGGCCGCCGGCGTGTCGAGTGGTCCGGCCAGGATCACGTCGCCGGGCAGCAGCGTGAACACGCTCGAGGCGAATGCCACGAGCGCAGATACGGTCTCCTCGGTGATCCGATCGTCGTCGCCGAGATCGACCGACTGAAACTCCTCATCATTGATCAATCCGCGCAACGGCGTGGCTGCCTCGTCGAACTCCGTCTCAATGATCGGTCCGAGCGGGAGAAACGTGTCGAAAGCTCCGGCGCGGGTGGCCGACATCTCCGTAAGGTCGGCCGCGGTGACGACCGTCGCTACGGTGTAGCCGAAAACGCGGCCGGGGGCATCCGCCACCGAGACGTTCTTGGCGATCTTGCCAATGATGATGGCGAGCTGGCCGTCGACCTCAACCCGATCGGAGGCGGCGGGCAGTACAATAGCGTCGCCGGGGCCGACGACAGCGGTATTCGGCCGCAGTACGAACGCCTCGGAAGACACCACCGCGACGATCTTCGAGCGCGGAATCACCGGCGCGAGCAGCTTCACGTCGGCCAGGGCCACCCGATCCCCGGTCGTGTCGAATCCGGCGAACATCGGGTCGCTCGTGAGCACGACCAGTTCGTCGTCGTCAACGATACCGAACGCGATGGCGCCCTGGTAGCTGTAGCGTGCGATCTTCACGTGTCTCGTTTCCGCTCAAAAGGTTCAGTTTAGTCGAGGCGGGTGAGCCAACCGTGCCGGTCAGGCACGCGCCCGTACTGAATGTCGGTGAGTTCCTGACGCAGCGACAGGGTGACCTCGCCAGCCGGGGCATCCGCTTCGCCGATCGTGAAGTCCTTGGCTTTGAGCTGGCCGATCGGGGTGACGACGGCGGCGGTTCCACAGGCGAAAACCTCGGTGATGGCACCGGATGCGACGCCGTCGCGCCACTCCGCCAGCGTCACCGCGCGCTCTTCCACGGTCATACCGCGGTCGCGGGCCAGCTGCATGATGCTGTCGCGGGTGACGCCTTCGAGAATGGATCCGGTCAGGCGAGGCGTGACAATCGTGTCGGTGCCGTGCACGAAGAACACGTTCATGCCGCCGAGTTCATCGACGTTCGTTCCGGTCTCCCCGTCGAGAAAGAGCACCTGGGCGCAGCCGTTCTCGTACGCCTCCATCTGGGGCAGCAGCGAGGCGGCGTAGTTGCCGCCGCACTTGGCGGCGCCGGTACCACCGCGACCGGCGCGGGAGTACTCGGTCGACAGCCAGATCTTCACCGGGGCCACGCCGTCGGCGAAGTAGGCACCGGCGGGGCTGGCGATCACGTAGAAACTTACCTTGTGGGCGGCGCGCACCCCGAGAAAGCTCTCGTTGGCGATCATGAACGGGCGCAGGTACAGGCTGGTCTCGGGCGCGGACGGCACCCAGTCGCCGTCGATCGAGATCATCTGCCTGACCGACTCGATGAAGTCCGGGGTCGAGAGTTCGGGCAGCGCGAGGCGCTGCGCCGAGCGTTGCAGCCGCTCGGCGTTCTTCTCGGGCCGGAAGGTCCAGATCGAGTTGTCGGCGTGCCGGTAAGCCTTGAGGCCCTCGAAGATCTCCTGGCCGTAGTGCAGCACCGACGAGGCGGGATCGAGCATTAACGGACCATAGGGTGTGACGCGGGCGTCGTGCCAACCGGCCTCGATCGACCAATCGATGGTGACCATGTGGTCGGTGAAGTGTTTGCCGAAGCCCGGATCGGCAAGAATCTCTTCGCGCTCGGCCTCGGGGCGCGCATTCGTCGACGGCGTGAGGGCGAAAATCATGGGAAGGATTGCGGTCTTGCTCATTTAAGTACCTTGTCTGTCAAAAGGGTCACGATGGCATCTCCCACCTCAGCGGTGCTGCGTCGCTCCAGCGTGTTGCGCCGCCATAGGTCGTCGGCCACCGCCTCGTTCACGCGAGCCGCGGCATCCGGTAGACCGAGGTGGTCGAGCAGAAGCGCTACCGACAGGATGGCTGCGGTCGGGTCGGCGAGTTGTTGGCCGGCGATATCGGGAGCCGAGCCGTGGACCGGCTCGAACATGCTGGGAAAGCGGCCCGTCGGGTTGATATTGCCGGAAGCTGCCAGGCCGATGCCGCCGCTGATTGCCGCTGCCAGGTCGGTGAGGATATCGCCAAAGAGGTTGTCGGTGACGAGCACATCAAATCTACTCGGATTCGTGACGAAGAAGATCGTCGCCGCGTCGACGTGCAGATAATCGACCGCAACGCGGGGGTACTCGACGGCCACCTCGTTCACGATGCGCTGCCATAAGCTGCCGGCGAAGACGAGCACGTTGGTCTTGTGCACGAGGGTGAGGTGCTTGCGCTCGCGGCTCTCGGCCACTTCGAAGGCGTACCGCACGACGCGTTCAACCCCGTAGGCGGTGTTCACGGAGACCTCGTTGGCGACCTCCTGCGCTGTGCCGCGGCGGATCGCGCCCCCGTTGCCGACATAGGGGCCCTCGGTGCCCTCGCGCACAACAACGAAGTCGACCACGCCGGGGGCGGTGAGCGGGCTTGTGACGCCGGGGTAGATCGTGCAGGGCCTCAGGTTGACATAGTGGTCGAGGGCAAAGCGCAGGCCGAGCAGCAGTCCGCGCTCGATATTGGCATCTTTCAGGCGCGGGTCACCGGGAACGCCGCCGACCGCGCCGAGAAGAATGGCGTCGTGCTCCTGGATGGATGCGAGGTCGGCGTCGGTGAGCACATCACCGGTTTCGAGGAACCGCGCTGCGCCCAGGTGGAACATGCTCGTGTCAATCGTGACGTCGTCGCGGGCGGTGACAGCGCCGAGCACCTTGACGGCCTCGGCGACAACTTCCGGTCCAATCCCGTCTCCAGGAATGACAGCGAGTTTGATAGTACGAGACATGCGGCTCCGAACCGGTCAACGTTCACCTGAATTGCTTCTAGTCAAACCTTACCTTTCTCGCCGAAGTGCCTAGGCTGGAGCGAAGCGCACTACCAATTGAAAGTGGGTAATCATGAGTATCGGACTAGGAATTTTTCTGCTGGTCGTCGGCGCCATACTGGTGTGGGCCCTCGACGTGACCGTCACCGGAATCGACCTGCAGCTTGTCGGCTACATTTTGCTCGCGGCCGGCGTGCTCGTGACGATCCTCGGCATCGTGCTGATGACGCGTCGCCGCAACAGCGTGAGCACCACCCGAACCATCGCCGACCCGGCGAACGGCGAGCAGGTCACACGCCGCGAGAACTCGATCGACGATCTATAGCTAGCGCGCCCTGCGCAGCGCGACAAGCGCGACGACGGCCGCACCGAGCACGAGCGCAACACCGATCCAGGCGGTGAGGCCGACACCGCTGTCGAAAGCGTGCCGAGCTGAATCGAGCAGCTGCTGCGCCACCCCGGCGGGTAGCTGCCCGGCCACGGCCACGGCTCCGCCAAGCGTTTCGCCGGCGGCAACCCGTTCAGCCGCACTCAGGCCTTCGGGCAACAGCACTGCCGCGCGATACGACATGGTCAGAATGGTGCCGAGCACCGCTGTGCCGAGCACCGCTCCCAGCTCGTAGGCGGTTTCGGACACGGCGGATGCCGCCCCCGCTTTATCGGCCGGCGCCGTGGCCACGATCAGCTCGTTCGACACGGTCTCGGCCGCTCCGATTCCGATGCCGAGCAGCACGAAAGCCACGCCGATGGAGAAAGCATCAATCTGCCCGCCACGCAACGCGATCGACGCGAACCCGGCGACCGACACCAGCAGTGCCACCGGCACCACTCGCGACGGGCGTACCCGGCGGGCGATCGGCACGATCAGCAGTCCAGCCGCGATCATCGCGGCCAGGCCGGGCACCAGCACAAGGCCGGCCGAGAGCGGTGAGAGTCCGAGCACGAGTTGCAGGTGCTGCGAGATGAAGAACAGGCAGCCGACGAGCGCTGTGACGCTGAGCAGGTTGACGCCGACGGCGCCGCTGAACGCGCCGCGCCGAAACAGGCCCATGTCGAGCATGGGGTTCGGCAGGCGCAACTGGCGACGCACGAACCACACGCCGAGCAATAGTCCGAGCGCAATCGGAGCGAACGTGAACCAGGTCGCCCCGTGCTCAGCGATGGTTTTGATGCCATAAACGATCGGCAGCATGGTGCCAAGCGACAGGGTGATGCTGAGAAAATCGATGCGCCCGGGGTTCGGGTCGCGCGATTCGGTCACCAGGATCGGTGCCAGCACGAACAGCGGCAGCAGCACGGGAACGGCGATCAAGAACACTGATCCCCAGGCGAAGTGCTCGAGCAGGATGCCACCGATGACCGGACCGAGCGCGCTACCGGCCGCGAAGCCCGTAGCCCAGATGGCGATGGCGAGGCGGCGTTGGTCACGGTCCACAAAGGTGCTTCGCAGCAGGGACAGGGTTGAGGGCATGAGCATCGCGCCGAAGAATCCGAGCGCTGCCCGGGCAATGATCAGGCCTTCGATGCTCGGGGCGAACGCCGCGAACACCGAGACCACGCCAAACCCGGCAGAGCCGATGAGCAGCAAGTGACGTCGCCCGATGCGGTCACCCAGGCTCCCCATGGCCACGAGCAGCCCGGCGAGCACGAGCGGGTAGATATCGACCATCCAGAGCAGCTGCACACCGGTCGGCAGCGTGGCCGTGGAGATCGCCGGCAACGCAAAATTCAGCACGGTGTTGTCGATCGACACGAGCAGCACCGGCAACATCAGCACGGCCAGCGCCCACCAGCGGCGACGGTCGTGCCGCACGGGCAGAGCGGATGCCGCTCCCCCGGGGGCCCCGGCGCTGACTGTGAGGGCTGTGTCATCGGCGTCACGGGTTCGGGACACGCTGCCCTCAACACCGCTGCCCTCAACAGCCCGAGTCTCGGCGACGCGGGCCTCGGTGGGCAGCACGGTGGGATTGGTGGGACCAGCGGGGGCAGACACGATCTCGTTCACTTTCTGTGTACTTTTTTCGACCGTTATCGGCGGAACATCACCTTCGACTGTACCGGCTAGACGGTATAGTTGTCTAGTCCGTTACTTGTGTCCAACCGACAGTCTGCGTGTTCGTTACCATGGCCCCTATGTCAAAAAATGCCCCCGCGCCGTCCGCTCCCACGCGGGATCGGCTGCTCGACGCCTTTGAGGAGCTACTGGTCGAGGGCGGCGAACGCTCCGCCACACTCGACTCTGTGGCGGCGGCAGCCGCGGTGTCCAAGGGTGGCTTGCTCTATCACTTCGCCTCGAAGGACGCCCTTGTCGACGGCCTGTTGGCCCGCCTCGACGCGCTCGCGCGCGAGGACGCCGATAACATCCGCACCGCCCCGGCCGGACCCGTCGACTACCTCATTCGCACCTCGGTGCACACCGGCAGTCCGCTTGACCGCGCTTACATCGCCGGTTCCCGCCTCGCCCAAGGCCGCGATCCCCGGGCCATGCAGGTGCTCAGCGAGATTCGTCGACGCTGGCTCTCGGTCATTGAAGACGCCGTACATGACCCGGATACAGCCCAGGCGATCATGCTGATCAGCGACGGACTTTACGTCAACTCGTCGCTTGCCGCGTACGAACTCACACCACCGAGCCACACCGACGAATCCATGACGCGGCTGATCACCCTGATCGGCCGGCTACTGCCGCACGCCAAGTAGTCATCCAGGCCGGATACCTCCGAGCCGAACCTCGGGACAGAAAGTGGGCGCCCACCGGGCAGGCGCCCACTCGTATCCGTTCTACCGCCCCCATTCACGGGCGAAGGGCGCTACTCGGTGAGGTCGATCTCCACCATGATCTCGGCGTCGATCGCCGTTCGCACCGCGGTGAGCAGCCCGGCCGGAACCTCGGAGTCGACGGTCAGTACGCTCAGCGCCTTGCCGCCGGCCACGTGGCGGGCGATCTGCATGCCTGCAATGTTGATGTTGGCCTCGCCGAATTCGCGGCCGTAAACGGCGACGATTCCGGGGCGGTCGGCGTAGAGCATCACAATAAGGTTCTTGGCGAACGGAACCTCAACGTCGTAGCCGTTGATTTCGACGATCTTCTCGATCTGCTTGGTGCCGGTGAGGGTGCCAGAGACGGAGACCTGCGAACCGTCGGCGAGGGCGCCGCGCAGGGTGATGACATTGCGATACTCGGGCGATTCGGCGTCGGTGAGCAGCCGCACGGTGACACCGCGCTGCTCGGCTAACAGCGGCGCGTTGACGTAGGACACGGTTTCGCTGACCACGTTGGTGAAGATGCCCTTGAGTGCGGCGAGTTTGAGCACGCTGACGTCGTATTCGACGAGTTCACCACGCACCTCGATGTCCACGCTGGTGAGCGGGCTGTGCGCGGCGAGGCCGGAGAATACCTGGCCGAGTTTTTCAACCAGCGGGATGCCGGGGCGCACGTACGGATCGATGACGCCGCCGGCTACGTTGACCGCGTCGGGCACGAGCTCGCCGGAAAGCGCGAGGCGCACGGACTTGGCAACGGAGACGCCCGCCTTTTCCTGGGCTTCGTCGGTCGAGGCGCCGAGGTGCGGGGTGGTGATGATGTTGTCGAGTCCGAGCAACGGAGAGCCGGTGGGCGGTTCGCTGACGAACACGTCGAGGCCGGCGCCGGCGATGGTGCCGGCGAGGAGGGCCTCGTGCAGCGCCTCTTCGTCAATGAGTCCGCCGCGGGCGACGTTCACGACGAACGCGGTCGGCTTCATCAGCTTGAGCTGGGCTGCACCGATCATGCCGGTGGTCTCGGGGGTCTTCGGCATGTGAATAGTGACGAAGTCGGACTGCGCGAGCAGTTCGTCGAGGGTGACCGGGGTCACGCCGAGCTGCTGTGCACGCGCCGACGTGATGTACGGGTCGTATGCGATGACGTTGGTGCCGAACGCCTGCAGGCGGGCGGTGATGAGCGCGCCGATCCGGCCGAGGCCGATGATGCCGATGGTCTTTTCGTAGAGCTCGACACCGGTGTACTTGGAGCGCTTCCACTGCCCGTCGGCGAGGGCGCCGGAGGCGGCCGGAATGTGACGGGCCAGGCTCAGGATGTGCCCGACGGTCAGCTCGGCGGCCGAGATGATGTTGGAAGTGGGGGCATTGACGACCATGACTCCGGCCGCGGTGGCGGCCTTGATGTCGACGTTGTCGAGGCCGACGCCTGCACGGGCGATGACCTTCAACAGCGGCGCGGCCTTGATGGCTTCGGCATCCATTTTGGTGGCGGACCGCACCAAGACGGCCTGCGCCGTGGCGAGCTCAGCGAACAGGGCGGAGCGATCGGTGCCGTCGACGTGGTGAATGTCAAAGTCGGGCCCGAGGGCATCGACGGTGGCGGGGGAAAGTTCTTCGGCGATCAGGACGACGGGCTTCGACAATAAAATCGGATCCTTAGATTGCTTTGTCGGTGGCGCGACAAGGGGCGCTACTCGGATTCCAACCCTACCGGCTGCACAATAGACGAATGAGCAGCGACGTAATAGACGGTCTCCAACTGGTTCTGCGCGTGCTTCTGGCCCTGGTTTTCGTTGGCGCCGGGATCACTCATTTTCAGCCGGCGGTGCAGCGCACGATGGCGGCGATGATTCCGCCGCGGCTGCGGCGGAGCGGTCTGGCCAACCCGGTGAACCTGGTGTTGTTCACCGGGGTGTGCGAGATTGCTGGCGGGCTGGGATTGCTTTATCCACCGACCATGGTGGTCGCAGCCGTCGCGCTCGCGGTGTTTCTGGCGGCGGTATTTCCGGCCAATGCCTATGCTGCGCGGCACCCGAAGCGGTTTGGGCGGGTGGCGATCCCCTTGGTTCCCCGGCTCATCGCGCAGCTCATATTGATGGCCCTCATCATTGTCGCGGTGCTTTAGCTAGACGATCAATCGACCCAGGCTGAACACAGCGGCAATGTCAAGCGACACGGCGGCCACCGCACACAGCCCCACGAGAAGGGTCAGGGCCTGCACTCCGAAAGCCCGGTTGCGTCCCAGCCAATAGGCCAGGGCGTAGACCAACACCGGCAGCAGCACCGCGAAGATGAGCACGGCCCAGCCGAAGCCGCTCAGCTGGGTCGCGAGTGACTGCGCCTGAAGGTTCAGCCCGACCAGGTTGCCGACGGCTTCCCACACGTCGTAGGCATAGAACAATCCGAAGAATATTGCAATGCTCAGCAAAGCCCACCGTGGTGGACGTCGACGGCTGGCGGTGGTGTCGTCCGAGATATTGCCATCTGCGACGCTCATGAGCCCGCTCCCGAACCGATAATGAAGGGCAAGGGGGCGAGCACGACGACGCCGATCAGCAGCCAGATCAGCCGCGCACGCGGTCGGCTCATGGTGAGCCAATAGGTCACACCGAACCACGCGAGTGGCGCGGCTACCGCCAGCCAGGCGCCGAGCGAGAACATGAATTCGGTGACCGGATCGGTGATGGAATTTTCGATCCGCGCGACACCGATGAACCAGCCGATCGTGTACAGCAGGTACATGCCGGCCAGGATGCCCATGCCGATCAGGGCAACAGAGCTCGGTGCTGAGGCGGAAGGCTGGGTGTTGTCGGGTGGCTGGGCACCGCTCGGTTCAGGGTTATCAGCCTCCGTCGTAGTGTCGGCAGCGGCCTCGGAGTCCGCTGAAACCCGAGGGATGCTCCACCCTTCGGGCAAACCACCAGACGCCGGCCTCGCCCGATCGGTGCTCCCGTCTTGCAGCGTTGGGTCGTCGTCACCGGCCCAGTTCAGTGCGTCGTCGTCACGTCTCGGGTTCATTTTTATAGAGTATCCGGTTGCGGCCGACGATGCCGGTTAGAGCGAGGGTGTAGCACTCCGCCCTCGGGAATAATCGGCACGAGGCCGCGACTATGGCGGGAACGTTGGGGACGGCAATGACGACGAGACCGGGGCCGACGATTTTCCATTTGGGCGCTGACGTGTCAGGGCACGAAGAAGGAGATGATCAAGGTGAGGGCATCGGGCAGGTCGCGGGCTACGCGGTGAACGCCGCGCTTCTCGCCGTGCCGTCGTAGCCGCCGGCTGGCGCCGGCAGGCCCAACAGTGCGCCGATCGTGGGCGCGACGTCCACGGTTCGGGCGGGGTCCGACAGGGTGATTTCCCGGCGAACGCGCGGGCTGCCGCCGGAAATGAAGAAGGGAATCGGTTCGGTCGTCGGATGCCCGTGGTTGCCGGGAATCGGATTGGACGCGATCGTCGGGTCGGAGAAGCGCCAGCCGGCCCGGCAGAAGGCGACGAGGTCGCCGGCCTCGGCGCCGAGGCGGAGTGCGGCCGGTTCGAACACCGAGAGCACGCCCTCATGGGCGGTCACGAGCGCGCGTATCTCGGCGAGTCCGGCGGTGCGACCGGCGACGCTGCCCACCCAGTAGAGCAGGTCGGCGCCGCCGTTTTGGCCGATGACGATCTGCTCGCGCAGCGCCGGGTGGTCACGGAGGATCAGGTCCACCGAGATGACGTTGGAGGGGATCGACCAGTCCATCGAGTGGTCGGCCAGCACCACGAGCACGCTGGTCTCCCAGAGTCCGGCCGAGACGAGGTGGTCGACGAAACGGCCGATCTGGAAGTCGCTCGAGGCGAGCGCTGCGGTGCGAGCAGCTTTGATCGAGGTACCGGTCTCGTCGGAGTGCCCGACCCGGTCAATGTCACCGAAATTGGCGAAGATCAGGTCAGGGTCGGAGGTCGTGACCATGGCGATGAGCGCGTCCATGGTGAACCGGTCCGGCGCGTGGTTAGTGAGGGGTACCAGCGGCGCCGGCTCCCACCGGTAGGTCGCCCGCTCACCGAAGATTCCGAACAGGTACTCCTTGCTCAGCACCGAGCCGGTGGTCAGCTTTTTCTCCTGCAGCCGCTCGAGCAGGGTCGGAAAGCGCAGGTCGCTCGGTCGGTCGAGGTCGCGGACCACGGCTTCGGCCCGGTCGTAGATCGAATTCGCGGGAACGCCGGAGCGGTCGGGCCGCACGCCGGTCATCATCATCACGTGGTTGGGGATGGTTTCCATGACCGGAAGCGACCGGGCCGTCGGAAAGTTGACGCCCTGGCTGCGCAGGGCGTGCAGCCGGGGGGTGAGCTGCGCGGTGATCTCGTCGGGGCGGCATCCGTCGACCACGAGCACGTAGACGCGGGTGCGGGCGGCGGGCGGCACCGCGATGCTCGGGGGCTTGGCCCACGCCGTTCCGGGTGCGGCCGAGAGCACGACGGTGGCGCTGGCGCCGACGGCGATCTTCAGGAACTGGCGGCGGTCTGCGGCGATCGAGGCGGGGCCGTTCATGCGAGGGCCGTGACCTTATGAGTGCCGGCGGCGACTTGGTAGGACACCGACCGCGAGCTCGTGGAGGTGGGGCTGGTGCGGTCGGAGAGCACGTACCAGTCCATCCGCACCGCCGCGGGGGTCACCTCGAGCACCGAGAAGCCGTGTGAGTCGAAGTCGAGGTATTTCACGTGCGGGTTCGCCGCCTTGAAGGCATCTTCGACGGCGATCGAACCGCTGCGCGGCGGCACTCCGAGAATGTCGTCGAGGTTGTCGCTCGTGACCGAGGTACAGACGAGCTCCGCGGCAACGGATGTCCCGGTGCTTGGGTAGGTGAGCGGGTCGGCGGGCACGTCGCAGGCCCAACCGGAGTGGATGTCGCCGGTGAGGAAGACGGCATCCGTGATCGCATTGTCGCGCAGATGACTGATTACGCGGCTGCGATCGGCGGTGTAGCCGTCCCACTGGTCGACGTTGTAGGGCACGCCGTCGATCGTCGAGGACCCGAGCAGGGTCTGCACTCCCCCGATCTCGGCGGTGGAGAGGGTGGAGGGGAACCGTACCGGGGCGATCATCACTGGGTTGCCGATGAGTTTCCACTGGGTGCTGGCCTGCGTCAAGCCGTCGAGCAGCCAGTTCATCTGCGCGGCCCCGGTGAGGGTGCGCTCGGGGCTGGAGATCTCCGGGCTGACGATGGTGGACGCCTGCTGGCTGCGGTAGCTGCGCAGGTCGAGCATCGACAGGCTCGCGAGGTCGCCGAAGCTGAAGCGACGGTAGAGCTGACCGCCCGCATTATACCGCACCGGCATCCACTCGGCGTACGCCTGCTTGGAGGCGGACTTGCGCACGTTCCACGTGCCCTCGGAGCCCTCGGTGTGGTTCTCGGCGCCGCCGGACCAGGCATCGTTGGCGGATTCATGGTCGTCCCAGGTGACGATAAAGGGCACGACCGCGTGCAGGGCCTGCAGGTCGACGTCGGTCTTGTATTGGGCGTGCCGGCGGCGGTAGTGCTCGAGGGTGGTCATTTCTGTGGTTGGATCGTGCGGACGCACGACCACATCGCGGGCCTGGTACTCGCCGACACCGTATTCGTAGAGGTAGTCACCAAGGTGCAGTACGACGTCGAGATCACCGCGGTCGGCGAGGTGGCGATAGGCGGTGAAGTAGCCGGCCTGCAGGTTCGCGCAGGACACCACCCCGAGGCGCAGCCGGTCGAGGGCCTCTCCGGCCGCCGGGGCCGTTTTCGTACGCCCGACAGGCGAGGTGACGCCGCCGGAACTGAAGCGGTACCAATAGGCCGTGCCCGCGCGCAGCCCGCTGGGGGCGGCCTTGACCGTGTGGTCGCGGGCGGCCCCGGTGACGACGGTGCCCTTCGCGGCCACCCGCCGAAAGCCGGAGTCTTCGGCGAGCTCCCAGGTCACGGAGACGTCTGCGCCGAGGCCGGAGCCGGGCACGGCGGTTTTCACGGGGGTGACCCGGGTCCAGAGCAGGATACCGTCGGGCAGCGGGTCTCCCGAGGCCACGCCGTGTGCGAAGGTCGTGCCCGGGAGGGCTCCCTTGGGGGCGGCTGCCTGGGCAGGTTCGCCGCCGACGGTCGCGGCGGCGGCACCGGCGACCACGAAGACGCCGGCGGAGAACAATTCACGTCGAGAAAGAGTTGTCATCCCTCCAGCTTGCGGCGCGGGCGAGCTGACGCCACGACCGAGAGCGGGATGTTCACGCACTGTTCACGGCGGGCTCGGGGCGGGGACCGGCGCGTCCAGCCGGAGCATGCCGGCACAGACGAAGAAGACCCAGCCGAGGATGCCCAGCAGGCATATCCGCTCGGCAAGGCCCAGCAGGCCGGGGGCCACGGTCACCGTGAGCAGCAGAAACAGCAACCCCGCCATGGCGATGGCGGTGAAAATCAGGGCTGCCCGGAGGCTTTCCGGGAGTAGCGCGTTTCGGTGCAAGCTACGGGTCAGGAGCACGATCGCGGCGAAGGCCGTGAGAAAGCCGAGGGTTGCGAAGACCAGGTGCACGAGTCCCGCGGCAGTTTCGGCAACGAGCCCGGCTCCCGCGGCGGGGATATCGGTCGGAAAGAAGGCGAGCACCCCCGAGCAGAGCCCGGCGACCCCGAGCAGGAGCAGGCCGATTCGGTGCAGCGCAGATACCGTGCCCAGCTGCCCGATCGCGACCATCGCACACAGCGTGGTGACAGCCCGGCCAAGGAAGTTGACGTTCATGACCCAGCCGAAGGGACCGACAGCGAGGTTGCTTTCGGCCTCGCTGATCGGGCTGTAGTGCGGCGGCAACAGCTGCAGCACGACGTCGACGGCGACATAGCCGAGCACGCCGAGCATCGCCGCGGACGCGCTCACGCGCCGAAGGCCCACGGTCCCCCTTCCAATCACGCCCCGCCCCCACCCCCCGCGAAACTGCAGTTGTCGGGTTTAAACCGCGTTCTGCAGCCCCGCAATTGCAGTTTCGCGGAGGGGACGGGCGGGGTGGGTGGGGCGAGCGGGGATCTAGCGGGCGGCTTCGCCGTCGACGTAGTCGTCGTCGGTCGACGCGTTCCACGCGAAAAGCTTGCGCAGGCTGCGGCCGGTGGCCTCGATCGGGTGCTCTTCGCCCTTCTTGCGCAGGGCGAGGAACTCGACTCCGCCGTTGTCTTGATCGGCGATGAAACGCTCGGCGAACGCGCCGCTCTGGATGTCGGCGAGAACGGCCTTCATGTTCTCCTTGACGCTCGGGTCGATGACGCGCGGACCCGAGACGTAGTCGCCGTATTCCGCGGTGTCGGAGACGCTCCAACGCTGCTTCGCGATGCCGCCTTCCCACATGAGGTCGACGATGAGCTTGAGCTCGTGCAGCACCTCGAAGTAGGCAACCTGCGGCTGGTAGCCGGCCTCGGTGAGAACCTCGAAGCCGTACTGGATGAGCTGTGAGGTACCACCGCAGAGCACGGCCTGCTCACCGAACAGGTCGGTTTCGGTCTCTTCGGTGAAGGTGGTCTTGATGCCGGCGGCGCGCAGGCCACCGATCGCCTTGGCGTAGCTGAGGGTGATCGGCCACGCGTTACCCGAGGCGTCCTTCTCAACGGCGACGATCACGGGAACGCCACGGCCGGCTTCGAATTCGCGGCGCACGGTGTGGCCGGGTCCCTTGGGAGCGACCATGACGACGTCGACGCCGTCCGGAGCGGTGATGTAGCCGAAGCGGATGTTGAAGCCGTGTCCGAAGACGAGGACCTTGCCGGCGGCGAGGTTCGGCAGCACGTCGTCCTTATACAGGTGACGCTGCACCTGGTCGGGAGCGAGGATGACGATGACGTCGGCCCAGGCCGCGGCATCCGCTGTGGACAGCACGGTGAAGCCGGCTTCTTCGGCCTTGGCCGTGCTCTTGGAGCCAGCTTTCAGGCCGATCTGGACCTCAACTCCGGAGTCGCGCAGGTTCTGCGCATGGGCGTGACCCTGCGAGCCGTAGCCGATGACGGCCACCTTCTTGCCCTGGATGATCGTCAGGTCGGCGTCTTTGTCGTAGAAAATCTCAGACAATATGTTTCTCTCCTCGTGAATTGATGGTTGGAAAACTGAAAACGTTAGTTTCTGAAGACGCGCTCGGTGATCGACTTCGATCCGCGCCCGATGGCCAGCAGACCCGACTGCGCAAGTTCCCGAATGCCGAACGGTTCGAGCACCCGCAGCAGCGCCTGGGTCTTGCCGTTGTCGCCGGTGACCTCGATCACGACGGCGTCGGTGGCCACGTCGACGACGCGGGCACGGAACAGGTTGACCGCTTCGAGCACCTGCGATCGAGTCGTGCTGTCGACCTTGACCTTGATCAGCAGGTGTTCGCGCTGCACCGACTGCGACACGTCGAGCTCGACGATCTTGATGACGTTGATGAGCTTGTTGAGCTGTTTGGTCACCTGCTCGAGCGGCACGTCGTCGACATCGACCAGGATCGTGATGCGGGACAGGCCGGGGATCTCGCTGTGGCCCACGGCGAGGCTCTCAATGTTGAACCCGCGACGCGCGAACAGGCCGGCGACGCGCGTGAGCAGGCCGGGCTTATCCTCGACGAGCAAACTCAGAACGTGGCTCGTCACGGTTATTCGTCTCCCCAGGTTGGTGCGTGGTCTTTGGCGTATTGAACGAAACTGTTGCTGACTCCCTGCGGAACCATCGGCCAGACCATGGCGCCGGGGCTCACGATGAAGTCGATCACGACCGGGCGGTCGTTGGTGGCGAGGGCCAGTTTGATGGCGTCATCCACCTGGTCCTTGCTGGTTACCCGAATTCCGAGCGCGCCATAGGCGTCCGCCATCTTGACGAAGTCGGGAACCATGGCGGTACCGTGACCGGTGTTGAGGTCTGTGAACGAGTGGCGTCCGTCGTAGAACAGCGACTGCCACTGGCGCACCATGCCGAGCGAGGAGTTGTTGATGATCGCGACCTTGATCGGGATCTTGTTGATCGTGCAGGTGGCGAGTTCCTGATTGGTCATCTGGAAGCAGCCGTCGCCGTCGATCGACCAGACGACCCGGTCGGGTTCGGCGACCTTGGCACCCATGGCGGCCGGAACGGAGTAGCCCATGGTGCCGGCGCCGCCGGAGTTGAGCCACGAGTTGGGGCGTTCGTACTTGATGAACTGGGCCGCCCACATCTGGTGCTGGCCGACGCCGGCCGCGTAGACCGCTTCGGGTCCGGTGAGTTCACCGATGCGCTGGATCACATACTGCGGAGCCAGCAGCCCATCGGTCGGCTCGGTGAAACCGAGCGGAAACTCCTCCTTCAGTCCGTGCAGGTAGGTCCACCACTCGGCTGTGTCGGACGCGCCAGCCTGGGCGACTTCCGTCCACGCGATGATCAGGTCGGCAATGACGTCCTTGGCGTCACCGACGATGGGTACGTCGGCGAAGCGAATCTTGGAGATCTCGGCCGGGTCGACGTCGACGTGCACGATCTTCGCGTTGGGCGCGAATTCGCTGATCTTTCCGGTCACCCGGTCGTCGAAGCGAGCTCCGAGTGAGATGATGAGGTCGCTCTCCTGCAGCGCGAGCACGGCCGAAACCGTGCCGTGCATGCCCGGCATGCCGAGGTGCTGCGGGTGCGAGTCGGGAAAGGCGCCACGAGCCATCAGCGTGGTCACGACCGGCGCACCGGTCGCCTCGGCCAGGGCGAGCAGTTCAGCGGATGCGTGGGCGCGAATAACACCGCCGCCCACATACAGCACGGGCTTCTTCGCGGCCAGCAGCAGCTGGGCCGCGGCCTGCACCTGCTTGCCATGGGCCTTGACGATCGGACGGTAGCCGGGCAGGTCGAGCTTGGGCGGCCAGATGAACGGCGCCAGGTTCTGCTGCGCGTCCTTGGTGATGTCCACGAGCACCGGGCCGGGCCGGCCGGTGGAAGCGATGTGGTACGCCGACGCGATCGCGGCCGGGATCTCTTCGGCGCGGCGAGCGAGAAAGGAATGCTTCGTGATCGGCATGGTGATACCGATGATGTCCGCTTCCTGGAAGGCGTCCGTTCCCATCGAGGTGGAGAACACCTGGCCGGTGATCGCGAGCAACGGAACCGAGTCCATGTAGGCGTCCGCTATGGCGGTGACGAGGTTGGTGGCACCCGGGCCGCTGGTGGCAATAGCGACGCCGACGCGTCCGGTCGCGGAGGCGTAGCCCTCGGCCGCGTGGCCGGCTCCCTGTTCGTGGCGTACCAGAATGTGGCGAATCTTGGTTTGCGTCATGAGCTCGTCGTAGAGCGGAATGACGGCGCCGCCGGGGATGCCGAAGACGTCGGTGACGCCGAGCAGCTCGAGAGTGCGAATGATTGCACCCGAGCCGGTGAGCATCTCCGGCTCCGCAGACGCCGGAGCTGAAGGCACGGGAGTGGTTTCCGTGGTCATGGTCGTTGAGTCCCTACTTCGAATCGATGGGTTTGGGCTTACCCGTGCGCGAGATCACCCAGTGATGGCGCCTTCGGCGGCTGAGTGCACGAGCTTGGCGTACTTGGCGAGGACGCCACGGGTATAACGCGGGGGAAGCGGCGCCCAGCCTTCTCGGCGGGCGGCCAACTCAGCAGGTGCGACCAGTAGGTCAAGCGTGCGAGCTGCGATATCGACCCGTATCAGATCCCCATCGCGCACGAAGGCGATTGGACCTGCGTCCACCGCTTCGGGTGCTATGTGGCCGATGCACAGTCCGGTTGTGCCGCCTGAGAATCGACCGTCCGTTAATAGTAGTACATCGGAGCCGAGCCCTGCGCCCTTGATGGCGGCGGTGATCGAGAGCATCTCGCGCATTCCCGGCCCGCCCTTGGGGCCTTCATAGCGGATGATGACAACGTCACCCTTGTAGATCTTGCCTTCGGTCAGGGCATCCATGGCCGCACGTTCTCGCTCGAAGACCCGTGCCGGTCCCTCGAAGACGGCGGCGTCGAATCCAGCGGTCTTCACGACGGCACCCTCTGGCGCAAAGGTACCCTTGAGGATGGTGATGCCACCGCTTTTGTGAATGGGGTTGTCGAGCGTTCGCAACACCTCCCCGTCGAGGTCGGGCGGGTCGATCTCGGCGAGGTTCTCGGCCACGGTCTTGCCGGTCACGGTGAGCGCGTCGCCGTGAATGAGGCCGGCTTCGAGTAGCGCCCGCATGACGACGGGAACGCCGCCCTGACGGTCGACATCGTTCATGACGTACTTGCCGAAAGGCTTGAGGTCGCCAATGTGCGGAACCTGGTCGCCGATGCGGTTGAAGTCGTCGAGGGTGAGTTCGACCTCGGCCTCGCGGGCGATGGCGAGCAGGTGCAGCACGACGTTGGTCGAGCCACCGAAGGCCATGGCCACGGCGATGGCGTTCTCAAACGCCTTGCGGGTGAGAATGTCGCGGGCGGTGATGCCGAGGCGCAGCATGTTGACGACGGCTTCGCCCGAGCGGCGGGCGAAATAGTCGCGGCGACGATCAGCGGATGCCGGGCTCGCCGAGCCGGGCAGGCTCATCCCGAGGGCTTCCGCGACGCTGGCCATGGTGTTCGCGGTGTACATGCCGCCGCAGGCACCCTCGCCGGGAGCAAACGCACACTCGATGCGCTTGGCATCCGCTTCGCTCATGCGTCCCGCTTTCACCGCGCCGACCGCTTCAAACGAGTCGATGATGGTGATGTCTTTTTCGGTGCCATCGGAGAGTTTGACCCAGCCCGGCGCAATCGATCCGGCGTAGAGGAACACGCTCGCGAGGTCGAGTCGAGCGGCGGCCATGAGCATGCCCGGCAGCGACTTGTCGCAGCCGGCGAGCAGCACGCTGCCATCGAGACGTTCGGCCTGCATGACGACCTCGACCGAGTCAGCGATGACTTCCCGGGAGACGAGGGAGAAGTGCATGCCTTCGTGGCCCATCGATATGCCGTCGGAGACCGAGATGGTACCGAACTGCAGCGGGTAGCCGCCGCCGGAGTGCACGCCCTCCTTTGCCGCCTGCGCCAGGCGGTCGAGCGACAGGTTGCACGGTGTGATCTCGTTCCACGAGCTCGCGATACCGATCTGGGGCTTGTCCCAGTCCGCATCGCCCATACCGACTGCACGGAGCATTCCACGAGATGTGGTGGCCTCGATCCCATCGGTGACGTCGCGGCTACGGGGTTTCACATCGATCTCAGACATACTTCCGAGTCTAGAACCTTGCCGAGCCGGGTTAACCCGCCTGGGCAGCCCGAAGCTCCGCGATACGCACCAGCACCTGGGTAACCTCGTGCGGGCTGCGCACCCGGTAATTCGCGAGGGTGGCACCCTGCCCGATTTTGAGCCCAAGGTCGTCGTCACGCAAAGCCCCGAAGGCATCCTCGTCGGTCACGTCATCACCGGCGTAGAACACACGGTCGGCACCGGTGTAGTCGCGCAGCTTCTTCAGGGCGTCGCCCTTGGTGCTCGACCGAACCGAGAATTCCAGCACGTTCTTACCTTCTCGAACGGTCAGCCCGGGCAGCTGATCGCCCAATTGCTCGCGGGCCTGACGTTCGGCTCTCTCGCCGTCTTCCTCGGTTGCGAGGCGAGTGTGCAGGGCCATGCCAGCGGGCTTGCGCTCGATTGTGGTGCCGGCGATCCCGCCGGAGATGCTCTCGAGCACCCGGGCGAGGGTATCGAGTTGCTCGAGCTCGGTGGAAAGCAGGTTGAGCTCAATCTCGGGGGTGTCCAGCTGTACCTCGATGCCGTGCGAGCCAGTGAGCAGCACCGAACTCTGTGGCTGGGCAACGTGTTGCAGGCTCACCAGGGCTCGTCCGGAGACGAGGGCGACTCGCACGCCCGGCAGGTCGAGCAGGGCCTGCACGGCTTCCCGGTTGCCGGCGATGGCACGGGCGTCTTCGGGATGGTCGACGTGGGGCGCCAGGGTGCCGTCGAAGTCGAGGGCGATGAGCAGGTTCTCGGCGCCGGCAATGCTCTGCAGTGCCAGGTCGAGGTCGTCGGGGATTCCGGCGGGCACGGCGGCGCCGCCGGTGAGCGCTCTTAAGAAGGAAGCCGACCAGACGGCGACATCGTTCTCGGCGACTTTGCGTCGCAACGACCGCATGCGGCGCGTACGCTCCCGTTTGGGCATCTCGATCGCCCGCACGATGGCATCCTTGGTACCGTCAATGTCGTGCGGATTGATGAGAATCGCCTGTTTGAGTTCATCGGCGGCGCCGGCGAACTCGCTCAACACAAGCACTCCGTCAACGTCGAAACGCGCGGCCACATACTCTTTGGCGACCAGGTTCATACCGTCGCGCAAGGCGGTGACGAGCATGACATCGGCGGCGAGGTACATCGCGACCATCTCTTCGCGCGGGTAACTGTGGTGGTGGTAGCTGATAGCGATGTGACTGATAGTGGAGAAATCGCCGTTGAGCCGGCCGACAGCGAGCTCGATCTCGTCGCGCAAGGCCATATAGGTACTGACACGTTCACGTGAGGGGCTGGCAACCTGCACCAGGGTGACGTCTTCAACGCTCAACCGGCCGTCGGCGAGCAGCTCACCAAAGGCCTTGATGCGGTGGCCGATGCCCTTGGTGTAGTCGAGCCGGTCGACGCCGAGCATCAGTGTTTTGGGGTTGCCGAGGTCTTCGCGAATTTGGCGAGCCCTGGCTTGAATGTCGGGGCGCCGGGCTAGTTCTTCGTAGCCGGCCGAGTCGATCGAGATGGGAAAGTGTTTGGCGATGACGCGGCGGGAGTCCCCATTCTGGCCGGTCTCGCTGGTCGGCACGTCGATGACGACGCCGCGGGTGGGGTAGCCGTAAAGACGACGTACCGCTTGGGAGAAGTTACCGGCGTCGGCACTGCGCTGGAAGCCGATCACGTCAGCGCCGAGCAGCCCGTGCAGAATCTGTTTGCGCCAGGGCAGCTGCGCATAGATTCCATATGGCGGAAAGGGAATGTGATTGAAGAAACCGATGACGAGGTCAGGGCGGGCTTCGCGCAGCATGCGCGGCACAAGCTGCAGCTGGTAGTCGTGCACCCAGACCGTTGCACCCGGGGCAGCGACTGCAGCAGCCGCCGCTGCGAATCGGCGGTTGACGGTAATGTACGCTTCCCACGTTTCGCGGTGAAAGCTCGGCGGAGCGATAACGTCGTGGTACAGCGGCCAGAGCGTGTCGTTGGAAAAGCCCTCGTAGTAATCTTCGATGTCGGCTTCATCGAGCCGCACCGGCACGAGCGAGATCCCGTCATTTTCGAACGGTTCGAAATCGCGGGCGGCGACACCCGGCCAGCCGACCCAGGCCCCATGCGAGGAACGCATCAGCGGTTCAAGCGCGGTGACCAGCCCGCCGGGCGACGTGCGCCAGGTGATGGCGCCATCCTCGGCCTCTTCGTAATCTACCGGTAGTCGGTTGGAGACGACGACGAAAGTGTACGTGCCGGCGGGGGCAGGCGCCGGCGCTACGGGGGGCGGGTCGACCAGGGACCGTGTGAGCTCGGCTGAAGTTGTGATGGATCATCCGTTCCGGGCACACCCGAAGTGCACACCTCTGTTGCAGCCCTAAGGTTACCAGTCGGACCACGCCTATTCCCGGGTAACCTGATGCCGGAGGAACACATGCGAAAATTCTTGTTCAGCAGTGCAATGATCGGCGTTATCGCCGGTGGTTGGAACACCGTCCAGGCTACGCGGCACGGCCCACGGGACTGGCGTCTCGTGATGCTGTGGCTCGGTTGGGGTCTGAGCGCCGCCGTCGCCATCGGCACGGTCATCGAAGACGCGAATAAACGTCAGGTCGAGAGCTGAATTCAGCTCCCAATCGGGGTGTTCGGCGGCGTGTCCCCCGGTGAATCGACGACTTTCCACCCAAAATATAAAGCAGCTGAGTTGAGCTGCATACGCGTACCGGAAAGGGGCTTGTCATGTTTGGTCGTCGACGCCGACGTTTGGCCGCAAGTGCGGCGCTGAGCGTCGCCTCCACCCCGGTGCTGCGCGACGAACAGATTTTCGAACTGCTGCACGACAAGCTCACGGCGTTGGTCGGTGAGCACGGCGCCTGGACGCTGGTGGCCCGCAGCGCGGACGACACCGAGGTCATTTTTCACGGGTTGAAAGCCAGAGAGATCGCGACCGAGCTGACCGACGCGATCACCACCCAACAAGCCGCTCTGCGCGGCGAGAGCAGCGGTGAGCCGACCGCTCTGACCTGGTTTCCCGCGCCAATCACGACCTGGAGCGAACCAGCCGCGAGCGAGGCCCCAGCACGGGGCGCTGCACCAATCAACGCTGAACCAATCAACGCTGCCCTGGCCAACGCGGCCTCGGTCAACACTGCCTTCGCCGACACTGCCTTCGCCGACACTGCCTTCGCCGACACTGCCTCGGTGGACGCCCTGCTCGCCGAGGCCACGTCGGTTGAACCGAACGACGACGACCTGGCTGCGGCTTCCGCTGCCTGGATTGACAAGGCCTCCGCAACGCTCGCATCGGCCCGCCTCGTCGTCTAACCGCATCAGCAACAATCGACGATGCCCGATCGTCGGCGAATTCTCACCCTGTTGCTGACAGGATGGCCTGATGGCACTCAATATCGAGGACTACGCGCTCATCAGCGATTGCCATTCGGCGGCCCTCGTAGGTCGGGACGGCAGCATCGACTGGCTATGCCTGCCACGCTATGATTCCGCTTCGATGTTCGGAGCCCTACTCGGCGACGAGAACCACGGCCGTTGGCTGCTGGCACCGGCCGACAAGGGAGCCACCGCCACCCGCAGCTATCAGGGTGACACCTTCGTGCTGTCGACCGTGTGGACCACGAAAACAGGCCAGGTCGAGGTACTCGACTTCATGCCGCACGGCAACGGCCGGGCCGATCTGGTGCGCCGGGTGCGCGGCATCAGCGGCACGGTGCACATGACCCAGGATCTGCGCATCCGCTTTGGCTATGCCACGACGATCCCGTGGGTGCGCCAGCTCAAGGGCGAGTCGGTGCACGGCCTCGTGGCGATCGCCGGGCCCGACGCCATTGTAGTGCGCGGCCCTGCCCTGCGCGCCTCAGACCACCGCCACGTGTCCCATTTCGACGTCACCGCTGGCGACACGGTCGACGCCCATCTGACCTGGTATCCCTCGCACCGCGATACTCCACCCGCCATCGACATCGATGCCGTCCACGCCGCGACCTGCGCCTGGTGGCAGAAATGGGCGTCGAGTTGCAGCCACGAGGGCCCCTTACGCGCCCAGGTGGTTCGTTCCTTGCTCGTGCTGCGGGCGCTGACGCATGAGCGAACCGGCGGCATTGTGGCGGCCGCGACTACCTCGCTGCCCGAGCAGATCGGGGGCACCCGCAACTGGGACTATCGCTATGTCTGGCTCCGCGATGCCTCGCTCACGCTCGAGGTTTTACTCAGCCACGGCTACGAGGTGGAGGCCGGCGGCTGGCGGGCCTGGCTGCTTCGCGCCATTGCCGGCGACCCGGGCGACGTGCAGATCATGTACGGGCTCTCCGGCGAGCGCTACCTGCCCGAACACGAACTGACCGCCCTGCCCGGCTACCAGGGCTCCTCCCCCGCGCGCGTGGGCAACAGCGCGGTCGACCAGTTCCAATCCGACGTGATCGGCGAGGTCATGGTGGCCCTGCATGCAGCCCGCGCCGCGGGCGTGCGCGAGAACGAGTTCTCCTGGCCGCTGCAGCGCGCCCTCATGAGCTTTCTCGAGAAGAACTGGCGCCGCGCCGACCAGGGCATCTGGGAAGTACGCGGCCAAGCCCGCGAATTCACCCACTCCCGGGTGATGGTCTGGGCCGCCTTTGACCGCGCCGTGCGCGGCATCGAAGAGTGCGGCCTCGACGGTCCGCTCGACCGTTGGAGGACCCTGCGCGACGAGGTGCGCACCGACATCGAGACTCGCGCTTTTGACGCGAATCGAAATAGCTATGTGCAGTACTGCGGCAGCACCGAAGTGGATGCCTCGCTCCTCGTACTCCCACAGGTCGGCTTTTGTGCGCCCACCGATCCACGCATGCTCGGCACTGTGGCTGCGATCGAGGCAGACCTCATGCGAGATGGGCTGCTGCTGCGCTACCGCACCCACGCCGCGGTGGACGGATTGCCGCCGGGTGAGCATCCGTTTCTGGCCTGTTCCTTCTGGCTGGTCGAGCAATACGCCAAGTCGGGAAGATGTGATGACGCCAATGCGCTCATGAATCGACTGCTCGGCTTCGTGAACGATGTCGGGCTGCTCTCCGAGGAGTACGACGTGACCAGCGGGCACCAGATGGGCAACACCCCGCAAGCGCTCTCACATCTGGCCCTGGTGCGGGCAGCGGATGCGATTGAGGCTGCTGGCTCTTGATCCCGATCACGACCTCTACAGTTCGCGGTGTTTTGTTGTAGATATTCTTCAGCGGCGGGTCGGCGCCGAATTCTAGATTTAAAACCATGACCGACACTGCACGTTCGAGCGCCCCGACAAGGCGCATTATGCCCGCCCGTGATCTTGCCCAGATCGCTATCTTCGCCGCCCTCATCGCGGCGCTCGGCCTGCCGGGACCCCTCAACATCGGGCCGGTGCCGATCACCATGCAGACCCTCGGCGTGATGCTCGCCGGGGCGATTCTCGGCCCGCGCAAGGGAACCCTCGCCGTGCTGCTGTTTCTCGTTCTGACAGCGGTGGGTCTCCCCCTGCTCGCCGGCGCTCGCGGCGGCATCGGCGTCTTCACAGTCAGTCCGGCCGCTGGCTACCTGTACGGCTGGCTGCTCGGTGCCTTCGTCACCGGATACCTCACCGCCCGCCTGCTGCCGAAATACCCGTTTTGGCCCGCTCTCGGCGCCACGATTCTCGGCGGTATCGTCGCCGTCTACCTGGTTGGTATTCCCGTCATGGCCCTCAACCTCGGCCTGCCGCTCGTGACCACGATCGGCCTGAACCTCGCGTTCATACCCGGAGACCTGATCAAGGTCATTGTGACCGTGCTGGTCGCCCGCCAGGTGCACAAGGCCTACCCTGGCCTCATCGCGAAGGGTCGCCGGACGGTAGCGTGAGCGTCATACGCTTCGACCAGGTCGGGCAGTCATTCGGTGAGCGCAGGGTGCTGCGCAACGTGAATCTCAGCCTGACCGAGCACCGCATCGGCATCGTCGGCGCGAACGGCTCGGGTAAATCCACGCTCGTGCGCATGATCAATGGGCTCGTCACTCCAACGAGCGGCACCGTGACGGTGGACGGGCTCGACGTGGCCCGCCATGCTCGCGACGTGCGCCGCAAGGTGGGGTTCATTTTCACGAATCCCGACAACCAGATCGTGATGCCCACCGTGCAGGAAGACGTGGCGTTCACCCTGCGTCGACGCGGTCTCTCCCCCGCCGAGATTGCCGAGCGCACGGCGGCCGCCCTGGAACAGTTCGGTTTGAGCGAGCAGGCCGAGCAACCAGCGCACCGCCTCTCCGGCGGGCAGAAGCAACTGCTCGCCCTCGCCGCCGTTTTGGTGGCACGTCCGGCCACGGTCGTTGCCGACGAACCGACGACGCTGCTCGATGCCCGAAATGCCCGGCGCATCGGAGAGCTACTGCATACGCTTCCCCAGCAGGTCATCGTCGTCACCCACCACCTGCACCTGGTCGAAGAATTCGACCGCGTGATCGTGATCGAAGACGGTACGGTCGTCGCTGACGGCGCGCCCGAGCAGTCCCTGGCGGCGTACCGCGCCCTGCTGCAGTGAGCAGCGGCACATGATCGGCCTGTACAGCCCCGGCACCTCGCTCATTCACCGGGCGCCCACCCTGCTCAAGCTGTTTCTGCTCTCACTCTGCGTCGTTCTGATCGGAATCTCGCCCAATCCGTGGGTCGTCGGCGGCGCGGCGGCCGGCGTCGTGCTCTTGTTTGTGATGGCGCAGGTCCCGGTGCGAGCGGCCATAGCCCAGATCGCTCCGATTCTGCTGATCCTGCTGGTCGCGGTACCAATCCAGGGATTGCTTTCCGGCTGGATGGTCGCCGCCGTGATGGCAGGCCGTCTGCTCGTGGCCGTGGCCCTCGCCGCCCTGTTCACGATGACCACGACGGTCACCGCCGTGCTCGAAGCGTTCCAGGCCCTGCTGCGACCGTTCCGCCGGTTCATCGACGCCGACCGGGTGGGGTTGCTCGTCGCGCTCACCATTCGCTGCATTCCGTTGGTGAGCGACATCGTGCGCGAGGTGCTCGAGGCCCGCACGGCGCGCGGTACGCGGGGCTCGCTCCTATCGATCGCCGTTCCGGTGGTGGTGCGCTCGCTCTACGCAGCGGATGCCCTGGGTGAGGCCCTGATCGCCCGCGGTCTCGACGACTGACTCTCGCCTGCCCGGTCGCCACGCCGAGGCATCCACTCAGCCCGTTCTGAGGCGAAGCGTGGCAGAGTAGGGATTTGGGCGTTCGCGCCACCCAGACATTCACCCGATCCGTGCCTGCCTGTCTGCAGCTACGTTCTCGAAAGAGGCCCCGTGTCGAAGATTCCCGCCCTGCTCGCCATCGTTGGCCTGACTCTCGCGCTGACCGCTTGCGGAAGCAGCGATACTCCCCAGCCAACGGATGCCGCTCCCGCGGCCGATGCTGCCTTTGCCGAATGCACCTCCCCGGGCAAGATCTCGGACACCGTCGATGTGACCGGCGACTTCGGCGGCATTCCCACCGTAGACTTCGCGGAGCCGCTTGACCCCTCGTCCACCCAGCGCACGGTGGCGATCAAGGGAACCGGCACCACCGAGGCGGGCGGCGGTTCCTTGGTAGCTGCCTCACTCTCGGTGTACAACGGAACCACCGGCGCCGTGGTGCAGGAAACGAAGTACCCGACCGACGGGTCCAGTGAAACCATCACCGTCGGTGATACCTTCCTGCCGGGACTCGTGCGGGCCGTCAACTGTGCCGTTGAAGGCGACCGCATCGTGACGGTCAGTACGACCGAAGACGCCTTCGGCACCACGGGCGCATCCGAGATCGGAATCGCAGCGGGTGACTCGGTTGTCTTCGTCATCGACGTCATCTCGGTTACCAACCTCGCCGACCGTGCCGACGGTGTCGACCAGCCCGCCGTCGACGGTCTTCCCACCGTCACACTCGCCAAGGATGGCGCCCCAACCATCACCATCCCCGACGCAGAAGCGCCGACCGAACTGAAGATCGCACCCTTGAAGCTGGGTGACGGAGCCGTGGTCGCCGATGGCGACACCGTATCGGTCGAATACACCGGTGTGATCTGGGCCAGCGGCAAAACCTTCGACTCCTCGTGGACCACGGTCGGACCGGCAACCTTTGCCACCAACCGGGTCGTTCCAGGCTTCGGCGCCGCGCTCGTCGGCCAGACCGTCGGATCCCAGGTGCTGGCGGTCTTGCCACCGGCCGAAGGCTATGGCGAAGCGGGCAACGATCAGGCTGGTATCAGCGGAACAGATACCCTCGTGTTCGTCGTCGACATTGTGGGCACTGCAGCAACTCCCGCCGCCTAACGCAGACGCCCGGCGCGCCGCCCATCGACCTTTCGGTTGGTGGGCGGCGTTTTTTCGTCTACTGACGAGCCGTTCCTGAGTGTCTACCCAGCCTCGCCGGGGGGTTGACGTGAGAGTGTGGAGATACGGATCCAACTGCCCGGCAGCGTGTCGGGCGTGATCTATCCCATCGAAAGAGGCTATCCACCTGACATCCACACCCGCCCCCATTATCACGATCAAGCCATCGGTCAAGCCGTCGAATATTGACGAGTACGTTGCCGTTCCCGCCGAGCCGCTCGCCAGCGTTGTTGACCTGCTGCGGACCACGTTCGATCTGGGACTACCGGAAACCGCAACGGAACTGTGGCACGGACATCCGGTCTGGCTCGACGACAACGTGCCGGTAGCCGGATTCAAGGCCTACCCGACCTTTGTGACCGTGTTGTTCTGGCGCGGCCAGGCCATCACCGATGACTCGGGCAAGCTCAACGCAAGCGGTTCGGCGGAGATGAGCGAGTTCAAGCTGAAAAGCGTCGACGACTTCGACAGCGACCTGTTCGACGGCTGGCTGCGGCAGGTACGCGAGCTCCAAGCCGCGTAGCTCCCAGGGGTTAAAATCGCTCAGTCGACCGCGTCGACCGCGAAGAGCGCGGCCTGCTCCGGGGCAAGCAGCGGCGCGGGTAGCCCCACGAGAGCGAGCACCGCCCCGATCAGCGTCACCGAACCACCGCCACTCGGAGCATCGGCGACGGTGGTGGAAGCTGCAGTCAGGCCTCCCAACGCGGCATGCCACGCTGGCGGTGTGTCCTGGATTGTGCGCGGAGAGCCGCCGAGTAGCAGGGGCGTCACTCGATAGCACCGCTCGGGCGCGAGGCCGGGAAATCGCATCCGCTCCGGAACGGCGTCACGCGGGGCTGCGAGGGCCACTTGGGCGAAGAGGGCCGAATCCTGGTCGCGCGAGACGACGCCGTGCAGCACAAGAGCGGGGTCGCTCGGGTCGGCCCGCACGACAACACCGGAGTGCAGCAAAGGGCGTAGCCGTTTGTAGTGCGTGATCCACTCGGTAATCTGCCCGAGCTCCTCGGCGCTCGCACCGACGAGATTCCACTCAATGCCGGCCGCACCGAACAGCGCCGTCGCCAGCCGAAAACTGAGCTCAGAGGTGCGTCCGGTGGTGTGCGCCGTGGCCGCGCCGAGATGCCCGCCGAGGTATTCCGGCGGCACGAGCACGCCCGTATATCGTTGGATCTGCTGTCGCTCGAGCGGGTCGTTGGTATCGCTGGTCCAGACCCGGTCGACGCGCTCGAGGATTCCCAGGTCGATCCGGGCTCCCCCCGACGCGCAGGACTCGATCTCGATGCGCGGGTGTGCCGCGCGCACCGCATCGATCAGACTGTATAACGCCGCCGTCTGCCGGTGGGCGGAGCCAGCCAGCAGGTCGCGATTGTGGTCCCACTTCAGGTACGCGATCGGGTACTCCGTGAGCAAAGCGGTGAGGCGGGCGAATACCCAGGCAAAAGCTTCCGGGTGGCTCAGATCGAGCACACGCTGGAACCGCCAGGTCAGCGCCGGTGCTTCGGTGGCCGAGGGTTCCGGGACGCCGCCGAGCACCCACTCCGGGTGCGCACGGGCCACCTCTGAGTCGAGACTCACCATCTCTGGTTCGACCCAGAGGCCGAAATCCAGGCCGGCCGCGTGCACGTGTTCGATCAGAGGATGCAGGCCACTGGGCCACGTCACGGGGTCGACGAACCAGTCGCCGAGGGCACGGCGATCATCCCTGCGGCCCGTGAACCAGCCGTCATCGAGGACGAAACGTTCCACGCCGGTCTGCGCCCCGGCATCCGCAAGGCGCGCCAGGGTAGGCAGGTCATGCTCGAAATACACGGCCTCCCAAGTGTTCAGCACGACCGGGCGCGGCGTCCGAATGGTCGACCACGAGCGGATCCACGGATGCAGGCGCGCCGACAGCCCGTCGAGCCCGGCATCCGAGTACACGGCCACGGTCCACGGGGTGCTGTAGCTTGCACCGGCGGCCACACCCAGCTCGCCGGGAGCCAGCAGTTCACCGCTTCCGAGCACCGAAAAGCCCAGGGGGCTGTTCTCAGCCCAGGCGCGCTTGTCACCGCTCCAGGCAAGGTGAGTGCACCACACTTCACCCGAACGAAAACCGAATCCGGGCGTACCGGCCACCATGAGATAAGAGTCGTCATGCCCGGGGCGGCCGTGTCGAGACTCGCGGCTCCACACGCCGTGGCCGAGCGTGCTGCGCTGCGGCCGACGCTCGTGAGTCCACAGCCCGGTGAAGTCAAGCAGTTCCCCGGCCCGACCGGGTACCGGCAGTATGACGTCGAGCGAACCCAGTTCGAAGGCTCCAGCGCCGGCGATGCTACTCGTGTTGGTCACGGTATGACGCAGCCGAAGCACCCCCTGAACCGAGATTTCAAGGTCGGTGCGCACAGAAATCTGGGCCGCGGCATCCGCCAGCAGAAGCGTCAGGGTCTGGGTTCCTGGCAACGCGAAGCGCCCCGTGGGGCGCTCGCCCGACCGAACGCCCACCAGGCGCAGATCAATGGCCGAGCCGCCCCGGCCTGGCCGGAAACCGCTGATTCCCGGTCGCCCGCTCCACCCCTGCGCGAGGGTGGGCAACAGGGTGAGCCGCAGGGGTACGTCAATCGAGCTTGGCGCGATCGACGGCACGGATGCGTCGGCCAACGTGATCAGCATGGCGTCGGTCAAATCGCCAAGGTCGGCACCCCAGTGCACGATGACGGGTACGCCCGTGCCGCGGGCATCCAGCACCAGGCTGGTGCCCGCGGCACGGAGGTAGGGAATCGACACAGTGGAGCTGATGCTACTTGTTGACCGGGATCGACTGTGCCTGGAGGGCGTCGATCGTGCTCTGCTGGGCGCTCGTGAGAGCACTCACCAGCGTGCCGTTGCCGGTGACTGCACCCTTGAAACCGTCGGAGGTGTCGTTATAGACCTGCGTCATGGTCGGGCCCCAGATGAAGTCGGGCGATACCTGAGCGGACGCCTCGGCGAACACATCGTAGATCGCCTGGCCGCCATAGAATTCGACGCCTTCCTTCAAAACCGGCAGTTCCAGGCCACTCTTGGCGGCCGGGTACAGGTTGGCCGATTTGTTCAGCATCGTGAGCGCCTCATCAGAGGTGTTCAGCCAGAGCGCGAACTGTGCAGCCTCGTAGGGGTGCTCGGAGCCTTTGAACACCGCGGTGGACGAGCCACCCCAGTTGCCAGCGGCGCTCTCGCCATCGGCCCATTGCGGGGAGAGTGCGACGGACCAGTTGCCGGCGGTGTCTGGAGCACCGCTGGCGATGGAGTTCGCCCCCCAGGCCGCCGAGTTCCAGGTCCAGTCGGATCCGGTGTTGTAGGCGTTATTCCACTCATCGGTCCACGGCGGGTTGGTCGAAACGAGATCGCGGTCGATCAGGTCCTGCCAGTAGTTGGCAACCTTGACGGACTCCGGGCTGGTCAGGTCGATGGTCCAGTTGTCACCGTCGTTCTCGAACCAGGTTCCGCCGGCCTGCCAGACGAATCCGGCAAACTGGTTGATGTCGCTCTGCGAGAAGTTGGTGATGTACCCGCCGGTGGCGCGCACGGCCTCCGCTGCAACGGCGAACTCTTCCCACGTGGTGGGGATCGCAATGTTGTTGGCCGCGAAGAGATCGGCGCGGTAGAACATCGCCATGGGGCCGGCATCCTGCGGCACCGCATAGACGGCGTCCTCTTCGCCGAAGTTGACTTGACCCCAGGTCCAGTCCACGAAGTCGTCCTGGGCGGCGAGTACACCCGCGCAGGAAGCGAGGTTTGTCAGGCCGTCCTGCACGCGGAAGTTGGGGAGGGCGTCGTATTCGATCTGGCCGAGGTCGGGCGCGTTGCCGGCCTTGAGCTGGTTGAAAAAGTTCTGGTAGGTGCCACCGTTTCCGTTCGGGCCGGTCTGCACCTTCACCTGAATGTCGGGGTTTTCATCGTTCCAGATCTTGACGACTTCCTCGATCCCAGGTATCCAGGTCGTAAAGGTCAGGTCGACCTTGCCGTCCGAGGGTGCACAGGCTGCGGCGTCGCCGCCGTCCTGTGTGGTCGAGCCTGACGCGCAGCCGGCCAGCACGACCGTGGCTGCGGTGAGCAAAGCGACGGTGGCTGCTCTCTTCGTGATACGCATTGTCCTTCTTTTCTCTTGGTGGAGGGAATGAGCCGACTGGAATATCCGGCCGGGGTGGTGCGGCTGGGGTGGTTATTTCACGGAACCGGCGCTCAGGCCGTTACGCCAAAAGCGCTGGAGCAGCAGGAAGATGATGATCAGCGGGATGATCGACAGCAGCGCGCCGATCAGCACGTAGTCGCGCAGCACAGGGATCTGATTGACCTGCGAGTTCCAGGCATAGAGGCCGAGCGTGACCGGGAACAGGGTTTCGTCGCGCAGCATGATCAGCGGCAGGAAGAAGTTGTTCCAGATGGCGACGAACTGGAAGAGGAAGACCGTGACCAAGGCGGGCACCATCATCCGCACCGAGACGGTGAAAAAGGTACGCAATTCGCCGGCGCCGTCGAGGCGGGCGGCCTCGATCAGTTCGTCGGGCACGCTGGCCGAAGCGTAGATGCGGGCGAGGTAGACCCCGAACGGGCTGACCAGGCTGGGCAGGAACACCGACCAGAACGTGTTCGTCAGGCTGATCTGGCTGAAGATCAGGAACAGCGGCAACGCCAGCGCCGTCGCGGGCACGAGAACCCCGCCGAGCACGACGTTGAAGATCAGTTCACGGCCCGGAAAATTGTACTTGGCCAGGGCGTACCCGCACATACCGGCGATGAGCGTACCAACGAGGGCGCCGCCACCGGCGTACAGCGCGCTGTTGAGCATCCACTTGAGGTAGACGCCGTCACGGTAGGCCACCAGGTTTGCCATGTTCTCGAACAGGGAGAAGTCGGCGAACCAGAGCGGGTTCGTGCTGTTGAACTGCGAGCGGTTCTTCGAGGCCGCGACCAGCAGCCACCAGATCGGAACCAGAAAGTAGAGCGTGAACACGCCCATGACGACCATGGCGCTGACCCGGGCGAACGGGCTCTCTCGCTGCGCGCGCGGCATCTTGCCCGGCCGGGAACGGATGCCGCGTACCGACTTGCCGACAGTGGTGGAGGTCACGGTGCTCAGGGTGCTCACTTGGCTTCCTTCCGTTGCGTGAACTTCAGGAATGTAAACGACAGGATGAACGTCGCGAGGGCCAGGACAACGGAGAACGCCGCGGCCAGGTTGAAGTTCGGGATCGATGAGGTGGAGTAGACCGTCAGGTTCGGCGTGAACGTGCTCGTCACCGCTGAGCTGAAGCTGCGGAACACCTGGGGTTCGGCCAGCAGTTGCAGGGTGCCGATGATCGAGAAGATCGCGGTCAGGATGATGGCCGGCATGATCAGCGGGATTTTCACCGACCAGGCGATGCGGAGCTGGCCGGCGCCGTCGAGGCGGGCGGCTTCGTAGAGTTCAGCCGGGATTGCCAGCAGCGCCGAGTAGATGATGAGCATGTTGTAGCCCACGAATACCCAGGTGACGACGTTGGCGATGGCCCAGAGCACGAGGTCCGCCGAGAGGAAGTTGATGTTCTCGGTGACGGCACTGAACGGTGACAGGTTGGGAGAGTAGAGGTAGCCCCACATGATCGCGGCGATGACGCCGGGCACCGCGTAGGGCACAAAGAACGCGAGGCGAAAGAACTTCTTGCCGCGCACGAGCGGCGAGTCCAGCAGCAGGGCGAATACCAAAGCGAGACCGAGCATGATCGGCACCTGCACGGCGCCGAAGGCGAGCACCCGGCCAATCGACGCCCAGAACGGCCCGTTCTGGAAGACCAGGATGTACTGGGTAAGTCCGCCGAAGACCTGGGTGGCCTGGCCGAAGGTGCCCTCACGCTCGATCACGAGCAGTGACTGGTAGATCGCATAGCCGATCGGTACCAGGTAGAACAGGGCGAACAGTGCGCCGAACGGGAGCACGAACGTCAGGATCGCTCTCTTGTGTTGCACGCGGGGCTTCGCTCCGGCGGCCTTGGCTGGCCTGGCGGCACGGGGCGTCCGGGCGGCGCTGCCCGGGGCATCCGTCAAAGGAACGGCAGGTGCGCTCATGATGCGGGGTCCTCTCTGATCACGCGGACGGCTCCGGCCGGCACGTGCACGATTCGACCGACGGGTGCGTCGGTGACGAGTTCGTGGCCGCAGGCCGGAAGCTCAACGTCGCCGTGACCGTGATTGATGATGAACAGGTAGCTGCCGGTGGACTTCACTCGGCGAACAACCTCGATGGTTCCCGCGCTCTCCGGGCCAACCGCGGTAACGCGTGCCTCCTCGGCAATCGTGCGCACGAGGTCCCTCAGGGCACCGGCCGCCAGCGCGGTCGCAACATACCAAGCGGTGCCGTCTCCGTGCTCATTACGCGTGATGGCGGGGATGCCGGGCAGCGGCCCGTCAAGATAGCGCGCCATCACCTCTGCGGAGTCGACCCGCAGGCGTTCGCTCCAGAGGCTCGCGCACGCGCCGGAGTCAAGGGTTAAAACGTCGCCGGGCAGCAGCGGGGCAAATTCTTCCACAGTGATGCCGAGGATCTCGCGGAACGCGCCGGGATAGCCACCGGTGCGCACCCGGTCGTCTTCGTCGACGATGCCGCTGAAAAAAGTGATCAGGGCGTGGCCGCCGGCCGCGACATAGGAACCCAGGTTCTGGGCCTGCGCGTCAGAGACCAGGTAGAGGCACGGGGCGACGACGAGGCGGTAAGCGGAGAAGTCGGCGTCTGGCGAGACGATGTCGACCGTGACGCCGAGTTGGTGCAGGGCCGTGTAGGCGGCGTGCACCTGGTCGAGATAGCGCACCGCATGGGAGGGACGGGATTCTCCGTCGCCGGCCCACCAGGCCTCCCAGCTGAAGATGATCGCGGCATCCGCGACGACCCGGCTGCCGGCGACCTCGGCGAGACGATCAAGGGTCGCCCCCAGGGCCACGACCTCGCGCCAGAGCACGGTGTCGGTGCCGGCGTGGGGCACCAGGGCGGAGTGGAACTTCTCCGACCCCTGCAGGGAGGCACGCCATTGGAAGAAGCAGATACCATCGGCGCCACGGGCAACGTGGGCGAGGGAGTTGCGGGTCATCTCGCCTGCTGCCTTAGCCAGGTTGTGCGGCTGCCAGTTGACGGCGCCGGTGGCCTGTTCCATGAGCAGCCAGGGCTCCCCCTGGGCGAGCCCACGGGTGAGGTCGGCGGCGAAGGCGAGTTCGATGGCCGGGTCGGCGAGGCGGTGGTCGAGGTAGTGATCGTTGGCGATGATGTCCATGTCGCCGGCCCAGGACCAGTAATCGAGGTTGCGGATGTGCGCCGTGACCATGAAATTGGTGGTCACGGCCACGTTGGTGTGGCGGCGCAGCACCGCGGTCTCGCGGCGGTAGTAGTCGAGCAGCTCGGCCGAACTGAACCGGTGGAAGTCGAGCACCTGGCCGGGGTTCCGGCTGGAGCGCGTGAGCCGCGGGGTGAGGATCTCGGACCACTGGCCGTAGCGCTGGCTCCAGAACGAGGTACCCCAGGCTGCGTTGAGGGCGTCGATCGTGCCGTAGCGCGCTTGCAGCCAGAGGCGGAACGCAACCGCGGTGTCATCGCAGTAGCACAGCGCGTTGTGGCAGCCGAGTTCGTTGGACACATGCCAGAGGGCGACGGCCGGGTGGTGGCCGTAACGCTTGGCGACCTTCTCCACCAGGGCGAGCGCGTGCTCGCGGAACACGGCCGAACTCGGGCACCAAGCCTGCCGCCCGCCTGGGAATCGTGTGGTGCCGTCATCACTCACCGGGAGGATCTCGGGGTGCAGCGTGGTCAACCACGGCGGAGGGGACGAGGTTCCGGTACCGAGGTTGACCCGGATGCCGTTGCTGTGCAGGAGTTCGATGATCGTATCGAGGGTGTCGAAGTCATACTCCCCGGGGTGCGGCTCGATGTCGCACCAGCCGAAGATGTTGATGGCCACCAGGTCGACGCCAGCCTCGTGCATGAGGCGCACGTCTTCGATCCAGACGTCGGGACCCCACTGCTGCGGGTTGTAATCGCAGCCGTAGGCGAACCCCTCGTGAACGAATGGGGTCACCGGAGCCGAACCGTTCGAAGAGGCTGTTCGCGAATTCATGTGCTCCCTGACCGTGGTGTGTCCGCCATATTGGCGACACCATGCTGACAACTCTGTGAACGTGCACAGAGTCAGGAGAAAAACTCACCATTGGGTTTTCTGTGAACGTACACAGACTAGGTACGTCCCGCCGCTCCTGTCAAGCGCGGCGTTCGTTCGGGAACGTTATGGTTATCAAATGGTGACAATCCCGTCTCGACGCAAACGCGCGACGATCCACGATGTCGCCGTGGAGGCCGGCGTGTCCCGCGGCACGGTCAGCCGGGTCGTGAACAATGAGCCCTACGTTTCGGCTTCATCCCGGACCGCCATCGAAGCCGCCATCGAGAAGGTCGGCTATGTACCGAACAACGCCGCGCGCAGCCTGGTCATGCAGCGCTCGGAAGCGGTCGGCTTCATCGTGCACGAGCCACACTCGCTATTTCTGGATGACCCCAACATCGGCGGCATCCTGCTCGGGGCCAACACCGTGCTCTCCCGCTCGGACTACCAGATGGTCAGCCTCGTCATCGACTCCCAGCGCGACACCGACCGCGTCGCCCGCTACCTCAGCGGTGGTTTCGTCGACGGGGTCATCATCGTCTCCGCCCGCCAAGAAGATCCCATCACCCGAGTCATCGAGAAGCTGCGCCTTCCTGCCGCTTTCGTTGGACATCCGCCAGAGCAGAGCCCTCTGCCGTTCGTAGGAATCGACAACCGGGCATCGGCGCGCGCGATCACCGAACGCCTCATGCAGACCGGACGCCAGCGCATCGGCATGGTTGCCGCCGCACTCGATCGCGATTCCGGCGCGGACCGCCTGGCCGGCTTCACGGATGCCCTGGGCGACCGTTTCGACCCGGCCCTCGTTGCCCGAGTACCGCTCTACACCTTCAGCGACGGGGCGGAGGGCATGTGCGCGCTGCTCGAACGCGACCCACTGATTGACGGGGTGTTCGCGGCTTCTGACGCCGTGGCTGCCGGAGCCCTCGACGCGCTCCGCCAGGCCGGGCGCAGCGTGCCCGGTGACGTCGGCATCGTCGGATTTGACGACAGTTCCTGGGCGCTGCGCACCCAGCCACACCTGTCGACCGTGCACCAGCCAGCCTTCGGCCTGGGCGAGCGAGCAGCCGAATGCGTGCTCGGCCAGCTGCGCGGTGAGGAGCAACCGGCCGACGGCATCCTGCTCGAGACCCCTATCATCTGGCGCGACTCGGCTTGATCGGCAATGTCGGGGATGCCACGCCCGGCATGGCGTACACCGCCTCGGTGGTGCCGGTGGTCGCGCCGATTAACTCGATGGCAACCTGGTGACTGGTCACGGCGACGTAATAGCAACACACTGTATCCATTGGCAAGTTCTACTCCGCCGCGACAACAAACAGAACGGCCCGCGTCCTTCGACGCGGGCCGTTCGTCGTGCAAAAACGCCGACTAGCTGGTGAGGCCGTCCACGTACTCCTGGTTGTCTTCGATCCACTGGGCAACGATCGGTGCGTAGTCCGAGCCGTCATAATCTACGAACATGGCCTCTTCGAGGGTGTACAGAGTCTCGAGGTCCATCTCGAAGTCTTCAATCCAGCCGCTGGCTTCGGGGAAGTTCTCGGAGAAGTCGGCGCTGCCGAAGGAGTGCAGGCTCTCGACTGATTCCAGGGTGCCCTCCGGGTCTTTGAGGTTCTTAATGGGGAACGAACCGTAGGCCCAGTGCGGCTCCCAGAGGGTTACGACGACGTTCTCGCCCGCATCCGTGGCTGCCTTGAGCTCGGTCAGCATGGCCGCCGTCGACGAAGTCGTGAATTCCATGCCTTCGAGGCCGTAGGTCGGAATGACGCGATCTTCGGTCGCGGCCGTCAAGCCAGCTCCGGCCTCGATACCCACGATCTGGTTGCCGAACAGGTCGGAGTTTTCGGCCAGCTCGGCGAGCGAGTCGATCGGGGCGTCCGCGTTCACCGCGATGGTGAGCTTGGACTCGTTGTTCCACGCGCCGAGGTCGGTGATCTCAGCACCGTACTTTTTGAGGTACTCGCCGTGGGTATCTGGCAGCCAGACGTCCATGGTGAGGTCATAGTCACCGGTGGAAAGGCCTTCGTAGACGGGAGCCACGGCGGCGTACTCGAGCTCGACGTTGTAGCCCTTCTCGTCGAGAATGGCCTTCCACAGTTCGGAAACCGCGACGCCTTCGTCCCAGCCGTTGAACACGGCGAGGGTGACGTTCTTCTGGTCGTCGTTGCCGTTTCCAACCGTCGCAACCTCAGTTTCGGCGGCACAGCCCGAGAGGGCGAGGAGCGTAACCGCTCCCAGTGCAATGAGGGGTGTTGAACGAATTTTCATGCGTCTACCTTTCGTGCCACCCGCTGCGGGTGACTGTGGATTGACTCGTGGTGCGTGCGTTTGAGCGCACATGGAACGGACGCGGGGCATCCGTTGGGAGGAGGGGCTCGGAATGACCAGGTCAGACGAGAGTCGGTTTTGGCATAGTTGCCGGCTGGGCGTCCGAATCTGCGGCTTGGCGACTGGCCCTACGCGCAGCGAGAATGCGGCCTAGCGGGGTATCCCCGTTGCCAAGCGCGGCCGTGACGCGGTCCAGGAAGATCGCCAAGATCACCACGGCGAACCCCGCCTCGAAGCCGAGGCCGACGTCGAGGCGGGACAGGCTCGCCACGATCTCCCCGCCGAGCGCACCCGCGCCGACCATTCCGGCGATCACAACCATCGAGAGCGACAGCATGATGACCTGGTTGATGCCGGCCATGATCGTCGGCGTCGCGAGCGGCAACTGAATCTGCCGCAGAATGCGCCATGGGCTGGCGCCGAAAGCCTGACCGGCTTCGACGACCTCCTTGTCGACACCGCGGATGCCGAGTTCGGTGAGCCGTACGCCGGGCGCCATGGCGAATATGATGGTCGCCACGATGCCAGGAACCTCACCGACCCGAAACAGAATCAAGGCCGGAACCAGATAGACGAACGCCGGCATGGTCTGCAGAAAGTCCAGAATCGGTCGGATGACGCTCGACGCGAGTGACGATTTGGCCGCGAGAACACCGAGCGGAATGCTCAGTCCAATGGCGATGATGCTGGCCACGAGCACGAGCGCGAGGGTATCCATCGCATTCTCCCACTGGTTCACGCCGAGAATGAGCCCAAGGCCAATCACGATTCCGACGGCAAATTTCCAGCCCCGGGTGGCGACGCCGATGGCCGCAGCGATGGCGATGATGACATAGAACGGCGGTGCGACGAGCAGAAAGGCTACGCCCTCGAAGGCGCCGTCGACGACCAGACGAATGAAGTCGAAAAGGAACCTGAAGGTGACCGTGATGTAATCGATAAAGGATTCGATCCAGGTGCCTAAGGGAATACGAAAGTCATTCACGCTTTGCCTCCTTGCAGCGCGGTGTCGCGCAAAATATCGGTGATGACGTTGTCCGAAATAGTTGCGGGCGGATGGATCACCGGTAGTTCACCGGTGCTCGTGTTGACGTTGCCGATTGCTGCGAGCAGGGTTACGCGCGGAATGACGCCGAGCAGGCGGTTTTTCGAGTCAACGACGGCGATGGGCAAGTCGCTCCCGACGGAGGGCTCAACGAGGTCGACGAGAGCGGTGTCGGGTGCGACCGTTGTGGCATCGTCCCGGATGATGATGCGGAGGTCCGCGTCCCCGGCCTTCACCATTTTGAGGACGTCGTGGTCGCGCACGATGCCGGCGAAACTGCGGTCGCGGCCCAGCACGAAGACGACGGATGTCTGCAGGTCCCGCATCGTGCGCAGCGCGGCGCGGGGGCCTGCCGTCTTGGTAACGACAGCACGTACCGGTTCCATGACACTCGCGGCGGTGAGCACTCGTGCCCGGTCGACGTCCTGCACGAACTGGGCGACGTAGTCGTTCGCCGGGTCGGTGAGGATCTCCTCGGGGGTGCCGATCTGCACGATGCGACCGTCGCGCATGACGGCGATGCGATCACCGAGGAACATGGCTTCGTTGAGGTCGTGCGTGATGAAGATGATCGTCTTGCCGAGGGCGGCCTGCAGCTCGATGAGCTGCTCCTGCATTTCGCGGCGAATGAGCGGGTCGAGGGCCGAGAAGGCCTCGTCCATGAGCAGCACGTCGGTGTCGGCCGCGAGGGCACGGCCGAGGCCCACCCGCTGCTGCATTCCACCGGACAACTCGGAGGGCAGGTTGTCGGCCCAGCCGGCGAGGCCAACCAGGTCGATGATCGTTTGGGCCTTGGCGAGGCGTTCCGTGCGACCCATACCCTGGATTTCAAGGCCGTAGGCGACGTTGTCGATCACGGTGCGGTGCGGCAACAAGGCGAAGTGCTGGAACACCATGGAAATGCTCTTGCGGCGCACATCGCGCAATTCCTTGGCGGACACGTCGGTGATGTCGGTGCCGCCGACGGTCACAGTGCCGGAGGTGGTGTCCCACAGGCCGTTGAGCATGCGGATGAGGGTGGACTTGCCCGAGCCCGACAGGCCCATGACGACAAAGATTTCGCCCTTCTTGACCTCGAAGGAGGCGTCGATGACGGCGGCAACTCCGAGGGACGAGATTTCAGCGCGGCTCTTGCCGGCCTTGAGCTTCTTGACGATCTCATGCGGACGACGCCCGAAGGCTTTATAGAGGTGATCTGCCTTGACGGCTATGGTTTCTGGACTGTCGGTCACGCGTTCTCCGGTGCACGCCCCCGTAGCCGATCTCACGGTCTACGCAGCGCTGTGCTCTCGTGTCGGACGGGTAGGCACCGAGCGGCCCGGACGCGAGAATCAGCGTGGGCTGGAGCGATCATGGGATCACGTCCGTCGGCGCCTCACCATACGCATGCGACCGTTCCATCTCAAATGGTGGCTACGCGTGCGCGTCCTGGTGAAGGGTTGTAAGACCGTACATGAGCTTAACATACCGACTTTTCGGTGCACCGAAAGAATGCATAAAAGAAAGGTGTCGCCCGGGAGGGCTTCTCCGGACGACACCCGTAGCGCGAGTCGAATACTCGCGATTTGTGCTTAAGCGCGTTCCAAAACCTTGGACTGCGCGGCCTGCTCGGCGGTGCGCTGGCTCTCCGCCGCGCTCACGTGACCGTGCGTGAGCATGGTGCGCTCGTCGAACGGTTCGAGCTTGTCGAGCACACGGTCAACCTGCACCCGGTCGAGTTCCTTGGTCCAGGAGCCAATCATGACGGTCGCCACGGCATTGCCGGTGAAGTTGGTCAGCGCGCGAGCTTCAGACATGAAGCGGTCGATGCCGACGATGAAGCCGACACCGCCGACGAGTTGCGGGGCGTGGGCCTGCAGGCCGGCGGCCAGGGTGGCGAGGCCGGCGCCGGAGACTCCGGCGGCGCCCTTGCTGGCGATGATCATGAAGGCGAGCAGCCCGATCTGTTCGCCGAGGGCGAGGGGCTGGCCGAGTGCGTTGGCGATGAACAGCGACGCCATGGTGAGGTAGATCGCGGTGCCGTCGAGGTTGAATGAGTAACCGGTGGGCACGGTGACACCGACGACGGGCTTGGAGACGCCGAGGTGTTCCATCTTGGCAATCAGTCGCGGCAGGGCAGCTTCGGACGACGAGGTCGACACGATCAGCAGGTATTCCCGGCCGAGGTAGCGCATGAGCTTGAACAGGTTCACACCCGTGACCAGTTTGAGCAGGCCGCCCAGGATGACCACGATGAAGATGATGCAGGTGATGTAGAACGCGGCCATGAGCGTGAACAAGCTGATCACGGCCTGGATGCCGGTGGCACCGACGACCGCGGCGATCGCACCGAACGCACCGATCGGGGCAAGCCACATGACCATGATCAGAATGCGGAAGACCAGGGCTTGCACGTGTGCGATTCCCTCGAGAATCGGCTTACCGGCCGGGCCCATGCGCTGCAGCGCGAAGCCGGCGATGAGTGCCACGAGCAGCGTCTGCAGAATGTTGCCGCTGGTCAGCGATGAGAACAGGGTAGCGGGCACGATCCCGAGCAGGAACGATTTGGTGTCGGCCGATTCGGTCGCCTCGAAGGTGGCATCCGACAAATTGATGCCCTCGCCCGGGTGGATCATGTTACCCACGACCAGACCGATTCCGAGTGCAAAGGTCGACATGATCAGAAAGTAGCCGAGGGCCAGGCCACCGATCTTGCCGACGGTGGCGGCCTTGGCGATGGAGCCGATGCCGAGAATGATCGTGCAGAAGATGATCGGGGCGATCATCATCTTGATCAGGGCGATGAACAGATCACCAAGCGGCTTGAGCGAGACCGCGAAGCCCTCGGGTCCGCCCCAGACCAATCCGACGACGATACCCAGAATAACCGCGACGATGACGGCCATGTAGAGGTAGTGGGATGAGTCGATTCTCTTCTTCGGCTTGCCGGATTTGTTAAGTTTGGTTCGGGTTGATGGCGTCGATGCCATGTCAGACTCCTATGTCTAGGCTTAACCTGGTCCACCAGGGGCTCCGGTCGGTGCAATTCGTTCCACACTGGTCGACGCAGCCCGCTCGCGCACGGTTGCGGTCATATTGTTCACGAGGTCACGAAAGAGGCAGGCTGTGCGTAAGGAATGGAGCATCGCTCGACGGCTCTTTTTCGCGCACGCACTGTTCATCGTCGTGCTCACGGTCTTCGTCGGAACGGCCTTCTTCGTCGACACGCGTGATCGCGGCTACATCGAGACCGGCAACCGGATGCTCGCAGTCGCCACCGCCATCGCCGACAGTCCGCTCGTGCTCGCGGCCAGTGAGTCGGCCGACCCGAGCGCGTCGTTGCAGCCCTACGCGCTCGAGCTGAGCGCCGACGCGGGGCTCGATTTCATCACGATCATGGCTCCAAACCGCACTCGCTGGACCCACCCCACCGACACAGAGATCGGCCGGGACTACATCGGCGCCATCGAGCCGGCTCTGTCCGGAACCTCCTTCACCGAAATCAGTACGGGAACGCTCGGGCCATCCGTTCGTGCCGTGGTGCCGGTAACGGATGCCGACGGCGCCGTGCGCTCGCTCGTCGCGGTGGGCACCACCACGAGCAACATCACGATCGCCCTGAACGCCCGGTTGCCCTCTGTGCTGGGTCTGGCGCTCGGGCTGCTCGCGTCGGGGTCAGTGGTCACCTGGCTGCTCGGGCGCTACTTACGCCGGGTGACCCTGGGCTGGGGACCGGAACGTCTCGCGCAACTATTCGTCTATTACGATTCGGTACTGCACTCGGTGCGTGAAGGGCTTGTGCTGGTCGACCTGCGCGGCGATCTCGTTCTGTACAACGATCAGGCCGCGCGCCTGCTCGGCATTCCGCCGCGACCGGCTGCGGGCAGCGACGAGCGGCCGCCAACCCTTACCGAATTGAGTCTGCCGCCGAGCCTCGGCGAGTTGCTGCGCAGCGGCCGCACCGCGCTCGATGAGATTCATGTCACCGGCACACGGGTGCTCGTGGTCAGCCAGGAACCCGCCATAGCCTCATCAACCTCGGCGACTGGGCCCCGGGCAACCCCGATGGGATTCGTGGCGACGATTCGCGACCACACCGACCTGCAAAACCTCGGCAGCGAGTTGCAGTCGATGCGCACACTCTCGGACGCGCTGCGGGCGCAGACCCACGAGCATTCCAATCGATTGCACACGATCGTCTCCCTGATGGAGCTCGGCCGCACCGATCAGGCCCTCGAATTCGCCACAAAAGATCTCGAGTTGAGCCAGCAGCTCGCCGATGAGATGGTCGGTTCGGTGGACGAACCGGTGATCAGTGCCCTGATCATGGGCAAATCGGCGCAGGCCAATGAGTTGGGAATCGCCCTGACCGTCACGGCATCCGGCACCCTCACCCGGTCCGGGCTGTCGATTCAGGACCTGGTGACCGTGCTCGGCAACCTGGTCGACAATGCTCTCGACGCGGCGGCCGCCGGCCCGGACCCTCGTCGTGTCTCTGTCACGGTGTCATCTACCGAGCAGGCCGTCGTGATCGAGGTCGCCGACAGCGGCGATGGCGTGAGTCCCGACATTATCGACGATGTGCTTCGACTCGGTTTCAGCACCAAAGATTCCGGCCTCACGCAAGCGGACCTCGCGGCTGCAGGCGGTCACGAAACGAGCATCACGGCGCCGAGCCGATCGAGCGGCGGCCGTGGTCTCGGACTGGCTTTAGTGCGGCAGGCGGTGACCCGCCTCGGCGGCACGCTCACCATCGGGCGGCGCGAGGGCGCCGTCTTCACCGTGACGATTCCGGCCGAAACGCGTTTAGGCCTGACCCGAATGGAGGTCGATCATGGCTGAGGCCGCGCTCCCGGTCATTCGCGTGCTCGTCGTCGAAGACGAGCCGCTCGCCGCCGAGGCTCATGCCGTCTATGTGGGTCGATTGGCCGGCTTCGAGCTGGCCGGCACGGCAAGCACCGGGCAGGATGCGTTTCGTCACGTCGCAGCGGCTGCCTCGGCCGGAACCCCGATCGACCTTGTGCTCATGGACATGAACCTGCCCGACGGCCACGGGCTCGACGTGAGTCGGCGCATCCGTTCAGCCGGCCTGGCCACAGACATTATCGCCATCACCGCGGTGCGCGACCTTGACAACGTGCGCGGAGCCATCGCAGCCGGCGTCGTGCAGTACCTGATCAAGCCGTTCACCTATTCGACCTTCGCTGCGAAATTGTCCAGTTACCGGGACTTTCGTTCGGAACTGCACGGGCAGGCATCCGTCGTGACGCAGTCGGCAGTCGATCACGCCTTTGCGAGCCTGCGCGCGCCGACCGATATCCCCCGGCCCAAGGGGCTGGCGCAATCGACCCTGAACCCGGTGGTCAGGTACCTGCAGGCGCAGGCCATGCCCGTGTCGGCGAGTGAGCTGATGGAGCCGCTCGGACTCTCGCGCGTGACGGCACGGCGCTACCTGGAGTATCTCGCTGACTCCGGCCTGGTGCTGCGCGCTCCCCGTTACGGCACGCCGGGACGGCCCGAGAACGAGTACAGCTGGAAGCCGGGTCGTTAGCGGGCATTCAGCGGTTCGTGAAGACCGCAGGCCGCTTCTCGACGAAGGCGGCCATGCCCTCGCTCTGGTCATCGGTGGCGAACACCGAGTGGAACAGGCGACGTTCCAAGTGGATGCCGCCGCTGAGCAGCGACTCGTATGCCGCGTTGACGACTTCCTTGGCGAGCATGGCGATCGGCGCCGATTTCGCGGCGATGTCGGTGGCGGTGGCGAGTGCGTCGGTCATGAGGTCGGCAACCGGCACGATGCGGGCGACGAGGCCGGCGCGTTCGGCTTCGACCGCGCCGATGGTGCGCCCGGTGAGGATCATCTCCATCGCCTTGGCTTTGCCGACCGCGCGGGTGAGACGCTGGGACCCGCCCATACCCGGGATGACGCCGAGCTTGATCTCGGGCTGGCCGAAGGTGGCCGTGTCGGAGGCGATGATGAAGTCGCAGATCAGGGCCAGTTCGCAGCCGCCGCCGAGGGCGTGGCCGGAGACGGCAGCGATAACCGGCGTGCGCACGGCCGCAAGTCGGTCCCAGCCGGCGAACCAGTCCGCGAGGTACATATCCATATAGGTCATCGTCGACATCTCCTTGATGTCGGCGCCGGCTGCGAAGGCGCGTTCCGAACCGGTGATGATGATCGCACCGATCTCGGGGTCGGTATCGAGCCGGGTGGCGGCACCGACGACGTCTTGCATGGTGGCGAAGTCGAGGGCGTTGAGCGCCTTCGGACGGTTCAGGGTGATGACGCCGACGCGGCCGTGGCGCTCGAGCAGGATGTTGTCGTAGGTATCCGATTGTGCAGTGGTTGGGGTGCTATCGCTCACGTGGTGGCCTTTCGTTCGGTGGTCGGTGTGGGTTCGAAGTCGCTCGGGCGCGGCAAGCGCAGCTCGCGGTCACCAAGCGGCGCAAAGTGCGCGTGCACGTCAGTGTCGCTGACAGCGTCAAGGGTGCTCGGCTGCCACCGGGGAGCGCGGTCCTTGTCGATGACCTGCGCACGAATCCCCTCGATCACGTCGTGCCCGGCCACCATGCGCAGGGACACCCGGTATTCCTGTTCGAGCACCTCTTCAAGGGTGCCGAGGTTCCGCGCGCGGCGGAGCGACTCCAGAGTGACCGTGACGGCGGTCGGCGACTTGGCCAGAATCGCGGTGGCTGCTGCGCGGCCAGCCGCAACGGATGATTTCTGCAACCGGTCGATAATCACGGACAGGTCGTCACCGGCGTAGCACTCGTCGATCCAAGGTCTCTCGCCCAGGAGCGGCCCCGGGGGCACGACCGTCGCGGCGTGCTCGGCGATGGCGTCGGCAGCGGACATCCGTTTGAGGGCGTCGACCAGACAATCGAGCCGGGCCGAGTCGACGAAGCTGTCGGCGAGGCCAAGCGTGATCGCATCGGCGCCGGTCATGGTCGCAGCGGTGAGGGCGAGGTGGGTGCCGAGTTCACCGGGTATGCGCGAGTAGAGGTAGCTTCCGCCGACGTCGGGCACGAAACCGATGGTGGTCTCGGGCATACCGAGTCGGGTGCGTTCGGTCACGACGCGGTAGGAGGCGTGACCGGAGAGCCCGACTCCCCCGCCGAGCACGATGCGGTCCATCAGGGCGACGAATGGTTTGGGGTACCGCTTGATCTGCGCGTTGAGCGTGTACTCGTCTGCCCAGAATCGAGCGTTCTCGTCGGGGTCACCGCCGAAAGCGGTGCGGGCGTCACGGTAGATCGAGACGATGTCGCCGCCGGCGCAGAGTGCACGATCTCCGCTTCCGGTAAGCAGAACGGTGTGCACGGCGGGATCGTCGGCCCACTCCGTGAGGGCTTTGGCGATAGCGCGGATCATGCCGTGCGTCAGCGCGTTGAGCGCCTGCGGCCGGTTCAGGATGATGCGGGCGAGCGATCCATCGCGCTGCAGCAGCACTTCTCCGTCGCAATCAGGGGGTGCGGCCGCGCCAACACCCGGCTCTACTCTCGTGCTCTCGCCCGAGATGCTGTTGATCGAATCCGTGCGGGGCATAGAAGACCTTTCCGCGTCGATGCGGTTGAGTAGTGGTGAACGTGAGCCAGTCTATCGACGTGAATTTACTGGTCTGCGAGCTTTCGAGAAACTGATGCCGGGCTCCGTTCTTCCGCATAAGAACAACCAGGAAGCGAATCGCCCGTCAGGCAGCCCCCTCAAGAAACGGTCGATGACGCCCGGCATGAATCCCGACACGACCTCCCCGAACTGTCGCCCTGAGTGACCGGCTCACGTAGTCTCTGTACCACCGTCAGAGAAGAGAACGTCTTCCCTGGACGTCCGAATGCGGCCCGTTATTGACTGAAAGCAGCAAAAATGGATGTTTCGCCCCTCGCTTGGATCTTGACCGTCGCGGCTATCGTCGCGCTCCTTGCTTTCGACTACGTCTTTCACGTACGCAAGGCGCATGCGCCGACCCTGAAGGAAGCAGCGATCTGGTCCTCGCTGTACGTGGGGATTGCCATCATCTTCGGGCTGGGCGTTCTCATCGTGGGCGGTGCCACCCCGGGTGCGGAGTATTTCGCTGGCTACATCACCGAAAAAGCGCTGTCGGTCGACAATCTCTTTGTCTTTCTCATCATCATGACGAGTTTTCGAGTCCCGCGCGAAGACCAACAAAAGGTATTGCTGTTCGGCATCACCTTTTCGCTTATCGCCCGTACCGGATTCATCTTCCTGGGCGCAGCGCTGATCAATTCATTCGCCTGGGTGTTCTATTTCTTCGGCATCATCCTGTTGATGACTGCGGGCAACATGCTCAAACCGGAGAGTTCAGAGTCCCGATCGTCTGAAAACTTCATGGTGCGAATCGCGCGCAAAATTTTTCACACCAGTCCGGACTACGACGGAGACAAGCTCTTCACCGTGCACGAGGGCAAACGAGCGCTGACCCCGATGCTCCTCGTCATGGTCGCGATCGCTGGAACCGACCTATTGTTCGCTCTCGATTCGATCCCCGCCATCTTCGGCCTGACTCAGAACGTCTACATTGTGTTCACGGCGACCGCATTCTCACTTCTCGGCCTTCGACAGCTGTACTTCCTGCTCGACGGGCTGCTGGACCGACTGATCTACCTCTCCTTCGGACTTGCGTCAATCCTCGCCTTTATTGGCGTGAAGCTCATCCTCCATGCTCTGCACGAGAACAACCTGCCATTCATCAACGGCGGTGAACCGGTACCGGTGTTCGAAATCAGTACACCTCTCTCTTTGACCGTCATCATCGGCGTGCTCGTGGTCACGGTACTCGCGTCGCTGCTCAGCCCGGCCGGCCGGGCGCAGACCGTTATCGCCAACGCCCGACGCCACGCAATCAATTATTTGGACCTCGACTACACCGAGGACCACACCGAGCGCATCCGCGTGTACTCGGCCCTGGTTCAAGAGGAAGAATCCCTGCGCGCACTCCGGCCGAAGTATCAGAAGTTGGCCAAAGACAAGGCTGGACTGATGGAACTTCTTCATGCGGCACACACCGAACATGACGCGTCGGTGCAGCGCGCAGCGCTCGAATAGGCGAGCATCGCGGCTCTGGTCGCTGTCAGCTATTACAACCCCGGCACGCCGAAACGAAACCGCTGGTGAAGCGCTGGCGAACAAGCTGAATTCAAGAAAACGCCCGGTCAGATTTGACGTCTGACCGGGCGTTACTTGAAACGTGTGCACCCCCCCGGACTTGAACCGGGAACCCACTGATTAAGAGTCAGTTGCTCTGCCAATTGAGCTAGAGGTGCATGTGCGGCAGCGAAACGACCCGCGGCAACGTGTAACCCTAACACCCCAAGAGGCCTCGATGCCAATCGAGGCCGAACAGGGGCGGTGACCGGCATCCGCTCACGAAATTACTATCCTTGGGAGGGTGACCGAACCGCGAATCTACGCCCTCTCCGATGACCTCCAGCTCGGGCTGGACCTCGCTAAAGCCGCCGACGCCATCTCCAGCGCCCGCTTCACCGCGCTCGACCTGGTCGTGACGACCAAACCCGACCGCACACCGGTAACGGATGCCGACCAGGCGGTCGAACGCGCCATCCGCGACCTGCTCGCCGAACGTCGCCCCGACGACGGCATCCTCGGCGAAGAGTTCGGTACCGCCGGGTCCACCACCCGCCAGTGGATCATCGACCCCATCGACGGCACCGCCGGGTTCCTGCGCGGTATCCCGATCTGGGCCACCCTCATCGCCCTCGCCATCGACGGCGTTCCCGTGCTCGGCGTGGTCAGCGCCCCGGCACTCGGCAAACGCTGGTGGGCGGCAGCGGGTAGTGGCGCCTGGTCCGTCGACACGAGGCAGGCGGATGCCGCACCCACCCGCCTGCGCGTCTCCGGCATCGAGACCCTCGCCGAGGCATCCATCAGCTACGGCAGTCTCCAGCAGTGGGATCAAGCCGGGCACCTTGACGAGCTCGTCACGCTGTCCCGCCAGGTCTGGCGCACCCGCGCCTACGGCGACATGTGGTCGTACATGCTGCTCGCCGAAGGCCACCTCGACGTGGCTGGGGAATTCGACCTGCAGCCCTACGACATGGCCGCGCTCGCGCCGATCGTGCAGGAGGCCGGCGGCACGTTCACCTCGGTCGATGGCCAGCCCGGCCCCTGGCACGGCAGCGCCCTGGCCACCAACACACTGCTGCACGCGGCGACGCTCGCGGTGCTGAACCCGGAGCAGGCACCCTCACAGACACCGTGACGGTCAGGCCGACGCGCCCGGATCGTCGGGGAAGATGCCGTTGCGGGCCCTGCGCGCGTCGAGCCGACGCTGGCGCCAGACCCGGGGGTTCAGAAGCAGAATCGGCCCCGGAATACGCAGCGCGTAGCCGGTCGGCAGAATCCACCCGTAGCGTTTGGCCAGCAGCGACAGCGCGGCGCCGCTGAGAATGGCCACGCCGGTACCGACCGCCACGAACCCGAGCTTGCTCAGAATCACCATCTCGACGCTCGCCAGCAGGGCGCTCGTGGCATAGAGCGTATTGCCGCCGAAGATCGTCGGCACCTTGAGCAGCATGATGTCGCGCACCATACCGCCGCCGACCGCGGTGATCATGCCGAGCAGGATGGCCGAAAGCCAGCCGAGACCGGCATCAAGCGCTTTCTGCACACCCACCGCCGCCCAGCACCCCACGGCGAGCGCGTCAAGCAGCAACAGCACCCGTCGGGTCCACCGGCCGTTGAACGTGACGAAGAAGGCGATGACCCCGCCGAGGATGGCAAAGATCAGATAGGCCGGGTCGAGCAGTGCCGCCGGGCTGCCCTGCTGCAGCAGGGTGTCGCGGATCATGCCGCCGCCAAGCCCGCTCATGATCGCCAGCACCACGAAACCGACGATGTCGAGGCGGGCCGTGCGTGCGGCGACCCCGCCGAGAATGGCGTTGGCGAGCACGCCGGCCAGGTCCACGAAGCGGATTACCTCAAACAGTGTCTCCGACTCAGTGTTCACTTGCCCCATTCTCTCTCATCTCGGCGAAAGGGACGGGCGCATCTACAGTTAAGGCATGAGGATCAACGCTTTTTCGGACGTGTGCCTGCGCGTCGTCATGCTGCTCTGCGCGGCGCCGAAGACTGTGACCTTCACCTCGCGAGTGGTCGCCGCCGAGGTCGACACCCCCTACAACCACGTGGCCAAGGCGCTGTTGCGCCTGCGCGAGCTCGGCCTGGTCGAGGCCATTCGAGGGCGAAGCGGCGGCGTGCGCATCAGCCCGCTCGGCCGAGAGGTCACCGTCGGGGCACTGCTGCGCCAGCTCGATACGCGCACCGACCTGGCCGCCTGCGACTCGCCCGACGGACCCTGCCCCTTATTGAGCGGATGCGGCCTGCGCGCCGCCCTCCGCCGGGCTCGGGATGCCTTCTACCGCGAGCTGGATGACCTCGTCATCGCCAGCCTCCCGCACGGAAAACCTGCCGGGCCGGTTTTGGTCGAACTCGGATTGCTGCGGTAGGACTAAAGTCCCTTCTTTCTACGACTTGTAGAAAGCATCCGTTTAATTGGCATATCAAATGCTACTTTTGTAGGAGACGCCCACAAACGGGAGTCGGTCATATAGAAGGAGTATTCATGCTTTCGGCCCAGTCCCTCCCCCTCATCGAAGCCACCCTGCCGCTGGTCGGCGAGCGGATGCCCCAGATCGCGAGAAACTTCTACAAGCGCATGCTCACCGCTCACCCCGAATTGTTCGACGGGTTGTTCAGCCGCTCGAACCAGAAGAACGGCACGCAGCAGCAGGCCCTTGCCGGCAGCATCGCTGTCTTCGCAACCCACATGGTGCAAAACCCCGACATCACTCCGGAGGCCATGCTCTCCCGCATCGCCCACAAGCACGTCTCCCTCGATATTCAGCCCGAGCAGTATGACATCGTCTACAAGTACCTGTTCGAGGGCATCGCCGACGAACTCAGCGACGTCATCACGGCCGAGATCGCCGCCGCCTGGACCGAGGTCTACTGGCTGATGGCCCACGCGCTGATCAAGATGGAGAAGGGCCTCTACGCGGGACTTGCCAGCGACAAGCCACTTGCCCCCTGGACCGTCGTGAAGAAGGAAGCGGCTGGAACGGACGCCGTCACGTTCACCCTCGAACCGGCCGACGACACCCCCGTGACGCCCGCCCTGCCCGGCCAGTACGTCAGTGTCACCGCCACCATGCCCGACGGCATCCGCCAAGTGCGCCAGTACTCCCTCTCGGCCGGCACGGCCACAACGCGAGTCTTCACCACCAAGCTCGACGCCGACGGCGAGGTCTCCCCCGTGCTGCACCGCGACGTGCAGGTCGGCGACACGCTCATCCTCTCTGTGCCCTGTGGCGATATCACCCTCGATGCGGGCACCGGCCCGCTGATCCTGGCCTCGGCCGGAATCGGCTGCACGCCCAGCGCTTCCATCCTGCGTTCCCTGGTGGACACGGGCTCAAAGCGTGAGGTGCTCGTACTCCACGCCGAGAGCAACCTCGAACGCTGGGCGCTGCGCGACCAGATGAACGAAGACGTCGCCCTACTGGAGGCCGCCGAACTCGAGCTCTGGCTGGAGATCCCGAGCGCGGGCCACCACGAGGGCTTCATGTCGCTGGAGAACGTGACGATCCCGGAGGATGCTTCGGTCTATCTCTGCGGTCCGCTCCCCTTCATGCGCAGCCTGCGCGCGCAGGCGCTGCAGTCCGGCGTGCCGGCCGATCGCATCCACTACGAGATCTTCGGCCCTGACCTGTGGCTTGCCAACGCCTGACCCGGCTTCCCGGGCGCAGCACGGTTCGGCTTGGCCCGGCACGCCCGCGCTAGGCTGAATCGTGGACGCTAACGGTGGTATCGAGATTGAACGCAAATTTGACGTCGACGAACTGACCCCGTTGCCGCGGCTGGACGATCTGCCCGGCGTGCAGGCCGTCGCGAAACCGGTGACCTTCGATCTCGAGGCCGTCTATTTCGATACGAACGATCTCGTACTCAGCGCCGCGCACATCACGCTGCGCCGGCGTACCGGCGGCGACGACGCCGGATGGCACCTGAAACTGCCAGAGGCCGCTGGCCGTCGCCGCGAGATTCACGCGCCCCTCGGCGGGGAGGGGCAGAGCAAAGCGGATGTCGTACCCGAGTCGCTCACGCAACTCGTGCGGTTCTACGTGCGGGACGCACCGCTCGTTCCCGTTGCACGCCTTCGCACCACCCGCGACGTGCATGCCCTGATCGGTGCGGGCGGCGAAACCCTCGCCGTGCTGTGCGACGATCGGGTGCGCGCCGATCGACTTATCGACCAACCGGCCAACGCGGCGTGGCGCGAATGGGAGATCGAACTTGTCGACGGACCGGAGGACATGCTCGACGCGGGGCAGGCTGTGCTCGCGGCCGCCGGCATCCTCGTGTCACGGCACGCGTCGAAACTAGGGCGTACGCTCGGCGACCGGTTGCCGGCAGAACCGCCCCAGGATCGGCGGGGCCCGACGCCCACCGGACCGGCCGGGAACGTCTTAGTGGCCAGCCTAAGCGAGCAGATCAGCGTCATTCGCGCGCAGGACCCGCAGGTTCGCCAGCACGCGACCAGCTCTGTGCACGCGATGCGCGTCGCCTTGCGCCGGCTGCGTTCGGTGTTGGCCACCTACCGATCCCTCGTCGATCCGACCGTCGTGCAACACCTCCGCACCGAACTCGGCTGGCTCGCTGCCGTGCTCGGCGGATCCCGCGACGAAGAGGTGCTGCAACGCCGCCTCACCGGCCTACTCGACCGCGAGCCCCCGGTTCTGCTCCTCGGCCCGATTCGGGCGCGCCTCGAGACTCGCTCTGAAACGGATGCCGATACCGCCGGGCACACGCTCGTCACCGCCCTCAATACCCACCGCTACTTTCGGTTGCTCGACGCCCTCGATGCCCTCGTCGCCACGCCGCCGTTCACGGCTACGGCCGACCAAGATGCCCGCGTGGTCGCGCCCGCCCTGGTCGCGAAGGAGTGGAAGAGACTGCGCCGCGCCGTGCGCCGCGCAGCCGAGACCGTGCCGGGGCAAGAACGTGACCTCGCTCTGCACGAGGTGCGCAAGCGCGCCAAGAGGCTGCGCTACGCGGCCGAGACGGCGCATCCGCTCAACCCGAAGCGTGCCGCGCGGGTGAGCAGATTCGCCCAGAAACTGCAGACCATGCTCGGTGACCAGCACGACAGCGTCATCGCCCGTGAGCGCCTGCTGCGCCGCGGCGGGGTCGACGCCTACCTTCGCGGCGAGAACACCTTCAGTTACGGCCGCCTGCACGCCCAGGAACAGCAGAAAGCAGCCGATGCCGAGGCCCTCTTCTGGAAGGCCTGGACAAACCGCCCCTGACAGTTCAGCTCCAGCGTGCCGCGTATACCTGGGGGCCGCGCCGGGCTACGCTACGCTACGCTGCATGATGCACCGGGGGCGACACGGCTGTGGTGGCTGGGGGGTCGGGACGTCCTCGTCAGACGTCCGTGTCCCACTCGGTGCTGTCGAGATCGCCGCGGAGTGTTCCGGTAGCCGCATCGACCGCCTCCCCGACGGTGACCGCGAACCGCTCTGGAGGAAACCGCCCGCTCAATCCGTAATCACGCAGGTGGTCTTTCACCGGGCCTTTCATCTCGGCAAAGACCAGCGTGATGCCGCGAGAAGCCAGAAAATCGTCGAGTTCGAGCAGTTCCTCCACAGCGGTCGTGTCGATATCGGTGATGGGCTCCGCCGCGAGGATGACCGTGTGTATGCCGCTACCGGCAGCCGCGACCGTGGCTCGCACATAGTCGTCGAAGATCCCCCCGTTGGCGAAGAAGAGTGGCGCATCGAAGCGAACGATGACGAGGCCGGGCAGCCGTTCGCCCTCCGGATGCCGCGACAGGTCGTGGTAGCCGCGCAGACCGCGGATCCGACCGAGCTCGGCCCGGTAGGGCCGCCAGGCCTGGCTGACGAATGCGCCGAGCGAGAGAACGATTGCCACGACGATACCCTCGATCACGCCGACCACCAGCACCCCGAGAAAGGCCGCGAGTGAGAGCGTTGCATCGATTTTGTTCATGCGCACGAGCGCGATGAACCCGTTCACATCGACGAGCCCGGCCGCGGCGACGATGACGACCGCAGCGATCGCCGCCGAGGGCAGAAAATCCGTGAGACCGGGCGCGAATAGCATGAAGGCCAGAACGAGGGCAGCACCAACGACTCCGGTGAGCTGGGAGCGAGCCCCCGCCTTCTCGGCGACGGGGGTGCGCGAGGACGACCCCGAGACGGGGAATCCACCGAGCAGTCCGCTCGCGATGTTCGACGCGCCGATCGCCCTCATTTCCTGGCTACCGTTGACATTCTCTCCGCGGCGGGCAGCAAACGATCGCGAAAGCACGGCGGTGTCGGCAAAGGCGATGAGCGCGATACCCAGTGCCGGAGCCACTAAAGCCGCCGCATCCGCCCACTGCAACCCGCCGAGCGCGGGTGCGGGGAGCCCCTGGGGAAGCGCACCGACAACAGGCAGGGCATCCTTCAGCCCGAAGACTGCGGTCACTGCCGTCGCGAGTACGACGGCCGCGAGCACACCCGGAATCCGGGTCCTGCGCCACGACAGGACGATAATGACGGCCAGCGAACCAAGGCCGAAGAGCGTCGCAGTCAGGTTCACCTGCCCGCCGGTGATTCCGGCGAAGATCCCGATCGCATCGCGCAGCGCCGAGTCCGCTTCGATGGAGAAACCGAAAAGGGTGGGCAGCTGCGACACGATGACCAGCAGGGCGAGAGCGTTGAGGTAGCCGACGCGGATAGGTTTGGAGAGCAGGTCGGTCACGAAACCGAGGCGCAGAATTCCACCAAGCGCGAGAATCAATCCGACCATGATGGCCAGGAGCCCGGCGAGGGCGACCGCGCGCGTATCATCACCAAGGGCGAGAGGCACGATCGCGGCTGCGATGATCGGCGCCAGTGCCGAGTCGGGGCCAAGCACGAGAATGCGCGACGGCCCGAAGACGGCGTAAGCGGCCAGGGGAATGATCGTGGCGTACAGGCCCGATGCCGGCGGTAGCCCCGCCACCTCGGCGTAGCCGATGCCGACCGGTATGAGCAGAGCAGTCAGAACGACGCCCGCACGCAGGTCGGGCAGTAGCCAGGAACGCCGGTAGCCAAGCGCCGTGTCGATCCCCGGCACCCACCTCCGCAGCCACTTCGCAGCCATGCCTTTCCTCTCCCGAAACCATCATGGTGCAGGACTCGCTCATGCACCGCGCGAAATACGAAAGTGGCGGCGCCCAACTCCTGCTTGTGCTCTGGTCGACGTTGACAGCCACGGTCGCGGGGAGCAAGCTGAGGCACGACAGTGTCGCGCAACGACGCGCGGTGCCGTGGAAACTTCTCAGTGAGGAGAAGCCCGTGCAGATTCCGGCTCCGTTCGATTACGTTCGTGCCAGTTCGGTTGACAATGCCCTCGCCCTGCTTGATCGCCACGGGGCCGAATCCCGGGTGGTCGCCGGCGGACACAGCCTGCTTCCCATGATGAAGCTGCGCCTGGCCCGGCCCGACTGGCTCATCGACATCAACGACCTCTACGAGCTGGACTACCTGCTGGTCGATGGTCCGGTACTACGCATCGGCGCGATGACCAGGCACACGACCCTGCTCCAATCCGGCGACGTGCGGCGCCTGTTCCCCATCATCTGTGACGCCGAACGCGTCATCGCCGACCCGATCGTGCGCAACCGCGGCACCATCGGCGGCTCGCTCTGCCAAGCCGACCCGGCCGAAGACCTCTCCACGGTGTGCCACGTTCTCGAAGCGGTGGCCGTCGTGCGCGGACCGGCCGGGGAGCGGATGCTGTCGATGGCCGAGTTCCACCGCGGCCCGTACGAGACCGCCGTCGCCCAGAACGAACTGCTCATCGAGGTGCGCGTTCCCATTCGGGCCGGCTCCAGCAGCGCCTACGAAAAGGTCGAGCGGCGCGTCGGAGACTGGGCTGTCACCGCGGCCGGCGCGAGCGTGACGCTCGGCGCCGACGGCACCATCAGCGAGGTGGCCGTCGGCCTCACCGCGGTCGGACTCGAGCGTAACGTGACCGAGGTTGAAGCGGTACTCGTCGGACAGACACCCGCTGAAACGCTCTTCGTCGAAGCGGGGCGTCTGGCGGCACTCGCCTGCGACCCCCTCGCCGACCAACGCGGACCGATCGATTACAAGCGGCACCTCGCCGACGAACTGACCCGCCGTGTGCTGCGGGTCGCGTGCAGCCGCGCCGCGGCATCCGTTTCCGACATCACGATTTAGGAGTTGAGCCCGATGCAGATCAGCATGACCATAAACGGCACCGACGTCACCCGCGAAATCGAACCGCGCGTGCTGCTCGTACACTTCATTCGCGACGACCTGCGGCTCACCGGAACGCACTGGGGCTGCGACACCAGCAACTGTGGCACCTGCGTGGTACTGATGGACGGCCAGCCGGTGAAATCCTGCACCGTGCTTGCTGCCATGGCTGACGGGCACACCATCACGACCGTGGAAGGGCTCGCCAACGGCACCACCCTCGACCCGGTGCAGCAGGGCTTCATGGAGGAGCACGGCCTGCAGTGCGGTTTCTGCACTCCCGGCATGATGCTCACCGCCCGCGCCCTGCTCGACTACAACCCGCACCCCGAACCACTGGAGATTCGCGAGGCCATCTCCGGGCAGATCTGCCGCTGCACCGGCTACGCCACCATTGTGCGGTCGATCCAGTGGGCCGCCGAGCATCCCGCCGGTGCGGCCCCGGAAACGACCACGTCCGAATCAACCGAGCACGAGGTGCACGCATGACCATTCTCGAGCACCGCCCGTCGAACCCGGCCGCCGGCGACCACGATCGGCCCATCGGCCACGGCCGCATGCAGCGCAAGGAAGACCCGCGTTTCGTGCGCGGCAAGGGCCGTTATGTCGACGACATCGTGCTACCCGGCATGCTGCACGGCGCCATTCTGCGCGCTCCCGTCGCCCACGCCCGGCTGGTCTCGATCGATACGACCGAGGCGCTCGCGCACCCCAAGGTGCTCGCCGTGATCACCGGTACCGACCTGCAGGCCCTCGGCTTGGCGTGGGCTCCGACCCTCTCGATGGACGTGCAGGCCGTGCTGGTCACCGACAAGGTGCGCTTCCAGGGCCAGGAAGTCGCTTTCGTCGTCGCCGAAGACCGCTACGCCGCCCGAGATGCCCTCGAACTGATCCAGGTCGAGTACGACGTGCTACCGCCCGTCGTCGACGCCCGCAAGGCGATGGATCCGGGTGCTCCCGTCATTCGCGACGACCTCGAGGGCCGCACCGACAACCACATCTTCGACTGGGAAGCCGGCGACAAAGCCGAAACGGATGCCGTCTTCGCGAGCGCCGACGTCGTGGTGAAGCAGGAGATCGTCTACCCGCGCGTGCACCCGGCGCCGATGGAAACCTGTGGCGCCGTCGCCGACTTCGACCCCATCGACGGCCGTCTCACCCTGTACGAGACGACGCAGGCGCCGCACGCCCACCGCACCCTGTTCGCGATGGTCTCCGGCATTCCCGAGCACAAGATTCGGGTGGTCTCCCCCGACATCGGCGGCGGGTTCGGTAACAAAGTCGGAATCTACCCGGGCTATATCCTCGCCGTCGTCGGCTCCATCGTCACCGGCAAACCGGTGAAATGGGTCGAGGACCGCTCCGAGAACCTCATGAGCACCTCGTTCGCCCGCGACTACATCATGCAGGGCGAGATCGCGGCGACCAAGGACGGCAAGATCCTGGCCCTGCGCACCAACGTACTCGCCGACCACGGCGCGTTCAACGCCACTGCCCAGCCCACCAAATATCCAGCCGGGTTCTTCCACATCTTCACCGGCAGCTACGACCTCGCCGCAGCGCACTGCACCGTCACGGGCGTGTACACCAACAAGGCCCCGGGCGGGGTGGCCTATGCGTGTTCCTTCCGGGTCACCGAGGCGGTCTATCTGGTGGAGCGGATGGTCGACATCCTGGCCCGCAAGCTCGACATGGACCCAGCCGAGTTGCGCCTGAAGAATTTCATCAAGAAGGAGCAGTTTCCCTACGCCAACAAGACCGGCTGGGAGTACGACTCGGGTGATTACGAACCCACCATGCGGCTGTCGATGAAGATGGCCGGCTACGACGAACTGCGCCGCGAACAGAAAGAGAAACGCGAACGCGGTGAGCTCATGGGCATCGGCATCTCGTTCTTCACCGAAACGGTCGGTGCCGGCCCGCGCAAGGACATGGACATACTCGGCCTCGGGATGGCGGACGGCGCCGAACTGCGCATCCACCCCACCGGCAAGGCCGTCGTGCGCATCTCGGTGCAAAGCCAGGGTCAGGGCCACGAAACGACGTTCGCGCAGATCGTGGCGGAGGAGATCGGCATCCCGCCGGAAGACATCGATGTGGTGCACGGAGACACCGACCAGACGCCGTTCGGCCTCGGTACCTATGGCAGCCGGTCCACTCCGGTCAGCGGCGCCGCCGTGGCGCTCGTCGCCCGCAAGGTGCGGGAGAAGGCCCGGTTCATCGCCGCGGCCATGCTCGAGACCCGGCCGGAAGACCTCGAGTGGGAGAAGGGCCGCTGGTTCGTCAAGGGCGATCCGAGCGTGGGCAAGACCATGGCCGAGATCGCGATGGGCGCCCACGGCACGGTCGCGCTGCCCGAGGGTATCGACGGCAATCTCGACGCCGAGGTCACCTATGATCCGCCCAACCTGACGTTTCCGTTCGGCGCCTATATCTGCGTCGTCGACATCGACCCGGGTACCGGTCATGTCACGGTGCGCCGCTTCATCGCCGTCGACGACTGCGGCACCCGCATCAACCCGATGATCATCGAGGGCCAGATTCATGGTGGCCTCACCGACGGTGTCGGCATGGCACTCATGGAGATCATCGAGTTCGACGACGAGGGCAACTGCCTCGGCGGCTCGTTCATGGACTACCTCATCCCCACCGCCATGGAGGTGCCCGACTGGGAGACCGGCTTCACCGTGACCCCGTCGCCGCACCACCCGATCGGGGCGAAGGGCGTGGGCGAATCTGCCACGGTCGGGTCACCGCCGGCCGTCGTCAACGCCGTCGTCGATGCCCTCGCCCCGTTCGGGGTCGTGCACATGGATATGCCCTGCACCCCCGCCCGGGTGTGGGAGGCCATGCAAGGCCGCACGAGACCGCCGGTGTAGCATGCCCGTTGCCCACCCGACCCGCGCGCAAGAGCTCATCGAGCGCCGCGAAGCGTTCGTGCACGCGACCGTCGTGCGCGCCCAGCGCCCGACGAGCGCGCACGCCGGAGACACGGCGCTCGTTCGTGCGACCGGCGAGATCGAGGGTTTTGTCGGAGGAACGTGCGTGGAGGCATCCGTTCGCCTGTACAGCCTGCAGGTACTCGCGAGCCGGCAGCCGCTGCTGCTCAAGGTCGTCGCCGGCGTGCCGTCGAGCACCGTGCGAGACGGCGCGGTCGAGGTCTCCAACCCCTGTGTGAGTGGCGGGGCGATCGAGATCTTTCTTGAGCCGCACCTTCCGCTGCCCCGAATGATCATCGTCGGCTCGACGCCCGATGCCGAGGCTCTCGCCGCCCTGGCACCGCTCGTCGGCTTCGACCTCATCCAAACGGATGGCGCCTCCGCCGCCCCGCAGGTCGGCGACGCCGCCCTGATCGTCGCCTCGCACGGCCGGGATGAGGAGCCCGCCCTGCTCGCCGCCCTCGCCGCCGGAGTGCCCTATGTGGCGCTCGTGGCGAGCCCCAAGCGCGGCGCTGCCGTGCTCGCCTCGCTTGACGTGTCGCCCGAGCAGCGCGCGTGTGTGTTCAGCCCAGCGGGCCTCGACCTCGGGGCGCGCACCCCCGGGGAGATCGCGGTGTCGATTTTCGCGCAGCTGGTGCAGGACCGGGCCGGGCACGGGCAACCGCAAGCCGCGGAGGTGGTTGAGACGGCGACGGCAGTGGACGCGATCGCGATCGACCCCGTCTGCGGCATGACGGTGGCCGCGCTGCCCACGTCGCTGCAGGTGCAGCACAACGGCACGACCGTGTACTTCTGCGCGGCGGGCTGCCGCACGGCGTTTGTCGGACATCCGGAGCAGTATGCAACCGCGCGCTAGGGGCCCGGTTGCCCGGTGCCGGCGATGGTGATGGTGACCGTGCCCGAGTTGGTGCCGTCCGTCGGCGCGCTGCAGCGTGCCCTCGATGCCGAGGACTACCTCGCCGATGAGGGCCTCGCGACCGCCGTATTCCTAGCCGTGCGCATGCAGCAGCCGCTCCTGCTCGAGGGTGAACCCGGGGTGGGCAAGACCGAGATCGCCAAGGCGCTCGCACGGCTGCTCGATACCGAACTGTTTCGATTGCAGTGCTACGAGGGAATCAGCGCTGGAGAGGCACTCTACGAGTGGAACTATCCGCGGCAACTGCTCGGCATTCGCCTGGCCGAAGCGCGTGGGGTGGAACTGGCCGAAACGGAGCTGTTCGGGCGCGACTATCTGCTGCGTCGCCCGCTGTTGCGGGCCATCGAACACGCCGGCCCGCGTCCGGCCGTTCTGTTGCTCGACGAGATCGACCGGGCCGACGCCGAATTCGAAGCCTTCACCTTTGAGCTGCTGGCCGAGGCGGCGGTCACCATTCCCGAGCTCGGAACCGTCACGGCGGAGCATCCGCCGATCGTGATTCTGACGAGCAATCGCACCCGCGACCTGCACGACGCCCTCACCCGGCGCTGCCTGTATCACTGGATCGACTACCCGGAACCGGAGCGGATCGCGCAGATCGTGCGCCGCCGGGTGCCGAGCAGCTCGCAGGCACTCGCGACCGAGGCCGCGGCGGCGATCACCCGGTTGCGATCGCTCGACCTCGTGAAGCCGCCGGGTATCGCCGAGGCCATCGACTGGGTCAGCGCCCTCGGAGTGCTCGGCATCGCGCAGATCAGCGGCCACGCGGTCGAGCAGACCTGGGGCTCCGTGCTCAAGAACCGGGACGACCTGGATCTCGCTGCTGCCCGCGGCGGTGGCTGGGTGGCGGAGGCCGCGCATGGATGACCGCGGTCTTTATCGACCGATCGAAGCGGCCGCCCTCGCCGCCGGCTTCAGCACGGCCCTGCACCGGGCCGGTCTGCCGGTATCGCCGGACCGCGCGGCCCGACTGGCCGAGGCGCTGCGGCTGGTCCCGCCGACCGACCGGGCCGCCCTGTACTGGGCGTGCCGGATCGTGTTCGTCTCCCGGCACCAGCATCTTGCCCGCTTCGACGCGGTGTTCAGCGCCGTGTTCGACGGCCGGCTCGACCCGGCCGAAGCACGCGGTGACCCGAACGCTCCCCCGGCGATCGGCTCCGAGATGCGCACGAAAGCTGCCCCGCCAACCAACCGCCCGGTCACTGCCCCCCAATTGCAGCCAGAAGCTCGCCCGCCGGCTCCGTTGCCCGGTTTCGACGACTCGGGCGACGGCGACGGTCCCGAGCGCGACGCGATCCTTGCCATGGCCGCCAACGACGAGCACTTGCACGAGATCGCGTTCGCCGACCTCGACCCCGAGGAACTGGCCCGCCTGCGCCGGCTCGTCGCCCGCATCGTACTGTCGACGCCGACGCGGCTGAGCCGCCGGACCCATCCGTCGCCGCACAGCCGCGACCGGCTCGATGTGGCCCGCACCGTGCGGGCCGCGCAGGGCACCGGCGGCGACCCGATCACCCTGCACTACGCCCGCCGCCGCCCGAAGCCGCGCCGGCTGGTGCTGCTCTGCGACGTGTCGGGCTCGATGGAACCGTACACGAGGGTCTTCCTGTCGCTGCTGCAGGGTGCGGCGTCCGGCGCCCGGGCCGAAGCGTTCGTGTTCTCAACGCGTCTCACCCGGCTGACCCGCCAGCTGGCCGTACGCGACCCGGACCAGGCGCTCGCGCAGGCGTCCGCCACCGTGACCGACTGGGCCGGCGGCACCCGGCTGGCGGCCAGTATCCGCCGGTTCATCGACGACTTCGGGCGGCGCGGCCTGGCTCGCGGCGCGGTGGTCGTGCTGTTCTCCGACGGATGGGCACAGGACGACCCGGCCGACGTCGACGCCCAGATGGCACGACTGCGCCGGCTCGCGCATCGCATTGTCTGGGTGAATCCGCGCAAAGCCGCCGCCGACTTCCGGCCGCTCGTCGGCGGTATGGCCGCCGCCCTGCCCTACTGCGACGCGTTTGTCAGCGGGCACAACTACGCGGCCCTCGTCGAGGTGGCGGCCGCCATTCGCGGCGACCCGTCGGCATCCGCTCGACCATCCGTAACCATCCAGCAGAGGACACCCTGATGCAACTCGACAGTACCTTCACCGTCATCGCCCCCGTCGACACGGTGTGGAACACCCTGATGGACTTCGAACGCGTCGCCGGCTGTGTGCCGGGCGCGCAGATTCTGAACAAGCTCTCCGACGACAATTACCAGGTCGGCATGAAGGTCAAGCTCGGCCCGGTGACCATGCAGTACCGCGGCCAGATGAACGTCGACGAACGCGACGCCGAGGGCCTCCGCGCTGTCTTCTCCGGCAAGGCGCAGGAGACCCGCGGTCAGGGTACCGCCCAGGCCACGGTCACGCTCGTACTGGTCGAAACCGACGGCGTCACCCGGGGCACGGTCAGCGCCGATCTGTCGCTGTCGGGTAAGGCGGCTGCCATGGGCAAGGGCGTCATCAGCAGCGTCACCGAGCAGATGATGACCCTGTTCGCCGGCAACCTGCAAGATTTGATCACAGATGGTGGCCCCGATGCTGTGTCTGGTCTTGGCAAGAACGTCGACGACCCGGCTGCCGACAGGCTCCCCAACGTTGCAGCGGATGCCCCCGAGCGGGCGACCCCGTCGGCGAGCCCGGTCCCGCCGCGCGTCGCGCCCTCCGGCGAGCTTCAGACCGCGCCGCACCGGTCTGTACCTACCGCCGCGCCGAGCCTCGACGCGATGAGCCTGGTCAGGGGCGTCATCACCGACCAGCTCAGTGACCCGGTGAAACTCGTGGGCCTGCTGGCCACGGTAGCGTTTATCGCATACCGAATTGGTCGGCGCGCGTCCGGCCACTGACTCACCGACCGAAGGGATACCGACATGCGCGAGGTTTTGGATACCCTCCTCACCGGCTGGCAGAGCGGTGCCACCGCGGGCCTCGCCACGGTCGTGCGAACCTTCCAGTCCGCGCCGCGCCCGCCCGGCGCCTCGATGCTGGTCAGCGCCGACGGTACCGTGGCCGGATCGGTCTCGGGCGGCTGCGTCGAGGGAGCCGTCTATGAACTGGCCACCCAGGTGGCCAAGGACGGCGTGCCGGTGCTCGTGCGCTACGGCATCAGCGACGACGACGCCTTCGCCGTGGGGCTCACGTGCGGAGGCATCCTCGACGTCTTCATCGAACCCGTCTCCCGCGCCACCTTTGCCTTGCTCGATGGCGTGCACAACGACATGGCTGCCGGGCGCCCGGTAGGCGTGGCCACCGTGATCGAACATCCGGATGCCGGCTGGATCGGCCGCCACCTCGTGGTGCGGCCGCACGGATTTGCGGGCGACCTGGGCTCTGACCGCGCCAACCACGCCATCGGTGACGACACCCAGGGTCTGCTCGCCGCCGGTCGCAACACCACCCTGACCTACGGTCCAGACGGCGAAAGGCGGGGCGAGGGCCTGCGTGTGTTCTTCGCAAGCTATGCACCCCGGCCGCGCTTGCTGGTCTTCGGGGCGATCGACTTCGCCACCGCCCTGGCCCGGCTCGGCACTTTTCTCGGTTACCGGGTCACGGTCTGCGATGCTCGCGGCGTGTTCGCGACGGCCGCCCGGTTTCCCGGCGTCGACGAGGTCGTGGTGAGCTGGCCCGACCGCTACCTGCGCGAACAGATCGCCGGTGGATTCATCGATCCCCGCACGGTGATCTGCGTACTGACCCACGACCCCAAATTCGACGTTCCCTTGCTCGAAGCGGCCCTGCACGGCCCACCGGTGGCCTACATCGGCGCGATGGGGTCGCGGCGTACCCATGCTGACCGCCTGGAGCGCCTGCGCGCGGTGGGGGTGACCGATGCCGAGCTGGCCCGGCTGCGCAGCCCGATCGGCCTCGACCTCGGCTCGCGCACCCCCGAGGAGACCGCGGTCTCGATCGCCGCCGAGATCATCTCGCTGCAGTGGGGCGGCAGCGGGAAGCCGCTGCATACCCTCATCGATTCCATCCACCACGACGACCTCGTCGACCCCGACCCGCCGGCCGATCAATCAGCCCCCGGCGGCCAGAAGTTGATCGAGGCATGAGCCTGCTCGACTCCGTCACCTCCGTGCTGTTCGTGCACGCGCACCCCGACGACGAGACCATCAGCACGGGCAGTCTCATCGCCCATCTCGCGAGCCGCAACATCCGAGTCAGCCTGGTCACTGCAACGCGCGGTGAGCGCGGAGAGGTCGTCGCTGGACCGCTCTCAGTGCTCGCCGGAACCCCCGCCCTGGCTAAGGAGCGCGAGCGGGAACTCGAGCGCGCCGCCCGCGCCCTCGGCGTCGACGAGGGCTTCTGGCTCGGTGAAATACCGGCCCGCGCGCCCGGGCTGCCCGCGCGCCGCTACCGGGACTCCGGCATGGAGTGGATCCGCCCCGGCCTGGCCGGTCCAGCCGCAGATTCCGAAGCGGATGCGCTCGCTCGTGCGCCGCTCGCCGAGGTCATCAACGACCTCGTGGCCGTGCTGCAATACGTGCGACCGAGCCTCGTCATCAGCTACGACGCGACCGGCGGCTACGGTCATCCCGACCACGTGCGCGTCCACGACGCCGCCCTCGCCGCCAGCCGCAGCCTCGCGGTCCGCTACGCCGAGATTCTCGATGCCCCCGCAGCGGATGCCGAGTGGTTCGACCTCGACGCCGAGCACGCCAATCTCGTGGCTGCCCTGCGCTTTCATGCCAGCCAGCTCACTGTTCACGGAGACGACATCGTGCACTCCGGCGGCCAGCGCGACGCCATCCGCACCGCGATCGGCCTGCGCCTGCGCTGACAGCCGCATCCGGTTAACCACAACTAGCCGCCCAGTGGGGCGGCCAGGTGTGAGAAAAAACTCAACAGCGTGTGACAGAACCGATGGTGGAGATGCGGGGAATTGAACCCCGGTCCACTGCTGTGGTCATATGCCTTCTACGGGTGTATCCAGTGAAGTCGCTTTCTCGGCCCCGGAATTTGCCACTGGCATCTACTCCGACAGGCCCAGCCTTCGTTTAAGTCCCTCTACGCCCCGTGGCTCAATGTAGAAGCAAGCTCTCTAAATGGCGTCAGGATCCGGGTAGAGAGCATTCCCGGTCTGGCGGACTTCTTTAGTGCTTTCGCTTAGGCAGCGAGAGCGAAGTCAGTGCGGTTTGATTTGGCACTTATTGTTTTGCAGAGATCGTTTACGAGATAACCCTGCATCCTCGACCCGCTTCTCACAATTGCGCAAACAATGTCGAAACCGATCATCCCCATACGCATCGCGCCCGGTGTCTTAATCAACACCGTGGCCGGCGATGGGTTCGTGTCACACGCTGTTGAATTACCAATCTGCACGCTTCGGTGCAGCCTCCCATACTACTACAGAAGCTGGCTAATCGCCGAGGTGGCGCTGCGCCGACATCGCGCGATCCGATTCGCGCTTGTCGGTGCGTTCCCGCAACGTCTGGCGCTTGTCGTACTCTTTTTTGCCCTTGGCCACCGCAATTTCGACCTTCGCCCGACCGTCCGCAAAATAGATGCGCAGCGGAATGAGCGTGTAGCCGCCCTCTTTGGTCTTGTGGCTGATCTTCACGATCTCCTTCTTATGCAGCAGGAGTTTGCGCTTGCGACGCGGGGGGTGGTTGGTCCACGATCCACCGGAGTATTCCGGAATATGCACCGCATCAAGCCAGGCCTCGCCGCCCTCGATGAAGGCATAGCCGTCGACCAGGGTCGCCCGACCGGCGCGGAGCGACTTGACCTCGGTGCCGCTCAAGACCATCCCGGCCTCGTAGGTGTCACTGATGAGGTAGTCATGTCGGGCCTTGCGGTTGGTCGCCACGACCTTCTCTCCACGTTCCCTGGGCATGTGTTCACCTCGATTCTTTTCTTCAAGCGGATGCCGTCGGCCGTTCGGCAGACAGCCCACCAGTCTAGCGGAACCCTGCCGTGCCCGGCATCCGCTTATGGGTTAGACCTTGAGGTAGCGAGTGATGGCGAAGTTGGCGGAGAACGCGGCGAGCACCGCACCGACCACGAGCAAAATGGGCACCACAACGAGGGCATCGTCCATGCCGATCAGGGCGAATCCGGTGAGCCTCGCGCCGAGGTAGCCCTGCACGAAGAAGTACACGAGCGCAACGATCGCGCCGCCGGCCAGCAGCGAGCCGAGCAGCGCCGCGAAGACGCCTTCCAGAATGAACGGCGTCTGGATGAACCGGTTGCTCGCGCCCACCAATCGCATGATGCCCAGTTCCCGTCGCCTGGAGAACGCCGACAAACGGATGGTGGTGGCGATCAGAAGCGCCGCCGCAATCAGCATCAACCCGGCGATGCCGATGGCCGTGTAGCTCGCCACATTGAGCACGGAGAAGATCTGGTCGAGGTATTTGCGCTGGTCAGCGACATTCTCAACGCCGGCGACCCCCGACAGGCTCTCCACCAGCACCGCGGACTGGGACGGGTCTTTCAGGTTCACCCAGAACGTCTGGTTGAGCTGGTCGGCCGTGACATAGTCGGCGACCGGGTTGCCGGCGAACTGCTTCTTGAAGTTCTCGAAGGCCTGCTCGTGCGTCTCGAAGTAATAATTGTCGATGAAGGACGTCAGGGTCGGTGAGGTCAGCTGGGCTTCGACGGCGGCGATCTGCTCCGGTGACGCGTCGCCGCCGGTGCAGGTTTCACCCGGCGAAATATCGGAGCACATGTAGATGCCGACCTGCGCCTTGTCGTACCAGAAGTTCTTCATCTGGCCGATCTGCATCTGCATGAGAATGGCCGCGCCGACGAAGGTGAGCGAGATGAAGGTCACGAGCACGACGGAGACGACCATGGACGCATTGCGCCGAAGACCATTCGCGGCCTCGGACAGCACCAGACCGAGCCTCATCGGGTCGGCCCCACGTTCTGTTCGCCCGTTTGATCGGGTTTCTCCCCCGGCGCCCGCAGCCCGAGTTTCTCGGCGAGAGTGAGTTGCTCCGGGTCATCGTTTTGGGCGACCGGCAGCACCGGGCGTGTCATCGGCGGCACCGGTGTAGCGAGGACGCCGTCGACAGCGGGGGCATCGACAGCAGGAGCATCGACAGTTGGGGCTTGGACGGGAGGTGCAGCGATCGGCGCTGGCGCCACGGCCGACGCTGCGGCAACAGCCGCCGCCGCGGCCTGGTGCAACGACACGGAGGTTTCGGGAACCGGCGCAGAAGGATGCGTCAACGAGGGTTCCGGCGCAGCGGCGGGCCGGGCGTAGGCGACGGGCGCCGGCTCGCTGGTGGGGGCATCCGCCGTTGACGCCTGCACGATGGTGGGAATGGAGGCGGTGGCGTAGCCGCCCTGGCGCTCGTCACGCACGATCTCACCGTGCACGAGCTCGATCACTCGGCGCTGCATCTGGTCGACGATGCCAGCTTCGTGGGTGGCCATGATGACGGTGGTGCCACTGGCATTGATGCTCGCGAGCAACGACATGATCTCGGCACTCGTGGTGGGGTCGAGGTTTCCGGTGGGCTCATCGGCCAGCAGAATCTGCGGCTTGTTCACGATGGCGCGGGCGATAGCCACTCGCTGCTGCTCACCACCGGAAAGTTCGTGCGGGAGGCGCTGGGATTTTTCGGCCAGGCCGACCATCTTGAGCGTATCGGGCACGGCTTCCTGAATGAAACCGCGGCTCTTGCCGATGACCTGCAGGCTGAAGGCGACGTTGTCGAAGACGGTCTTGTTCGGCAGCAGACGAAAGTCCTGAAAAACCACACCCATGTTGCGGCGAAAGTAAGGCACCTTGCGGTTCGAGATCGACCGCAAGTCCTGGCCGAGCACGTGGATGCTGCCGCTGGTCGGCTTTTCCTCCTTGAGCACGAGCCGCAGGCAGCTCGATTTGCCCGATCCGGAGGCGCCGACCAGAAAGACGAATTCGCCTCGCAAAATCTCGACGTCGATCGAGTTCAGTGCCGGCCGAGTGGTGCCGGGGTACTTCTTGGTTATGTGATCAAAACGGATCATAGCTCTTAGAGCCTAGGCATCCGCGGGCGTTTTCCCAACAGCGACATACCCGCCAGCGGCGAAGCCTCAGCATCCGTTTAGTCTTCAGGAGCCTTCTTGCGCCAGCGGATGCCGGCCGAAATGAATCCGTCCAGGTCACCGTCGAAGACGTTGCCCGGGTTGTTCACCTCATACTCGGTGCGCAGGTCCTTGACCATTTGGTAGGGCGCGAGCACGTAGCTGCGCATCTGGTCACCCCAGCTGGCCGTGATGTTGCCGGCCAGTTCTTTCTTGGTGGCCGCTTCTTTCTCGCGCTCGAGCACCAACAGTCGCGACTGCAATACGCGCATGGCGGCCGCGCGGTTCTGAATCTGGCTTTTCTCGTTCTGGCAGCTCACCACCGTGCCAGTGGGCAGGTGGGTGATGCGCACGGCGGAGTCGGTGGTGTTGACGGACTGGCCGCCGGGGCCACTGGAACGGAAGACGTCGACGCGGATGTCGCCGTCGGGCACGTCGATCGACTCGGTTTGTTCGATCAGCGGCACGACCTCGACCGCGGCGAAGGAGGTCTGGCGTTTGCCGGCCGAGTTGAACGGGCTCATGCGCACCAGGCGGTGTGTGCCGGCCTCGACGCTGAGCGTGCCAAAGGCGTAGGCGGCGTCGACCTCGAAGGTGGCGCTCTTGATGCCGGCCTCTTCGGCGTAGCTGATGTCGAGCACGGTGGTGCGAAAGTCGTGCTGTTCGGCGTAGCGCAGGTACATGCGCAGCAGCATCTCGGCGAAGTCGGCGGCGTCCACTCCTCCAGCACCCGCGCGAATGGTGATGACGGCGTTACGTTCATCGAATTCGCCGTTGAGCAGGGTCTGCACCTCGAGATCACCGAGCAGTTTCTGCAGGCTGGCGAGTTCGACGGTGGCTTCATCAGCCAGTTCCTGGTCGCCCTGGCCGTCGTTGGCCATCTCCACGAGAGTCTCGAGATCATCGAGTCGCGTCGTGATGCTCTCGATGCGCGCCAGCTGCGCCTGCCGGTGGCTGAGGTCGCTCGTCACCTTCTGCGCGTGCTCGGTGTCGTCCCATAAATCGGGCATTCCGGCCTCACCGCTGAGGTCGTCGATGTCCGCGCGCAGTCGATCAATGTCGATCACCGAACGGATGTCGCCAAACGTGGTCCGCAGCGCGGCGATTTGTACTGAGAAATCCAAGTCAATCATGTTCCGCCCAGCCTACCGGGCTGGCGTAGCATCGGTTCTGATGAGCAATGCCCAGCGCCCCCTCAACCTGCGATCCATCGCCCTGACGGCGTTCTTACCCACTCTGCTGTTCTCGGTGGGTGAGGGCGCGATCATTCCGCTCATTCCGCTGGTCGCCAATGACCTGGGCGCCACGCTCGCCATCGCCGGGGTGATCGCCGCCATGGTCATGCTCGGCGAACTGGTCGGCGACATTCCCAGCGGCTGGGTCGTCTCCCGCATCGGCGAACGCAACTCGATGATCTGGGCCTCCGTCATCACTATCGGCGCGGTGATCATCTGCCTCACAGCACCCAACCCGCTCGTACTCGGCCTGGGAATCTTTTTGATCGGCATCGCGACGGCCGTGTTCGCCCTGGCCCGGCACGCCTTCATGACCAGTTATGTGCCCCTCGTCTACCGGGCCCGTGCGCTGTCGACGCTCGGCGGCGTGTTTCGGGCCGGCTGGTTCGTGGGACCGTTCCTGTCCGCCGCGCTGATCCACCTCACCGGCAGCACCCAGGCCGCGTTCTGGGTTTTCATCGTCTGCTGCGTGCTCGCCGTCGCGATGCTGGTGATTCTCCCGGACCCCACCCGTGACCTCGACGCGTCGGAACGCGCGGTGCCGGAGCGCGCTGCACCGGAACGCGCTGCACCGGAACGCGCTGTACCGGACCAGGCCGTGCCCGAGCGCGCTGCACCGGAACAGGCAGTGCCGGATCAGGCTATACCGGAACCCCCTGTGCCGGAACAGGCAGTGCCGGAACAGGCAGTGCCGGAACGCGCTGTACCGGACCAGGCCGTGCCCGAGCGCGGTGCACCGGAACAGGCTGTACCGGAAGGGCCAGCATCCGCGTCACGGGCCGACGTCACACCGCCCGGGGCCGCCGAAACGGATGCCGCAGCACTCGCCGCACGGGGCCTCTTTCAGACCATCCGAGCCCACCGGGGAGTGCTCGTGCGGCTCGGCACCGGCGCCGCCCTCGTGGGCGCGATGCGCGCCAGCCGAACCGTCATGCTGCCCCTCTGGGCGGTCAGCATCGGCATCAGTGCGCCCGACACGGCGCTCATCATCGGTATCGCCGGCGGCATTGACTTCGTATTGTTCTACGCGAGCGGCCAGATCATGGACCGCTTCGGTCGCATCTGGAGCGCGGTACCCTCGATGATCGGCCTCGGCGTCGGCCATGTCGCACTCGCCTTCACGCACGATCTGCCGAGCAACGTCGGCTGGTTCATCGGCATCGCGATGTTTCTCTCCCTGGCCAACGGCATCGGCAGCGGCCTGCTCATGACGCTCGGCGCTGACCTCGCGCCGCAGCGGTATCCGGCACCGTTTCTCGGAGCCTGGCGATTCACCGCCGACTTTGGCAGCGCCGCCGCGCCACTCGGCCTGGCCGGCATCACCGCGCTCGCTTCGCTGTCGATCGCGAGCGGCATCGTCGGGGTCTTCGGCCTGTTCGGCGCCGTGCTGCTCAGCCGCTACATTCCCCGCTTCGCTCCCCACCGCCCCCGCAGCCTGCTCTAGTCATCCCGGGTACGCTCCCGTCTTCCCCCTCTCCCCGTCTTCCCCTTCTTTCCCCGTGCGTAACTCCTGCAATTTCTTCGCGGCCGAAAATTTTGCCGCGAGTTTGCGGGCATCCGCTTCTGGCGGGTCCCAAATTGCAGGAGTTATGCGCCGACTCTCCTTGGAATGATCTTGGAAGCTCGGGCGTTGGCCCACGCATGCCCCTCATCGGAGAATACGAGCCAAGCACCGCCCAGTGGGTGCGCGATCAGGTAGACCTATATGAGAAGTCCGGCGGTACCGAGGGCACGACCCTGCGCGGCATGCCCGTCATCGTGCTGACCACCCTCGGCGTGAAGAGTGGCAAGCTGCGCAAGGCCCCGCTTATGCGGGTCGAGCACGACGGCCAGTATGCTGCCGTCGCCTCGCTCGGCGGCAGTCCCAAGAATCCGGTCTGGTACGCGAATGTCGTTGCGCACCCCGAGGTCGAGCTGCAGGACGGCACCCAGAAGTGGGACATGCGCGCCCGCGAGGTCACCGGCGACGAAAAAGCCACCTGGTGGGGGCGCGCCGTGGCGGCATTCCCCGACTACGCCGACTACCAAATCAAGACCGATCGCGAGATTCCCGTCTTCGTGCTCGAACCCATCCAATAAAAGTGGCGAAAACAACCACCCGCAAGGCGGTGATCGACCGCATCATCCTGCCTGACTTTGTTGACGACGATGGTGTGCTGTTGCGTTCCGGCGACGCCCGTGAAGCCGAGCGGTATACCGGTATTGACTTGGATGGCCGCGACCTCAACGGCATCACCTTCGAAGAGTGCGAATTCAGCCGGGCGTCCCTGCACGAAACCGCATTGCGCGGGGCATCCTTTTCGGAGTGCATCGCGACCGACCTGCATACGCCGGTGTTCAGCGCGCCGCGCTCCAGCTGGCGTGACGTACGCATCGAGCACGCCCTGCTCGGCTCGGTCGAAACCTACGAGGCGACGATGCGTTCCGTGCACATCGACGGCTCGAAGCTCGATTTCGTGAACCTGCGCAACGCCACCCTGACCGACGTGCTCCTCAGTAGCTGCATCATCGAGGAGCTCGACCTCGGCAGCGCCACCGTGCAGCGACTCGAGTTGCAGAACTGCCGTATCGGCACTTTCGAGATCGGTGGCGCTCAGCTCACAGATGTCGACCTGCGCTCGAGTGATTTCTCGGCCGTGCACGGGCCTTGAGGGACTGCGCGGAGCGACGATCGACGACGCTTAACTGAGCCTGCTGGCGCCGCTGTTGGCCGCTTACCCCGGCCTGCGTGTCGAGTAGCGCCGTTCGATGAGTGGATGCCACGGTCTGGCTCCGCAGATTTATCAGCCCTAGGGAATGGCGGTCGCGGTCAGCTCCAGGTCGTACATTGGCCGATCGCGCTGGGTCGCAATTGCCGCGCCGGCCGCCACGCAGACGACGACGATGGCGATCTGCTGCAGCAGTGTGAAGGTCTCGCCCAGCACGAGCGCGCCAAAACCTGCAGCGATCACCGGGCCGAAGCTTGTGATGATCGCGTACAGGCGCGGGCTGATCCGCCGCAAAATGTAGGTGTCGAGCGTATACGGAAAGGCCGAGGAGACCACGCCCACGAGCAGGAGCAGTCCGACGACGCCCCAGGTGAAGGCCGACAGATCGAGGGTGAACAGTGCGATCGGTACCACGATCACCAGGCTGACCATGCTCGCAACTGAAATGCCTTCCAGTCCCGCGAATTCGGTCGCCACCCGACGGGTGAGCAGGATGTAGAAGAACCACGAGGCCGCTGCGGTGAGCGCCAGCGCAATTCCAAGCAGGTCGAGCGTGCCATCCGACCAGGTCAGCAGGAAGACTCCCCCGGCTGCGGCCGCAGCGCACACGAAGTCCAGGATGCGCCGGCTCGTGATCAAAGCCAAGGCGAAGGGTCCCAGGAATTCAATCGTCGCTGCGATGCCGAGTCCGAGAATACTCACGGCCTGGTAGAAGGTGAGATTCATGACGGCGAGCACGACGCCGAGGGCCAGCGCCGGCCAGATTCGGGCCCAGGTCAGGTTTTTCAACTTGGGCCGGGCGAGCGGCAGTACGACGACGACCATGACGATCTGGCGGGCCGCGACCACGATGGGCGAACCGACGACGGGAATGAGGAGTCCGGCCACTGCTGAGCCGAAGTTGATGCTGACCTCGGTGGCGAGCTGAGCTCCCGCACCGCTCAGTTTGTCCCGCCTGGTACGCACGCTGCTCCTGTCGGCGCCTTCAGGGCACCTACCGACCGTACCGCTCGCGGCATCCGCTCGGAAAATAGGGGCGCGAACCGCCGGCTATACCTGCAACGGAATGAACTGGTATTCGCTGGTGAGGTGCTCGTGCCGGCACGACCCGCAATAGAGCACGCCGGATACGCGCATGGCGTCGACCCGCGACGCACACTGGATCACCTTGGGGCCACAGCACGGTGAAATCACCATGTAGCCCCCCGATTCGGCCGGTTCGTGACCACTGAGTCCGCGATCGTGGTGCACGCCCTCGCAGGGGAGGAGTGCATCGAAGTCGAGCTCGTCCACGACGTGTTCGTCCAGTAATGCATCCATGATTTCACAGCCGATCTCGGTGTTGCACAGCCGCCGGGTTGGGCCACGTCAACCGGCGGCGACCAACCCGGTTGAACGACGACTCAAGATCGCCGGCACTACCAACCGGGGACCGGGGCTGGCACGGTGTCGACTGCGGTACAAAACCTGAAACCTCCGACAAGGTAGGAGGCTGCCATGTCGACAACGTATCTGTGCAGCGTACGCTTCTATCCTGAAATTACCAGTGCCACTGTGTGCGCCCCCCGTTAATGAAACACCGCCCGGGATACCACCGTCACCATTAGTGGCACCCCGTCTGGCACCACGAGGGTCAGCACGGGTGGACGCCACCAGGAGCGCAGCGTCACCGACGCGCTCTGCCCATCAGCGGATGCCGCGCTCATCACGGTGAGCGCCTCGAATGAGTCGTGCGGAACGAGGCGCAGATACTCACCGACCGCAGCCGACACGTCGTCCGACCTTAGCTGCGGCCGCGGCCCGACCACACCCACCTGCACCGTGTCGAGGGTGAACGCCTCAGACCCGGCCAGCGCTGCACCGTCAGCGAGGCTGAGCAGCCGCTTGTGCTCGAGGTAAAGCGACGTCGCCGACAGAGCCACGAGCACGAGGCTCAGGGCCAGAAAGCCATAGAAAATAGTGAGCAACAGGGTCGATCCATCTTCGTTCGACGTGGGCGACCGGTGCCTGGTCATCCGAGTCCGCCAAATCGGGACACCATCTGCGTCGACGCCGCGGTCATTGGCACCCTCGCGCTCTGGTTCAGTGCGATCATGTCGGGCACCAACGGCAGCGCAATGCCGATTCGCACGGTGACCGTCACGAGACCTTGGCTGGTCAAGCAGCGGCTCGTTCCCCCAGCGCACTCGATCTGCACTTCGGCGTCGCCCGGGTCGAGCCCGTGATCCTCGAGCGCGAAGGCAACGGCTCGACGGGCCCGTTCGGTGGCGGTGACCTCGTCGGGGGCCTGCACATACACTCGGGCCGCCTGCCGGGCTGCTCCCTCGACGGCGAGCGCCCCTCCCTGCAAGGCGGACAGCGCAAGCACCAGATAGACCAGGGGCACCAGCAGGATCATGCCCGCCGTGATGAATTCGAGCGAAGCCGAACCCGCCTCCGACCCCCTACCGCAACGATTCGACCGCAGCATGAGCAACCACTTCCAATCCATGCGGGACACCGAGCAGTCCCATGAGGGGCAGCGGTGCGACCACCCGAACTTCGACAGTGGGATATCCGGCACTCACTTTGTACTGCACCACGACATCGGTGGCATAGGTCGCTCCAATAGCTGTCGTAATCAGATCGCGGGTGCGTTGGGCGCCCGCAGGCAGACTGCTGTCGGCGAGCGCGGCGTAGCGGGCGCCTTCAGCCGCGGCGTCGAGCACTGTGTTGCGAATGTGCAGCGCGAGGGCCAGCTGCATGACCATGAGCGTGAGAAAGGTCAGCAATGACACCACCATGACGAATTCGGCCACGGCAGAACCCGCCTCATCTCGCAACGTGGTGCGGCGCAGCGAGGCGAGGCGTCGCATCCGCTCACCGAATTTGAGCATCTCGACCGGTCAGAAGCTGCTCACGCGATCCATGGCCTGCTGGAACACTCCGCTGAGAGCCGGGCCGGCCAGCCCCCAGATGATCAAAACCAGGCCGGCGGTCATCAGGGTGATCAGCACCCAGCCGGGCACGTCTCCTGTTTCATCGCGGAGCAGGCTGTTGAAGCGGAGCGTGATTCGGGTCATGGCATTCTCTTTTCTCGGGGGGTGGATGGTGCAGTGGAGCGTCAGAACCCGGCCTGCAGCACGACGAGTCCGGGAAAAACAGCGAACAGAACAGTCATCGGAAGAATCAGAAAGACCAGCGGCACGAGCATCGCAACTTCTTTCTTGCCTGCCAGCTCGAGCAGCGTGCGCTTGGTCTGGTCGCGGGAATCCTGCGCCTGCGCCCGCAACACCTCGGCCAGCGGCGACCCACGGTCCAGCGCGCCGGTGACCTGGTCGACAAACCGGGTCACCTCCGGCAACTGGATACTGCGCGAGAGCGACTGCAATGCCGAACCGATGGGGATCCCGGTATGAACGTCGGCGACCACGCCCGCGAATTCGCGAGACAGTTCCCCAGTGCTCGTGAGCGACACCCGTCGAATCGAATCCAGAATGCCTTCTCCAGCCGATAGCGACAGGGTGAGAAATTCAAGAATGGTCGGCAGTTCGCTGAGCATACGAGCCAGTCGTGCGGTGGCGGCCCGGTGGAGCAGCCAGTCCCGCAACACGACTCCGCCGATTGCTGCCACGAACGGCAGCGAGAGACGAGCGGCCAATAGCAGCTCGGGCAGCACAACGATGGTGATCACGGTTCCGACAGCGAACGCCAGCAAGGCCCAGACGAGTTGCACGGAACGAAACTCCTCGACCGTCTTCACCGACCCGGATTGGTGCAGTCGGCGCGCGACGGACTCGCTGCCGCCGAGAAGACTCGACAACCCCCGTGACAGCGCGCCGAACAGCGGTGCGAACAGGCTTCCCAGCACGGGAATCGGGTTCACCGTTCGCCGGGCGACGATGCGGCGCGCTTCCGGAGAAATATCAAGAATGTAGGGCACCACGCGGTCGATCAGGCGGGGCCTGGTCAGCCGCGGCGTCAAGCTCACGAGCGACCACAACCCCACACCGAGACCCGTTCCACACAACACGGCCCAGCCGAGTGCGGCGCTCATCGGCACCCACCGACTACGAGAACCATCGGCGTTCCTCCGGAAGTCGACCGAGAGCGATCATCACTCGATACGCGATGACCGATAGGGCGAGGCCGCTCGCGATCACGACGATTCCGGCCGGCGAGTTGTAGGCAATGGCCGCTTCGGGGCGGGAGGCGAGCAGAATAAGAATGATCCACGGTGCCGCAACGCCCAGACGGGCGGCGTTCACGACCCACGACTGGCGGGCTTCCACCTCGAGCCGCACCGCGGCATCCTGGCGCAGCCAGGCGGAGAGGCTGCGCAATACGACCGTGAGGTCGCTGCCACCGACTTCGCGAGCCATCCGCAGCGTCTCGAGAATACGGTCGGCAACCGGGTCGGCGAGGGAACGTTTGAGCTCGTCAACGCAGTAGCTGAAATTGCCGGTGGCGCGATATTCACGCTCGAATTGGGCGAAGGCGATGCGGGTCGCAACCGGACCGGCCTGGGCGAGGCTGCTCACGCTGTCTGGCAACGCCAGCCCGGAACGGAGTGCCGACACCAGATGATCGACGACGTCAGGCCACACCGTATGATTGGCCCGGCGCCTGGCTGCCGCACGCCACGACACGATCGACCAGGGCAGTAACAGCCCAGCCAGACCGGCGACAGCACTGAGCGCGAGCACCGCGAAGGTTCCGTGCACCAGGGCAGCGGATGCCACACCCACGATCACCGACAGCGTCAGGAATGCCGGCACCGGAACGGACCGCAGCCCGCTTTGAACCAGGCGCACCCGCATCCGCTCGCCCACTTGGGCCCGCTGGGGCGTGGACCCGGCCGGCCACAGTAACGGTGCGAAAACCAATACGAGACCGCTCCCGAGCAGGCACCCCAGTACGAGAGTCATGCGGCCCCCTGCCGCAATACCTGCGCCGGGTCGACGCCCGCTGCGCGAAACTTGGCGAGCTTGGTGGGATGCGAACCGGTCGGCTCGAGTTGGCCATGCAGAGAAAGGAAGAGAGGGCTGGCCTCGATGGTTGCGCCGGCTAACTGGCCGCTCGGGGCGATGATCTCGGTGACCCGCCTGCGGCCGTGGCGATCGATCTCGCAGTGCACCACGATGTCGATGCAGCCCGCCACGGTCGGCAGCACGAACGACGAGTCAATATTGCGGCCGGCCAGCAACGGCAGAGTCGAGAGTTTCGCGAGCGCGTCCCTGGCGCTGTTGGCATGAATCGAACACATGCCGGGCAGTCCACTATTCAGCGCAATCAGCAGGTCGAGACTTTCCGCCTCCCGCACCTCGCCCACCACCAGCCGGTCGGGCCGCATCCGCAGCGACTCCTTGATCAACCGGCGCAGGGTGATCTCCCCGGTTCCTTCCAGGCTCGGCTGCCGGCACTGCATCGCGACCACGTCGCGGGCCGACAGGTCTAGTTCGAAGGTCTCCTCCACGGTCACGATGCGTTCGCCCGGCCGGGTCGAGGAGAGCAGGGCGTTCAGCATTGTGGTTTTGCCGGTCTGGGTGGCGCCGGAGACCAGAATATTCTGCCCGCCCAGCACGCAGATCCGAAGAAAATCGGCTGCCTGCTGGGTGAGCGCGCCAAGGCCGACCAGCTGGTTGAGATCGCGGATGCGCCGGGTGAACTTGCGAATGTTCACCGCCCAGTGCTTGCGCGTAATATCTGGAATCACCACGTGCAGCCGTGAACCGTCGGGCAGCGAGGCATCGACGAACGGCGACGAGAGGTCGACCCGGCGACCGGAGGCCTGCAGCATCCGCTCGACCAGGTCACGCACGTCTCGCTCGCCGAGTGACAGTGAGGTCAGTTCGGGTACCCCGTCTCGGGCTACGAACACTCGGGCCGGGCCGTTGATCCAGATTTCTTCGATCTCCGGATCGTCGAGAAACGGCTGCAGCACACCGAACCCGGTGAGCGCGGCCACGACCTCGCGAGTGGCTTGGTGCTCATCGGCGATCATCGGTGCGAGCCCGCCGAGCGCCCGCTCGCTGTAGCGGCGCAGTTCATCGCGCACGTACTGCTCCACCAACGCGTTGTTGGCCGCGAGGTCAACGCCCTCGCTGCGCACTCGCTGGCGCACTTGGTCTGTGATGATACGAACGGCTTCGGTCATCCCCGCATGATGGCCTCTTTTGCACTTCTTCGTGCAGATTCTCCACAGGGCTTGTTTTTTTCTCCCCTGAACAGCAATAAATGATCCACCCCGCTTTAGCGGGCCGACCAGCCGCCGTCCATCGTGTAGCTCGCCCCGGTGACCATGGCGGCGTCGTCAGAGGCGAGCCAGGCCACGAGCGAGCCGACCTCGGCCGGTTCCACCAGCCGCTTGATCGCGCTCTCGGTGAGCATGATCGTGCTGAGCACCTCGGACGCCGGAATGCCGTGCACGAGTGCCTGGTCGGTGATCTGCTTCTCGACCAAGGGCGTGCGCACATAGCCGGGAGCAACGCAATTGCTCGTCACTCCGTGCGCGCCGCCCTCGAGCGCGGTCACCTTGGACAGGCCTTCGAGCCCGTGTTTGGCTGATACATACGCACTCTTGTATGGCGAGGCGCGAATGCCGTGCACCGACGACACATTGATGATGCGCCCGAAGTTCGCCGCATACATCTGCGGCAGCACGGCCCGAATCAGCAGGAACGGCGCCTCCAGCATGAGGGCCAGGATGTTGTGAAAATCGGCCGGCTTGAAGTCCTGGATCGGGTTGATCCGTTGAATGCCAGCATTGTTGACCAAGATGTCGACCCCCGCGAGCGCAGACGCGAGCGCGTCATCGGTGAGGGCGGCGGTATCCATGAGGTTGACGATCCAGATTGACCCGCCGACCTCCTCGGCCAGGGCGGTGGCACCGGCGGTGTCGATGTCGGCGACGACGACGTGCGCGCCGCGGGCAGCGAGCGCCCGAACGACGGCGGCGCCGATGCCGCTCGCACCACCCGTGACGAGAGCGCGACGCCCGGCGAGGGGCTGCGCACTGGTGCGAACGGGAGCGGCATTGACGCGGTCGGCATCGGCGTCGATGTCAGCGTCGGTGAGATCAGTCATGATGTTCCTTTGGTTGCGCGATCACTGCACGATCACTGCATGGGCAGGTCTTCGGGAGGCGAGGCAACCCAGTTGCTTCCTGACCCAGTTGTTTGCTAACCCAATTGTTCGGGCCGGGTCAGTTGCCGGTGGTGACCGGCTCGAGCCCGTGTTTGCGGGCGTCGACAGCGTCGACCTCGCGCAACGACGCTCCGGCGGTCTCCTTGAGCGTGACCACGGCGACCACCGTGATAGCGCAGGCGATCATGATGTAGATCGCGACCGGAACCCAGCTATTGTATTGCTGCAAAAGCGCGGAGGCAATGATCGGCGCCATCGAGCCGGCCAGAATCGAGGTGACCTGGTAACCGAGGGACACCCCGGAGTAGCGCATCCGGGTCGGGAACATTTCGCTCATGATGGCGGGCTGGCCCGCATACATGAGGGCGTGGAAGCAGAGCCCGACAGTGACGGCCAGAATGATCAGCACCGGGTTGAGGGTGTCGAACAGGGGGAAAGCGAAGAACGCCCAGGAAGCACCGAGCACGGCGCCGGCCAGATAGACGGGCTTGCGGCCCACTTGGTCGGAGAGACGACCAACCTGGGGAATGACGATGAAGTGTACGACGTGCGCGATGAGCAGGGCGATCAGCAACTGGCCGGTGTCGTATTCGTGCACGGTCTTCAGGTAGACGATCGTGAAGCTCACGATGATGTAGTACAAGATGTTTTCGGCGAACCGCAGGCCCATGGCTCCGAGGATTCCCTTGGGGTACTTGCGTACGACCTCGAGCACGCCGTAGTTGACGGCTTTCTCGGCTTCGACCTGCGCGCGGGCCTCGAGAAAGATCGGAGCTTCACTGACGTGGGTGCGAATGTAGTAGCCGATCACGACGATGATCGCGGAGAGCCAGAAGGCCACACGCCAGCCCCAGCTGAGGAACTGCTCGGGCGAAAGGAGCCACGTCATGGTGAGCAACACCACCGTGGCGAGCAGGTTGCCCATCGGTACGGCGGCCTGCGGCCAGCTCGACCAGAAGCCACGGGACTGGTTCGGGCTGTGCTCGGCGACGAGCAGAACGGCGCCGCCCCATTCGCCACCGACAGCAAACCCCTGAATGAAGCGGAGGGCCACGAGCAGGGCGGGTGCCCAATAGCCGATGGTGTCGAAGCCGGGCAGACAACCCATAAGGAAGGTGGCGGCACCCACCATGATGATCGTCACCTGCAGGGTGTGCTTGCGTCCGAGTTTGTCGCCGATCTGGCCGAACACGATGCCACCGAGCGGCCGGGCGATGAATCCCACGGCATAGGTGAGGAAGGCGGCGATGATGCCGTCGAGTTCGCTGCCGGCGTTCGGAAAGAAGACCGTACCAAAGACCAGGCTCGCGGCGGTGGCGTATAAGAAGAACTCGTACCACTCCACGACCGTTCCGACCATGGAGGCGGCGACGATCTTCTTGAGGCCGGATTTTTCGGTTTCGCTGCCAGCTGGGCGAGCAGCCCGACCGGAACCGGCAGCCCCCACGCGTTGATTGACACTCATTGTCTGTCTCCTTTGTGTCGTCGATGACACGTACTTGGCCGCAGCGGCGTGCGGTAAGGAATCGGTCGCCTTCACAAAAGTACGACGTGTCTGAGTATTCACGCACAACGGGCGGGTGACAAGAACCAAAAAGACAGAGTCGATGTGCATAATCGCAGATCATGGCTCGGCGGGGTGCCCGTCCCGAATTTGCTCAGGCGCTGCACGGCCAGTTCATATGCGATTCCTAAGAATTCACTCACTGTTTACTCATCCGTACCTCACGCGCAGGCCGGACTCTGATCTCACGACCACGAGGGTCGACACCCGGGAGGAACGCCATGGTCACCAGGATTGTTTTGTACTCGCACGATTCGATCGGGCTGGGACACGTACGGCGGAACCTCGCCATCGCGCACGCACTGTCGTTGTACCTTCCGTCCATCATCCACGAACCGGTGAGCGGACTTCTGGTCACCGGACAGAGTGCCGCAACGTCCTTCCCCACTCCCGCCGGTTGGGACTGGTTGGTGCTGCCCGGCATCACCACCGGTGTCGACGGCTACCGCCCGCGTCATCTCACACTGGGAATCGACACGATGACGTCGATTCGCGCAGGCATTCTGCGCGTCGCCCTGCGCGAGTTCGCCCCTGACCTGTTGATCGTTGATCGGCACGCACTCGGCGCTCGCCGAGAACTCGAAAGTGCCCTGGTGAGCCTGCGCTCAACCCGGCCCGAATGCGCCATCGTGCTTGGTCTTCGTGAGGTTCTCGACCGTCCCGCTGTGGCCCTCGCCGAGTGGCGGGCTATCGGCGGCGCCACCGCCATCCGGCGGTTGTTCGACGCGCTCTGGGTATACGGCGACCCGCGCGTGCACAATGCATTCGAGACCGGGGAAATCCCGTCCTCGCTACTCAACCTCGCGGTGCATACCGGCTACCTCGCCAACGGACGGCCGATCGGGCACGTAACGAGCGACAGCGAGCCCTTCATACTCACCACCGTTGGCGGCGGTTCCGACGGTCATCGTCTCGCCTCGGCTGCGGCCCGTGCGATCGCGCCACCCGGGTACCGACATTTGGTCGTGACGGGCCCTCAGATGCCCGACGCCCATCATGCCGAGATCGCGTCCGTGGCACGCGAGGGCACGAGCATCCTGCGCTCGGTTCCCGATGCCCTCGCCTTGCTCCGCCGGGCAGCCGCCGTCGTGTGTATGGGCGGGTACAACTCGATCAGCGAAGCGATGACGACCGCTGCGCCCACCCTGGTCGTACCGCGCGAGGCCCGACGGCAGGAGCAGTCGATTCGCGCCGCAGCACTCGCCCGCCGCGGACTCGTCGAGACCGTGACGGCAGACACCGCGACTCCGGCCTTCCTATCGGCCTGGTTCGCAGCGAACGTCGGCCGGGTCGTTCCGCGCAGCACAGTGAACCTCGACGGCCTGGAGACAGTCGCCGTTCTCGCGGCGGCACTACTCAATTCCAAACAGCGGGTTCGCGAACCCGCGGAGGTGCAACATGCTGTCTGACCATTCCGGATCCCCTCGGATCGGCTATGTGCTCAAAATGTATCCCCGGCTCTCGGAGACGTTCGTCGTGTCCGAGATCCTCGCCCGCGAAGCCGCCGGTGAGAATCTGGTCATCTTCTCCCTGCGGCCGCCGGTCGATTCTCGCTTCCATGCGGAACTGGCCCGCGTGGCCGCGCCGGTTGTCTATATCGACCGGCCGTGGAAAACCTCGCTGCTCTGGGCGGAATTCCAGTCCACGGCCAAGTCCGGCGTCGGATCGGCAATGTCCGCCTGTCTCGACGAGCTGCTGCTGGCCGATGTCGACGACGCGGTGCAGGCGGTCAGCCTGGCCCGCGCCGTCAGGGAATACGGCATCACCCATCTGCACGCCCACTTCGCCTCGGTCGCCACAACGGTGGCCCGCCTGGCGTCGCTGCTCACGGGGGTGCCGTACTCATTCACGGCTCACGCCAAAGACCTCTTCCACGAGTCAGTGGACCCGGCGGACCTGGCTGTGAAACTGGCCGGGGCCCATCATGCCGTAACGGTGAGCGAGTACAACTTCGATTATCTGCGTCGCCGGTTCCCGGCCGAGACCTTGAGACTGCACCGGGTTTACAACGGACTGGAACTCGCCCGTTTTCCATTCACCGAGCACCGAGCACCCAGTGGGCCTCTCGCGGTGGTCGCTGTTGGTCGCCTGGTCGAGAAAAAGGGTTTCAGCCTGCTGGTCGATGCGGCGCACGCACTGCACCACAGCGGTGTCGCGCTGACCGTGGACATCGTGGGCGGGGGCGAACTGACCGGGGCTTTGAGCGAACAGATCCATCGTCTCGGACTGTTCGGTACCGTGCGACTGCTCGGCCCGGTGTCGCAGACCGAGGTGGCCCTGCGGCTGGCCGCCGCTGACCTGTTCGTAGCGCCCTGCATCGTCGGTAGCGATGGCAACGCCGATGGGCTCCCCACCTCCATCCTTGAGGCGATGGCCCTCGGCGTTCCCTGCATTTCAACGGATGTGACGGGTATCCCCGAGATCGTCCGCGCGGGAGAGACCGGAATCCTATGCCGCTCCGGCAGTCTTGACGACCTGGTAGCTGCCATGCGCGGAGCCGCTGATCCCGCCGCGAACCTCGGTCGGCTCGCCCGAAACGCCCGCCGGGTGGTCGAGGAATCGTTCGATTCTGCCCGTCAGGCCCGAGTACTGGGCGAGTTGTGTGCCCACACCGACTCCGATGCGAGCCACCCGGCGAATCAACCGGCGTCACTCGAACCGATGGCGGTGGCCTGATGCGCGTCGCCTATCTGTGTGTCGACCCGGGTGTTCCCGTCTTCGGCACGAAGGGCTCCTCGGTGCACGTGCAGGAAGTGGTGCGCGCCTTCCGGGAACGCGATATGCCCGTGACCGTGTACTGCACCCGGCGTGGCAGCGACGTACCGGCTGACCTGCACGACCTCCCCGTCGTCGTGCGTACAGTAGCGGCCACCGAGTCACCAGCCGAACGGGAACGCGCCATCGCCAGCGCCGCACAGAGCCTTGCCGACGCCGCGATCGAAGACGGATGCGACCTCGTCTACGAGCGCTACTCCTTGTTCAGCACAGCCTCGGCCGTCATCGCCCGCGCGACGGGGTCCCCCGTGATCCTCGAAGTCAACGCCCCGCTCATCGATGAACAGCGCACGCATCGTACTCTCGTCGACGAGGCCGGCGCCCGTGCCGACACCAGGCGGGTGGTTACGGCCGCAGCCGTGGTCGTGTGCGTCTCCGAACCCGTCGCCGCCTGGGTCCGACCCTTCACGACATCGCCTCGTCGTATCACGGTCGTTGCGAATGGCGTGAACACCCGGCGTATCGTGCCCCCAGCGCACTCGTCGGTGACGACCGGGTTCACCGTCGGCTTCATCGGCACCTTGAAACCGTGGCACGGCGTCGATGTACTGATCCGCGCCACCGCCCGGGCTGAATCTACCGCACGCGCGAATTCCGGTCGGCTCGCCGCCGAACCGCCGTGGCGCCTGCGCATCGTGGGCGATGGGCCAGAACGGGCGGCGCTGCGCCAGCTGGCTTCGAATTACCCACTCGACGTGGAGTTCACCGGGGCCGTGGCGCCGGAACGGGTGCCCGAGCTGCTGGCCGGCTTCGACGTGGCCGCCGCACCGTATCCGGCCGGCCAGGATCAGTACTTCTCCCCGCTCAAACTCTACGAGTACCTCTCCGCGGGACTCCCCGTGGTCGCTTCGGCGGTGGGCCAGATTCCCACCGTCATCGTCGACGACTGCACCGGGCTGCTCGTACCGCCCGGCGATGAGGTGGCCCTCGCGGATGCACTCGGCCGGGTGAACGAAGATCGTGCCCTGCGAGTGCGACTGGGCCGCGCCGCACGCGCACTCGCCGTCGAGCGGCATGACTGGCGGGCTGTAGTGGGCCGGATCCTCGACCACCTCAGCGCGGCCGATCAGGCGCAGCTGAAGGCCGGGGCCGCCGACTCGTTCGCGCCGCAACCCGCGCTGCTGATCGGCGGCCGACGATGACGCGCTCACGCGAGCCCAGTGCCCTGCGCCAAAGCCTGCACATCGTCCGCCCCCATATCGGACGGCACTGGAAACTGGTCACCGGCGGCCTCATCGCGCTGCTGATCGAGGTCGCGCTGTGCGTTCTCGAACCGTGGCCGGTGAAATTCGTGATCGATTCGGTCACGGCCAGTCTCGGCGCCACCCTTCCGCCCGGCTCAAATACGCCGCAGGCGACCATTGGGCTGCTGCTCGTCTGCGGGGCACTTCTGGTCGCACTGACGGCAGGGCGCGCCGCGTGCAGCTATCTGAGCACGGTGGCGTTCGCCCTCGTCGGGTCTCGTGTTGCGACCGACCTGCGGACGCGGGTGTTCACCCACGTTCAGGTACTCTCCCTGCGCTACCACGCCGCCGCCAGGTCCGGTGATACGGTGCAACGCCTGGTCGGAGACATCGGCCGGTTGCAGGAAGTCGCCGTCACGGCCGGGCTTCCGCTTTTCGGCAACGTGTTGACATTCTTCGTCCTCGCGATCGTCATGCTTGTGTTGGATCCGCTCCTCGCCCTCGTCGTTGTGGGCGCGGCCGTAGCGTACCTGTTGTCGTCGCGACGCAGTTCACGTGCCATCACCTCCGCTTCCCGCACCACCAGGAAGGGCGAAGGATCACTCGCTAATACCGCGGCCGAAACGCTCGATGCTATCCGGGTGGTGCAGGCATACGGTCTAGAGCACACCGTCTCCGGAGCCTTCCGCAGCGGCAATGAGACCGCGCTGCGCGAGGGGATCAAAAGTCGCCGTCTGGCTGCCGGGCTCGAACGCCGAACCGACATCATCGTCGGAGTCGCGACCGCGCTCGTGCTCGCCGGAGGCGGATGGCGCGTCATCGACGGCCAGATGACTCTCGGCGAACTGGTCATGTTCATGATGTATCTCAAGATCGCCATGAAACCGCTGCGCGACCTGGCCAAGTACACCGGGCGTATCGCGCGGGCCACCGCCTCAGGCGAACGCATCGCCGAACTCCTCGACGAACCCATCGAGGTATTCGATTCGCCGACCGCTCGGCCACTCGACCGCAGCATGGGGCGGTTGACGTTCCATGATGTGCACGCCCCGGACGGCTACGGCCGGCCGTTGTTCGCCGGGCTGTCGCTCGAGATTCCGGCCGGGCAGAACGTGTGCCTGCTCGGTCCGTCCGGCTCGGGCAAATCCACCCTGGTCGGTCTGATCCTGCGCATGGTCGACCCGTCTTCCGGCAGCGTGCGCATTGACGGCACCGACGTACGGGACGTGACGCTGCGCAGCCTACGCGGGCAGGTGTCGATCCTGCTGCAGGACTCCGTGCTGTTCGCCACGACCGTGCGGGAGAACATCCGCTACGGTCGCCTGGACGCGACCGACGCCGATGTCGAGGATGCGGCCCGGATTGCGAATGCCGAAGAATTCATTACCGCCCTGCCGAGCGGCTTTGAGACGATACTCGGCGGTCGTGGCAATACCTTGTCAGGCGGCCAACGCCAACGCATCGCCATCGCTCGTGCAGTCCTGCGCGATGCCCCCATCGTCATCCTCGACGAGGCAACGACCGGTCTCGACCCCAGCGGTCGCAGCGTCGTCGAAGCCTCGATGGAAACCCTTACTCGGGGTCGAACGGTCATTACGATCACCCACGCTTCCCACGCCGTGCATCGCGCGGACCGGGTGCTGTGGCTTGAAGACGGTCAGATCGTTGAAGATGGGTCCCCGGCAGAACTTCTCAAGTCACCCGGCAGTCGGCTGTCAAACTGGCTGGCCGAGCAGGAGACGACCGTTCGGATCCGGTCATGACGATCGCGGCCGACACTAGCCCGCCGCCAAACGGCCGCGTCACGGCGAGGTCTCACGCCGCTGAGCAGGATCTGATCTCTCGGGATCCCCGCGTGGCGGCGCTCCGACTGGTTTTCAACGACGACGAGGAGCTGTCCGCTGCACTCAACCGCCCAGCACACGTCACCCGCATCCGCTACAAGCCGGCATCAAGCGTGGTGATCACGTACTCCAGCGACCGTTTCGCCGAACCGCACGACCGGTGGGGTGACCACGGCTGGCTCGCCAGCTATATCGACGACAGCAAGGTGAGTAAGAGTCTGCTGAACGCGCGACGCGGCAACGCCACTGCCGCACGAGTGGAGGGCATCCGGGGAACCGTGTACGGCACGGCATCGGCTGACCGCAGGCTCACCGGCACTCTCGCCCGGCTCGATCAGGCATGCCCTCAACTGACCGAAACATCGACCTTGCTCCGGCACAACCCGCACCGGCGGTTGCTCCTGCGCACGTCGGGGGCGACCGATCTCGTCGTCAAGGTCACGCCGCGCACCCACCGCGCAAGTGCCGACCAACAATTCCGTCAGGTCGAATTTCTCGATCACCTGACTTCCGAGGGGATCCCGGTCGTTCGGTTATGGCACCCCGGAGGCCTGCGTGATGTCGTCGCCGGTCAGTGGTGGGGTACCGGTGACCTCGCCGCCGTCCAAAGCACGGATGCGGCGGGTGCAGCCGGGCAGGCGCTGGCAGCGCTGCATTCCCTCCGCCTGGCACGCGGCCAGTTTGCGATCGGTGCCCGCAACGCCGATTCGGCCTTGGCCGAATCCGAATCCACGCGTGCGGCGGGCGCCATTGCGGTCGTCCTGCCCGAATTTGCCCAACGCGCGCACCGACTGGCCCAGGCCATCAACGATCGCCGTGCAGCATTGGACCGGCCCAGCGATCCAGTTCTCACCCACGGTGACTTCTCGCCCGATCAGGTGCTCGTCAGACCCGGCGAGATCCGCCTGATCGATTTCGATCGGGTCAGCTGGTCGGATCCGGAACGCGACCTCGGTTCGTTCGCCGCGGCCGCCATCATCCTCAGGAGCCCGGACCTCGCCGTGGCCCTGTTTGACGGCTACGCCGGCGCGGGCGGCGAACTGCGCCCGGATGCGATCAACGACTGGCTCGCTCACGCGCTCCTTTGCCGCGCCATCGATCCGTTCCGGTACCGGGCCCCGGACTGGGTCGATGACGTCGAACGCATTCTCACCGCCGCCGAACAGGTGCTGGAACGATGATGTTCTCCCTGCCCCCCAGCGCCGACGACGACGGAACCACCTGGCAGATTGAACGCGCCTGGCCCGATCGTCATAGCGGAGCGACTTTCGAGGCGCGGGCCGGACACGACGGTCAGGTACGCGGTGGCCGTTGGACACCGTCAAGCGGCGCCGTCCTCGGCCGCTTCGGCCACGACGATCAGCTCCCCGACCTCGCCGCTACCGCCCGATCGGGTTGGATTGTGGTGCACCGCCCCGGCCGTCGCGCCGTCGTGCGTTCTGCAGATGGCTCGAATTACGCGAAGGTCTTTCGGCCGGGTCGCGCGGCCGCTGCAGTGGCGGCAATGCAAAACGTCGAGGGGCTGGCATCCGCTTTCCTACAGCCGCGCATCGTGGCGGTGACGAGAGATGTCGTCACCTGCACCACCGTTCCCGGGCGCTCACTGCATGATCTCGGAGCGGATCCGGCCGCTGGCCTCGAATGGGGTCGCGCCTGGCACGCCTGGCGCGGCGCGTGGGTGGATTCGATCGGCTCCGCGCCGGCAGATCCGTCACTTCCCGCGCACGATGCGTTCGCCGAGGCGGCCATCGTACGGTCATGGGCGGCGAAACTGACCAATTTCAACCCGTCACCCGCGTCGTCTCGCCTCGTGCAGGTCGCAGATCGAGTTGCCGCCGGGCTGGTCGCGGGAACAACCGATGCATTGCGCCCTGCCCATCGAGACCTGCACGACAAGCAGATTTTGTGGGATTCCACGCATGGTAGCGGTCTGATCGACTTCGACACCGCGGCGAATGCGGAGCCTGCTCTGGACCTGGGCAATTTGCGCGCGCACCTGGCGCTTCGCGAGCGGCAGGGGCTTCTCAGCTCCGAACGCCACACGCACGCCGCACGCCTGATCGATTCGGTCGCCGACGAACTTCACGTCGCTCCCGAACGCGTGAACGCATACGAAGCTGCGGCTTGGTTTCGTCTGGGCTGCCTCTATGCCTTCCGACCCCGATGGGCCGCGCTCGCCGCGGTGCTGCGCGCCGAGATCTGCCGGCAGCCGGGAGCCTAGGCATAATGGCGTATGACCTTTCCGCCGGCTGGCACCGCTCCCACTCCCGATGATCTCCTCATCTTTCTCGCGGTCGCCCGCACCGGCCGATTCACCACCGCGGCTGAGAGCCTGGGCCTGAACCACACCACGGTGTCCCGGCGCATCACCGCCCTCGAAAAGGCCCTCGACGGCCGTCTCCTGGCCCGCGCCGTGGGCGGCTGGGAGCTGACCGAGCTCGGAGAACGCGCCCGCACCGCGGCGGAGGGGGTGGAATCCGCGGTCAGCCTCCTGCGGGGTTCCGACGCCGAAGCCCAACAGATCTCCGGGGTGGTGCGCATGTCGGCGACGGACGGCTTCAGCGCCTATATCGCGGCCCCGGCCGTGGCCGTACTGCAGCGCCGGCATCCGCTCCTGCGCGTCGAAATCGTCACCGTCACCCGGCGGGCCTTGCAGCACCGTTCGGGACTGGACATCGAAGTCGTCGTGGGTGAACCACAGGTGCACCGGGCGGAGTCGATTCTGCTCGGTTATTACAGCCTCGGAATGTACGCCTCACGGCGCTACCTCAAGGCCCAGGGCACACCGACCACCATTGCCGAGCTGACCGAGCATCCCCTCGTGTATTTCGTGGATTCCATGCTTCAGGTCGACGACCTCGATGCCCCCCGGCGGCTCGTGCCGCAGATGCGGGAGTCGCTCAGCTCCACCAACGTGTTCGTGCATGTCGAGGGAACCCGGGCCGGCGCCGGAATCGGATTCCTGCCCTGCTTCATGGCTGATCAGCATGCAGACCTGGTGCGCCTTCTTCCTGAAGATTTTCAGGAACGACTGCCGTATTGGATGGTTTTGCGCACCGAGTCATTGCGGCTGCCGGCCGTCGCGGCGCTCGTCGCGGCGCTCCGCGCGCAAATGGAGTCCTATGCGCCGGCACTGCTCGGCCGTAACGTCATCACAGGAACGGACATAGCCAACTAGACCCAGGCGCGCAGCTGGACAACTACACTAGAAGGGCACCAGCGGGAGTGGTGGAATTGGCAGACACGCAGGATTTAGGATCCTGTGCTTTCGAGCGTGGGGGTTCAAGTCCCCTCTCCCGCACATGGTTCCCCCTTCAGCCCTAGACAGCACGCTCCCCCATAGGGGTACCGTTGACTTCTTGGGTCGTGTGAGGGCTTGTCTTTTGTCGTAACGGCGCTTTTTCCAGGTGCGTTCAGCACGGGCATCCTGCGCGGATGCCACAGCCCGCGACCTCGACCAGCCCTACGACTATCTGACGGCCCCCTGTTTCAGGGGTCGGCGGTCCGGCGTTCTCTCACCATTGGACGCTACCCTGTGTCTCGGCACCCGCCGTCGCTACCCGAACGTCTGCCCTCCGCCGACTGGAGCTCCCCGCGTGATTCACACCGCCCTTATTCCCTGGCTCGACCCGACGCACATCATTGAGTCGGCCGGTCCCTGGGCTTTGCTCGTCGTCTGCGCGATCGTCTTTGCCGAGACCGGGCTGCTGGTCGGGTTCCTCCTTCCGGGCGATACCCTGCTGATCATCACCGGCCTGCTCGCGTTCCCCGCCGCCGGGGTCATCCGGATTGACATCTGGTGGGTCGCCCTGGCCATAGGATTTGCCGCGTTCCTAGGCGGTGAAATCGGCTACCTCATCGGACATAAGTTCGGTCCGCGCGTCTTTGAACGCAAGGAGTCCGGCCTATTCAGCATTAAGAACGTCGACCGCACGAATGCGTTCTTCGTGCGATTCGGCGGTGTCGCCGTCATCGTCGCCCGGTTCGTGCCGATCGTGCGTACCTTCGCACCGGTCGCGGCGGGCGTCGGCCACATGGACTACCGCAAGTACACGCTGTACAACCTGATCGGCGCGCTGCTCTGGGGGGCCGGCCTGACCTTCGGCGGGTACTTTCTCGGCTATATTCCGCCGGTGGCCGAATTCGTCACGACGTACATCGACCTGATCTTGCTCAGCGCGGTGGTCATCACCCTCATTCCCACGGTGTACCACTACGTGCAGTCAATCGTGAAAGCCCGCCGACTGCGCGGCCAACCCACCACAGCCACGGGCAGTCACCTACTCGACCCCCAAACGTTCAAGACCAACCACACCGGCCGCCACGAGAGCTGAGGCATTCCCCATCTGATTCGTTCAGCGGTGCTGGTGGCCTTCATGCTCGGCGTGCTCGGTCGGTTCCAGCTGAAAGGTTGAGTGCGCGACGTCGAAATGCTTGCTGAGGCATCCCGACAGCTCATCGAGCAAAGCGTCGGTGCCGTGTGCGAGCACGGTCGCCTCCACGACGATATGCGCGGTGAACACGTGCGCACCGCTGGTGATGGCCCAGACGTGCACATCGTGCACGTCGACCACGCCATCCGTGCCGAGCAGATGGCGCCGAATCTCGGAAATATCGGTGTCGGCCGGCGTGGACTGGCTGAACACGCGCACGACGTCACGTAACAGCACGAAAGCGCGCGGAACGATCATGGCGGCAATGACGAGCGAGGCGACGGCATCCGCTTGGGCAAAACCGGTTATCAGAATACTGATGGCGGCCACGATCACGGCAACAGATCCCAGGGCGTCGCCGAACACCTCGAGGTAGGCGCCGCGCATGTTGATCGACCCGGCAGCCGCCGGACGAAGCAGTAGCATTCCGGCGATGTTCGCTGCCAGACCGATGATGGCCACGATGAGCATGGGAGCTGGCAGCACAGCGCTCTCGCTCGGGGCCATCAGTCGAGCGACCGCAGCGACCGAAACGACGCCGGCCACGCCAAGCAGGATCAACCCGTTGATCAGCGCGCCGAACACCTCGGTGCGCTGAAAACCGAAGGTGGCCCGGTCCGTCGCCGGGCGTGACGCCATGACGGTGGCCGTCAGGGCAACGATGAGCCCAAGCAGGTCGGACAGCATGTGCCCCGCATCGGCCAGTAGAGCGAGCGATCCGGTCAGCCAGGCACCGATCACCTCGAGCAGCAGCACGACGGACACAATGCCAATGACGAGGGTCAGTCGCCTCCGGTTCGAGTCGGTGCCGTGCGCGTGATCGTGGCCCATGGCTCAACGTTAGAGCCGCGCACACCCGCTCGCCAGCCCGCAGGCTAGATGGGAATGAATGCCGTTCTCAGCATCCGGGTGCTGCTCGATCCGACGCGGCGTCATGGGGCACCGAGCACCTCGCGCAGCACCGGAACGAGACCCTCGAACGCGATCGCCCGATGGCTGACCTGGTTCTTCACGTGGGCCGAAAGCTCGGCCGCCGAAATGGCATAGCCTTCGGGCAGAAAGATCGGGTCATATCCAAAACCGTTGACGCCAGCCGGTTGGAACAGAAGCTGCCCCGGCCATTCGCCGGTCACGGCCCGCTCGGTGCCGTCGGGCAGGGCGAGAGCGGCCACACACGTGAAGTGGGCGTCGCGGTGCTCCTCGGGAACGTCGCTGAGCTGCCAAAGCAGCAGACGCAGGTTCTCACCGGCATCCTTGGCCGGTCCTGACCAACGCGCCGAGAAGATTCCCGGTGCCCCGCCAAGAATGTCGACGCAGATTCCCGAGTCGTCTGCGATTGCCGGGAGCCCGGTGTGCGCGGCAGCGGCGCGCGCCTTGATCAGTGCATTCTCGGTAAAAGTGACACCGTCTTCGACCGGTTCGGGGCCGTCATAGGCGAGCACCTCGATGCCAGGCAGCTGCGCGGCCAGGATGCGCCGCAACTCCTCAACCTTGTGGGCGTTGTGCGTTGCGAGAACGATCTGCACCGCTCAACGCTCCAGTGCGCTGGTCTGAAATTCGGTCAAGGTGATGGCGCCCTTCAAGGCGAGGTCGAGCAGAACGTCAAGCTCGCTGCGGTCGAACGGTGCAGCTTCGGCGGTGCCCTGCACCTCGACGAACTTGCCGCGCCCGGTCACGACGACGTTCATGTCGGTGTCAGCGCGCACGTCTTCGGTATAGGCGAGGTCGAGCATGGGCACTCCGCCGATGATGCCGACAGACACGGCCGAGACGCTGTCGATGAGTGGCTGCGCCTTCTGCGAGATGAACTTCTTGGTGCGCCCCCACTCGAGCGCATCGGCGAGGGCGACGTACGCGCCGGTGATGGCCGCGGTGCGTGTTCCTCCGTCGGCCTGCAGCACGTCGCAGTCGAGCACGAGCGTGTTCTCACCAAGCGCCTTCATATCGACCACCGCGCGCAGGCTGCGCCCGATCAAGCGGCTGATCTCGTGGGTGCGACCGCCGATCTTGCCCTTGACCGATTCACGGTCCATGCGGCTGTTGGTCGAGCGCGGCAGCATCGAATATTCGGCGGTGACCCAGCCCTTACCCTTGCCGCTCATCCAACGCGGAACGCCGTTAGTGAACGATGCCGTGCAGAGCACCCTGGTGCGGCCGTACGAGATCAGGGCCGAGCCTTCGGCCTGGTCGCTCCAGCCGCGCTCGATCGTGATCGGGCGAAGTTCGTCGTTGGTGCGCCCATCGGCGCGCAGGGTCTCGGTCACGGTGTGCTCCTAGTGATTCGGGTGGAGGGGGAATTAGGGGGTCCGCTTCGACTGGATGCTGCCAGTTCGGCAAGGTTGAGTGTGCCGGTCTCGATCAGGTCGACGCGGCTGACCTCGGGTCCGATCAGACGATGGGCCAGGGCCAGAAAATCCTCGGCGCTGTCGCCGGTCGCCTCGTAACGGTAGCTGGGCGGGCTCGTGCGTGGGCGTTCCAGGCCCTGACTCACCAGCACCCGGTAGACGTCATTGGCTGTTTCGGTATCACTGGAGACCAGGGTGACGTTCTCTCCCATCACATACGAGATGGCACCGCGCAAAAAGGGATAGTGGGTGCAGCCGAGCACGAGGGTGTCGACGCCTGCAGCGCGCAGCGGCGCAAGGTACTCCTCGGCGACGGCGAGCACCTCGGCGCCGGTCGTGACGCCGGCTTCGACGAACTCAACGAACCGCGGGCAGGCTTTGCTGAACAGCGTGATCTGGGGTGCGGCGGCGAAGGCGTCGTTGTAGGCACGCGAGTTGACAGTCCCGAGGGTACCGATGACTCCCACTCGCTGGTTGCGCGTGGTTGCGACGGCGCGGCGCACGGCCGGCTGAATGACCTCGATCACGGGCACGCTGTAGCGTTCACGGGCGTCGCGCAGCATCGCCGCCGAAGCCGTGTTACACGCGATCACAAGCAGTTTCACGTCTTGCGCCACGAGATCATCGAGTACGTCCAGGGCGAACCCCCGTACGTCCGCTATTTTCTTGGGCCCGTACGGCGAGTGGGCCGTATCGCCGATGTAGAGAATGGACTCGTTGGGTAACTGGTCCTTGATCGCTCGGGCGACGGTCAGGCCGCCGACTCCGGAATCAAAAATACCAATCGGTGCATCCGTCACGGAGACCAAGCCTAGCCCGACAAGCGGATAAGCTGTGCCGGGTGACCCTGTCCCCCACGTACCCCGTGCCAGCGCACGGCGGCCCAGCCGCCCGCACCCCGGCTTTACGCACCGATCGGTACGAGCTCACGATGGTCGACGCCGCTATCCAGAGCGGGACCGCCGACCGTGAGTGCATGTTCGAAGCGTTCGCCCGACGGCTGCCCACCGGCCGGCGCTACGGAATCGTAGCCGGTACCGGCCGCCTGCTCGAGCTGATTCGCCAATTCCGCTTCACCACCGAGGAACTGACCTGGCTTGCCGAGAACGCCGTCGTGCGCACTCCCACCCTCGACTACCTGGCCGACTATTCCTTCACCGGCAACGTCTGGGGCTACCAGGAGGGCGAAGCGTACTTTCCCGGATCCCCCCTGCTGCTGGTCGAGAGCACCTTCGCCGAGGGTGTCATTCTGGAGACCCTCATCCTCAGCGTGCTCAACTACGACATCTCGGTCGCCAGCGCCGCCGCCCGCATGGTCTCCGTGAGCCTCGGCCGCCCGATCGCCGAGATGGGATCACGCCGCACCAACGAGCACTCGGCGGTCGCCGCCGCCCGCGCTGCATTTATCGCCGGCTTTGCATCAACGAGCAATCTCGAAGCCGGCCGCCAATGGGGCCTTCCCACTATGGGGACAGCTGCCCACTCGTTCATTTTGCTGCACGACAGCGAGGAAGAAGCGTTCCAGGCGCAAGTGGATGCCTTCGGTACCGCCACAACACTTCTCGTGGACACCTACGATGTGCCGGCCGGCATCGCACTGGCGGTCAAGATCGCCGGGCCCGAGCTCGGCTCGATTCGCATCGACTCCGGCGATCTACCCATTGTCGTCGCGGCGGCCCGAGCGCAACTCGATTCCCTCGGCGCCGTCAACACGAAAATCACCGTCACGAGCGACCTCGACGAGTTCGCCATCGCGGCTCTGTCGGCCAGCCCGGTCGACGCTTTCGGCATCGGCACCTCGGTGGTCACCGGTTCGGGAGAGCCGGCCGCCGGCCTGGTCTACAAGCTCGTCGCGCATAAGGGCCACGGCAACGACTGGATCTCCGTCGCCAAAACGTCGACCGCGAAGCTGTCTATCGGTGGCCGCAAGAGTGCGCTTCGTCGAGTGGATGCCGCCGGCACCGCCCAGGAAGAGATCATTCTGCTCGGTGACGGACCCGGCGGCAGTTTCGATTCCCGCAGCGGCCTCGAACGCGCACTTCTGGTTCCGCTGATCAGCGACGGCACCGTCGACGAACGTTACGTGGGACCGATCGGAACGCTGCGCGCCCGCGCGCACAACGCATCCGTCATGCAGGAACTGCCAATCGAGGCTTTTCGTTTAGGGCGCGGCGAGCCCGTTATTCCGACCTCGTATCGATAACCCCGGGCAGATTAGGCGCTACTTGGCTTTCATCTTCTCGTAGATGGCCTTGCACGTTGGGCACACCGGAAATTTTTCCGGGTCGCGTCCCGGCAGCCACTTCTTGCCGCACAGGGCCTTGACCGGTTTGCCCGAAATGGCCGACTCGAGAATCTTGTCTTTGGGAACATAGTGCGAAAAACGTTCGTGATCGCCGGGCTCGATCTGCTCCTGGTTCAGAAGTTCCTCGAGCTCACGATCAAGCGTGGACGTTCCGCCGCCGGGCTGGCCGGGTTCTGCAATGCTCACACGAAATTCAGTCATAGCATCAGTCTAAACACTCTGCCCGCGACGGGTCAGGCCCGTTGAGCAGAAGCCAGCATCTCAGGACCGCGCCGGTCGAAGGCACGCGAACCGACCCAGATTCCCACGACCACAGCCACGAGTCCGAGACCGACGCCGGTGGCAAGCGCGAGCAGATGCCAGGCCGGATCCTCAACGATTCCGAGATAGGCGAAGATGAGCGCGGGTAGCGCCACGATGATTGAGCCCGTGAAGGTGAGCGACTGCACCAGTCCTGCGGCGGTCTCTGTAGCTTGCGGCTGGGCGAACGGGCTGTCACCGGGTTTGGTGACCGGGTAGGGAAAACGAGTGGATGTGTAGCTCGAGAAGCCCAAACCAGCCAAAAGGATGCACGTGCTCACGCCCAGCATCGACAACAGCACTGACCAGTCACCGTAGAACGAAATACTGATGACCGAGCCAATGCCGATGAGCGGTATGCCCATGACGAGCGCGGGAAGGAGCCGGCCGATACGGTCGGCCAGGCCGTGCGTTCCCGAAGCCACGTGCAGCCAGATTGCGGTGCTGTCGTAGGCAACGTCATTGTGCATGGTCCACCCGAGAAAAATGCACATGAGGGGCACCGGCACGAGCGCGAGGTAATGCAGCGGCACGCCGACGACACTCAATGGCAGGATGGCGATGATGGGCACGATCGGAATCATGATCAGCGACACCCAGTACCGTGAGTCGCGCGCCCAGTAAGTGAAGGTACGGGCCGCGATAGCGCCAACGGAACCGTGCGGCAGCCGGTCGAACCAGCCCAGCCCGGAATACTGTTTCGCCGTCGCTTCACGGCCGGGCGATACCAGCATGCGAGCCACGACGAACTGCCAGATCAGCCAGAGCGCGTAGGTGGATCCCACGGCAATAAGCAGTTTGAGGATGGCCTCACCCCAGGCGCCGGTGGAGGCGTCGCCGGGAACGGCCCACGCTGCCCCGAACGGCGTCCAGCCCAGAATCGTGGCGAGAGTGGCCAACAGGGTGCGGCCATGTCGGTCCCAGTCCGTGCTGAACAGCACCACGACGAGCGGAGAAATCAAGACCAGCAAAACGACACCGATCAGCCCGGTGAACTCGCGGGAGCGTCTGGTCGACAGGAGAAAGGCCGCGAGGGATGCGCTCACTCGAGAGAGCAGAATGCAGGTCGCGAGGATCAGCGCGGCGGAGATGAGAGCGAGCAGAGTCTGCCCGATGCCGCGCGACCACGTGACCACGGTGCCGAGGAGCACGATCGTCAGGGTGAACGCCGGAACACCGATGAGCGCCGAACCAGCCAGGCCAAGCGACAACGAACGGTTCGGAATTCCGAGGAAGGCAAACTTACGGGGGTCCATGCTGTCATCGATGCCGACCACGATCGGGATGATCAGAAAGCCCAGCGCCACGGCCGATCCGGCCACAGTGAGCGAATCGCGAATCAGTGTGGGGTCACCGACGAACCGCAGGGTTATCAGTGCAACGAGAATTGTGATGGAGACGCTCAGACCATAGAGCAGTCCCACAACCAGGCCGACAACCTGCCACGGGCTACGGCGAAACAGGTTGGCGAGCAACCGGAGTTTCAGTCCGAAAAATTGTGCAACCATTCCATGCCCTCCGCGACCTTACGCCCACCGGCGAGCTCGACGAACCGGTCTTCCAGCGACTTCGGGCCACGGACCTCGTCGATGGTTCCCGCTGCCAGGACACGGCCCTGCACGATGATGGCGACATGATCGCAGACGCGCTGGATCAGGTCCATGCCGTGGCTGGACAGCACGACAGTGCCACCAGCGGCCACATACTTCTGCAAAATCTCGGTCACGTTGACCGCAGAAACCGGGTCGACGGACTCGAACGGCTCATCGAGCACGAGCACTCGTGGGGAGTGAATCATTGCACAGGCCAGGGCGATCTTCTTCGTCATGCCGGCGGAGTAGTCCGCAACGAGACGGTTGAGGGCATCCTCGAGGCCGAAAGCCACAGCGAGGTCCGCCGACCTGCTGCGCACGGTGTCGTTGTCGAGGCCGCGCAGGGTGCCAGCGTAGTAAAGAAGTTGTGCGCCGGTGAGGCGGTCGAAGAGTCGAAGCCGGTCGGGCAGAACGCCCATCACACGCTTGGCCTCGTTCGGCCGAGCCCAGACGTCAATGCCGTGCACCGTGACGTTCCCGGCGCTCGGCCGCAACAGGCCGGTGATCATCGACAGGGTCGTGGTCTTGCCGGCCCCGTTCGGCCCGACAATGCCATAGAACGAACCGGCTCGCACGGTCAGGTCGAGATCGGAGACCGCAACATTGTGACCGAATCTCTTCACGAGTCCCCGGGCTGCAATGACTATTGGAGCTTCAACGACAGCGGGCTTCTTTGCCGACTTCGCCGCCGGAGAAATGACGGCCTTCGCGGCTGGCTCTGAGATGGTGCGGGGTGCGGTCGTTCCGGGCGTTTCCTGTGGACGCGGATCCATGCTCGGTTCGGGCAGCGGCGCGACGGTCGTTCCCAGTGGCTGTTCCGTTTCGATCGCGACGAGCGCATCGCGGGTCGCGTAAGGGCGCGTGGTTTCGTCGGTTGCGTTCTCGGCGAGTGTCTGTTCAGTCGACCGGACCGACTTGGCTACGTCCGGTAATTTTGGCGCCGTCAGCTTTCTCGGCGTCGTCGACGTGCGCACTGCTGGCTTACGCACGGCTGGCGTACGCACGGCTGGCGTACGCACGGCTGGCTTACCTGCGCCTTCGTCCGGAACTGCCTGAGTGTCAGCCGACTTGACCGCCGCTGGCTTACGCACAGCCGGCTTAGGCACAGCTGGCTTACGCACGGCTGGCTTACGCGCAGCTGGCTTACCTCCGCCTTCGTCCGGAACTGCCTGAGTGTCAGCCGACTTGACCGCCGCTGGCTTAGGCACAGCCGGCTTACGCGCAGCTGGCGTACGCACGGCTGGCGTACCTCCGCCTTCGTCCGGAACTGGCTGAGTGTCAGCCGACTTGACCGCCGCTGGCTTACGCACAGCTGGCTTACGCACTGCCGGCTTACGCACTGCCGGCTTATTGGCCGCGGCTTTGCTGGCCGCCGGCTTGCTGCCTGCCGACTCCGTGGCGAGCGGTGCCATCGGGTCGGCGGAACGGTCCACGACAGGCTCGTCGTCGCGTTCAGGGTGGGGCGGCACAAATGTCACTCCGCCAATCTACCAAGGACCACCGACAGGAGGGCGCGGCAAGGTCGGCAGTGGCCCTTGCAACCTGTGAGTAGGCTCCGTGCCGGGTCACGAAATGGACACGTGCTGAGCGAATTCTTTCCTCATATTGAGGCAACAGGTTATGGTGAGAATGACATAACGGTGTGTCTTTACGTGAACATGTGGGTGAATCCTAAGCAAACTCTTCGCAATGAGAGCGGGTTTTGCGGCGTAACCCCAACCATTCTTGAGGAGATAATCGTGACGACGCAGTCGGCTAAGACGCACGCAATTAGGACGCAAGTGGTCATTCTGGCGGCCGGTATGGGCAGCCGTCTCGGGCGCTCATTGCCGAAGCCCCTCACCGAGCTGAGCGACGGCCGGACGATCATGCAGCAGCAGTTCGACAACATCGACCATGCCTTCGGCAACGCTGCCCAGGTCACGATCGTCGTTGGATACAAGCTTGAGCACATCATCGAAGCGTTCCCACAGGCATCTTTCGTGTACAACGAAGAGTATGACCAGACCAACACCTCAAAGAGTCTGCTGCGTGCCCTGCAGGCTTCGAAGTCCGGCGGCGTACTCTGGATGAACGGCGATGTGGTCTTCGACCCGGCCATTCTCGACCGCGCTGCCGCCATGATGGCCCGTGACCAGTCCTTCGTCACCGTCAACACTGACAAGGTGTCCGATGAAGAAGTCAAGTACACCACGAGCGCCGAAGGCTTTATCAAGGAACTGTCGAAGACCGTTAGGGACGGCCTCGGCGAAGCCGTCGGCATCAACTACGTGTCGAGCACGGACAAAGCAACCCTGATCCGCCAGCTGGCCAAGGTCGCCGACCAGGACTACTTTGAACGCGGCATCGAGTTGGCTATCGAACAGAACCGCATGCTGGTCGAGCCGGTGAATATTTCCGACTTCTATGCCGTCGAAGTGGACTTCGCCGAGGACCTTGAGCGCGCCAACCTGTTCGTCTAACCAATGCACTTGCACCATCCGAAACCCCGGCGCCTCGGCGTGGGGGTTTCGTTGTCGCTGCATCGGGAACCAGCCCCGCGCAGAAGGAACCAGCCACGACTGGCACGAAACGCCGCCCGCGCTCCCATACGATAGACCGCGTGAGTAGTTACGCCCAGGTGCGCCCCGAACAGCGCACGCCGCTCGCCCGGTATCGGCATTCGCTGTGGTTGCTGACGGAGCGCGATCTGCGCGTGCGCTACTCGACCTCAGCGCTCGGCTACTTTTGGTCCATTCTCGATCCGCTCGTGATGGCCGGCATCTACTGGTTCGTCTTCACCCAGGTCTTCGACCGCAGCGTCGGCGACACCCCGTACATCGTGTTTCTCCTGGCTGCCCTGCTGCCCTGGATGTGGTTCAACGGTGCTGTCTCGGATTGCACCCGCGCATTTCTGCGCGAGGCGAAACTCATCCGTTCAACGCGCATCCCCCGCACCATCTGGGTGAACCGTCTGGTGCTGTCCAAGGGCATCGAGTTTCTGGCATCCCTGCCCGTGCTGGTGCTGTTCGCAGTCGTGTATGGCGCCGAACTCAGCATCGACGCGCTGTTCTTCCCCCTCGCCATAGTGATCCAGGCAATGTTGACCGCCGGCGTCGGACTGCTCGTGGCTCCGCTCGTGGTGTTCTTCCGCGACCTGGAACGGGCCGTCAAACTCATCCTGCGATTTCTGTTCTACGCCTCCCCTATCATCTACGGCACCACCGACTTACCGCCCGAATTGCACTTCTGGGCTGCTTTCAACCCGCTGACCGGCATTTTCAGTCTCTATCGCTCGGCTTTCTTTCCCGAGCAGCTCGACTGGTTCACGGTCGTGATCAGCGCGGTCATGTCCTTCGTCTTCCTCGGGCTCGGATTGCTGGTCTTTCGCCGCACCGAACGTGCCGTTCTGAAGGAGATCTAGTGGCCGAGGTGAGAGCGTCCACCACGGGAACGCCCGTGATCTCGCTGCAGAACGTCGGCATCCGCTTTCGCCGAAATCGGCGTGGGCGTCGAAATTTCAAGGATCTTTTTGGTGCCAATAAACGGCGCAGTCGGCCAAGTGAGTTCTGGGCCCTGCAGCACGTATCCTTCACCGTCCAACCGGGCGAAGCCATCGGTGTCGTCGGGCGCAATGGTCAAGGCAAGTCGACCCTGCTCAAACTCGTGACCGGAGTCGTGCTGCCCGACGAGGGGTCGGTACGCGTCACGGAGGGCGTGGCGCCACTGATCGAGATCACCGGCGGATTCGTGGATGACCTCAGTGTGCGCGACAACGTCTATCTGACGGCCGGTCTGCACGGTATGACACGCAAGCAGATCACGGAACGCTTCGACGAGATCATCGAATTCGCCGACATCGCCGACTTCATTGACACGCCATACAAACACCTGTCGAGCGGTATGAAAGTACGAATCGCCTTTGCGGTGATATCCCGGCTGGAGGAGCCGATTCTGCTGGTCGATGAGGTTTTGGCCGTGGGCGATAAAGCTTTCCGGGAAAAGTGCTATCGCCGCATCGAGGAACTCCTGGCGGGCGGGCGTACCCTGTTTATCGTCTCGCACAATGAGCGCGATCTGCGACGCTTCTGCACCCGCGGTCTGTATCTCGACAAGGGCGACCTGGTGCTCGACGGGCCGATCACGGACGTGCTTGCACGGTACAACACCGACTACGGCGTCAAACCAGCAGCCTGACCCAAGCCTGGCCGCCGATTCGCCGTGGCGTTCTGGGAACGTCGAAAATCGATCGCTATGTACGAGTCACGAGTCGGCGGTAGCTGCTCGAGAGCGAGACCGGTCACGAGTTCACTCAACTCGAGTTGCAGCACGGCCGCCAGACGAATGAGCGTGTACATCGTTGGGTTTCCGTGCCCCCGGTCGATGCGGGCGTAATTCGAGACATTGAGTCCGGCGAGCAGCGCAACAGACTCCTGATTGAACCCGAGCGCCAGACGGCGCTCTCGCAGGCGTAGGCCGAGCAGTCGCGAGGCTTCTGATTTGGGCTCAAGCATTCTTCAGTTGTAGCGGCACAGCGGAGTCTTGACTAGCGGGTGGACTTTTGACGAAAGACAGTATTTGTATCCGGGTGCGCCCAGGTAACCCAGCGCGCGTCCCGGTGTACCCCGTACACTCGACCAAGGGCACCGAGAAAGGCGAGCCATGGCGAGGAAGAGCATACCGATGCTGTCATCGACCGGCGGCACTCCCCAAGGAGGGGCACTGCCTACCGGATTTGTCAAGGGCTTTGATCGGGTGCTGGCCATACACCGCCCCGTCGTGCTTGCACATATTCGCAGCATCCGACGGCGCCATCCCCAAGCCAACCCCGAACAAATCGTGCGCATTCTGGAAAAACGCTATCTCGCGGCGGTCACGACCGGCGGTGCCGCGGTGGGCGCTACCGCGGTTATTCCCGGTGTCGGCACCGGAATCACCCTCGCACTATCGGGAGTGGAAACCGCCGGTTTTCTCGAGGCGACGGCTTTGTTCACCCAATCGGTGAGCGAGGTACATGGAATCGCGGTGGAAGACCCCGATCGCGCCCGCGCCCTCGTCATGACGATGATGCTCGGCCGAGAGGGCAGCGATCTGGTGCGACAACTCGCCGGTCAGGTGACCGGCTCGGGAACCGCGAGAAACACCTACTGGGGTGAACTCATCACCAACAGTCTTCCCCGCGCCGTTCTCGGCCCACTCACCGACCGACTCAAAAGCACATTTCTGCGCCAGTTCGCCACCCGCGGCGGGGCGAGCCTGCTCGGCAAGGCCCTGCCGTTTGGCATCGGAGCGGTGATCGGCGGTACGGGAAACCACATTCTGGGCACCAAGGTGATGCGCGCGTCACGCCTCGCATTCGGTCCGGCCCCCGCCGGTTTTCGGCCGGATCTGGACCCGCAAATGCGTGCCATCACGGTTCGCGAAAAGCGACGCGGTAAGTCGGTGGCGGCCGTATCGGCCGAGCCGGCGGCATCCGCTTCGTGGCCGACCACGCCCGGAGCGACGTAGCGTCGGTGTACTACTCCATGTCTGGACTCTGTGCAGAATCGGGCACGATCGCACGATCGGCATCGTGCACAGCCGCGAATCGGTCCCACTCATCCATCAGGTGCTGCACGGCCCCGTGGAAGAGGCCCGTCGCGACGCCAGGGGCGGTGTCACCGAAATAGCGGTGCACCCAGCCCTGCAGGCGATCGACCGCCGCATCATCGTGCGTGAGTCGGTCGACGGCGATCACAATATCGGCGGCGTGATCGGCAGGGAGCCACTCACAGTCGGAGAGATAGCCACTCGTGTCGATCACGGCCGTTGGGTTGACGGGCCGGGTGATGATGATCGGCTTACCGGTGGCGAGCCGATCGTAGACCATGGCGGAGATGTCGACGATGGCGATATCCGCCGCGGCCAGTTGCCAGCCGAGATCAGGACCCGAGTCGTAGACGTGCTGCGCGCGCGGGTCACGATCGTTGGCCGCGGCAATGGCGCCGATGATGGCCTTGTTGGCGGCCCCGTAGCTATGGTCGACGACGCCGCTGCGCGGGTGTGGTCGATAGATGACGCGGTGGGTACCGGTGGCCAACAGAGCAGTGACGAGCGCAACACCGTGGGTAGCGACAGAGCCGTAGGCCGCGGCGGCCCTGTCCCCCTCCCAGGTGGGCGCATAGAGCACGACCTGGCGTTCATCGGGCAGGTAAGGCAGTTGACCGCTGAAATAGTCGGCCTGGGGGCGCCCGATCTTGATGGCGCGCTTATCGAAGTCGTAGTCCCAGAGCACCCGGTCGAGCCGGGCGAGTGCAGCGTCCCCGGCAACGAACGAGTAGTCGTAGGCCTTGAACTGGTTAGTGATCATGTACATCTTGTCGCTCTCACCGTGGTTGATGAAAACGTGCCAGCATCGCCCGTAGCGCATCATCTGAAAGTTGCGCGGATTCTGGTTGACGTAAAACACGATACGAATATCCTGCTCGGCAACAATCTGCTCGAGCTGAGGCACCGTGCGAGCATAGGCGATGGGAATGGGCGCCTCGTCCATCAGCTTGAGGGTGCCGCCGCCGGTACGACTGATCACGAGTACCGGCCACGTCTTGGCGAGCGTTGCGAGCGGCTGATACCACTGCCGTATTTGGTACATGTTGACGGGTCCGTCAGCAAAGTACACGGCAATCTTGAAATGATTGTCTTCGCGCAGCTCCCGTTCTTGCAGCGGCCCACGCAGCTCGTGTTGGGCCTTGCGGGAGGCCATAACATCCCTGACCAGCTTGACTGCACGCCTGACGTCTTCCCGAATTGCCACCGGCTAAGACTACCTTTCGTTAGATGATCGGAGGGCGCCCTGCGCGGGTCATCCGCCAGACCGTGCGTGCTCGAAGCGGATGCCGTGGTCCCGGGTCATGACGCCACCCTTCGCGCCAGCCGTCGAACCAGGCGTGCAGTGCCGGCCGGTTGCTCGGGGCAAAGCGCAGCACCTGAATCGCCGTCCAGGCGCCCACGTACAGCGGCACCAAGAGCATTGGCAGGTTGCGCCGAGCCAGCCACACCCGGTTGCGAGCGTTCAGCCGGTAGTAGTCGGCGTGCCGGGTGGGCAGGATGACCGGATGGTTGGCCACGAGGTCGCCGGCATACCAGACGACCCGGTCCTGATCCCAGACCCGCCACGCCAGTTCGATGCCTTCGTGCGCGTAGAAGAATGGTTCGGCCCAGCCTCCGGTCGCGTCGAAGACGCTGCGCGGCAGCAGAACGGCGCCCTCCCAGACGGAGAACACCGGTCCGGGCGTACTGGCCTCGCCCTTGCGGATTCGGGGAATCCACCGACGCGGCGATTCGATTCCCGCCGGGTCTTCGACCCGAGGCTGAAGCAGCCCGATTGTCGGATCGGCGCGCATCTTGCCGATCGCGTCGATCAAAAAATTCGGGTCGGGAATGCTGGCATCGTCGTCGAGGAAGAACAGGTATTCCCCGGTGACACGCGACACGCCGCGGTTACGGCCGGCTGGAATGCCCAGGTTGGTCGGCAGTCCGAGGGAGTGCACGCCGACCGGCAGGCCGGTCGGTTGCCAACCGTTGCCGACGCAGACCACGTCGAGGGTCACTCCCTGCTGGGCCAGCACCGAGCGGATACCCCGCTCGAGATCAGCCGGACGGGTGCCCTGAGTGAGCACCACCACACCGACCGTCACAGCGCCGGCCGGTGCAGCGCCGGCAGCTGCGTCAGGAACGGACACGCTTGGACGCCATGATGGCCACGAAATGACCGATGAGCGATAGGAACGCGAGCGGTACCAGTACGATCAGCACGGTCCGGTCAACGAGCGGCTGCTCGAGAAACAGTCCGACGACGGCGGCAGCGAAGATGACCATGGTCAGTTCAACCGAGTGGTACAGGCGATGGAAGGGTACGAAACGGGCGAGTCGGCGCACCCGGGCGATCACGCTCGAGGTCGGAGTCTTCTCGCCGTGGGTGTCGGCGAGCTTCGTCAATCCGGCATTCGCCCGTGCAACGTGCACCATGTCGTTGAGCGCCTTGTTCAGCACGATGATCAGGGCGAGCAGCAGTGCCAGGCTGCTCCACAAAAAGTCGTCGGGTGAGTCGAATGGGTATGCAGCCGCCCGAATTCCGAGGGCGATGGGAATGAGTGACTCGGTGGAATAGTGTCCGACCTTGTCAAGGAACACGCCGGCGGGCGAGGACGTGCCGCGCCATCGCGCCACTTCGCCGTCGCAGCAGTCGATGAGCATCTGCACCTGGCTGAACGCGAGGGCGAGCAGTGCCCCCCAGATTCCGGGGATCAGCAGGGCGGCGGCAGTCGACCAGCCGGCGAGGATCATCAGCGCGGTCACGCCGTTGGCGGAGATGCGGGTCTTCAGCAGCACCCAGGTCAGGTACGGCGACAGGTCGCGCAGGTACAGGCTCGCCGTCCAGTGCTCGGCGTTGGCACGCAGGCGCACTTCGGGCGGCTGGGCCACCGCGCGCAGCTGAGCGATCGATTCCGGTCGGGTTAAGCGCCGATGTGAGGTCTCGGGCGAACTGGTCATCTGCTCACCTTCCCGTGTGTGCCGTGATGTTACTGGTGAGTTTGAGATACCCGAACACAAACCCGACCCCCCAGCAGAAGTGAATGCAGGGCAAGACTACGAGAAAATTCAGGGAGGTACGAATTCCGTCCGGCCTGGCCACCGTGAGGGTCGCGGCCACCACGATGACCAGATACCCGACGGGAACTATGAGACCGAGGAACAACCACGGCGTCGCGCCGAAGGCCACCTGCACGATTCCGCCCACTCCGAGGAGCAGCCCGAGAGCTGCCGCCAGCACCATGGCCGGTGGCACAAAATAGCGGATGCCGTTGGCCGCCGGATACCGACGCGCCAGTTCGCCGCGCCAGAGCCCGGTCGAGAGCATCTGCCGGGCGAGTTGGGGCAGGGTCGGCCGCGGACGATACAGCACGCGCAGTTTGGGGGTGAACCAGACAAGTCCGCCAGCTTCACGGAGGCGCCGATTGAGGTCCCAGTCCTGACCGCGTTTGACGCCCTCGTCGAACAATCCGACAGCCAGTATGCTCGCGGTGCGAAAACAACCGAGGTAGACGGTTTCGGCGGCGCCCTCAGCCCCGCCAACATGGTGCGGGGTACCACCGAGGCCGATGCGGGTACCGTATGCGCGGGCCACTGCGCGCTCGAACGCGCTGATACCCCGGGCATCCATGATGCCACCGACGTTGTCGGCACCGGTGCGCTCAAGCGTCTCCACGGCGATGCGGGCGTACTCGGGTGGTAGCACCGAGTGCGCGTCGACGCGAATGACCACCGCGTACTGCGACGCACGGATGGCGATGTTCAGGCCCGCCGGAGTCGAGCCGATGTCGTTGGGCACGACCCGAATTCGCGAGTCGACCGCGGCCATTTCTTCGACCAGTTCGGTCGTGCCGTCGATGCTCGGTCCGAGCGCCAGGGTGACCTCAAACGGGCCCTCGAAGTCTTGTGCCAGCAGACTCTCGACGGCGGCTCGCACGTGCGTCGCCTCGTTGAGCACCGGCATCACGTACGACACCCCGGGAAGAAATCCTTCACCACGTTGGTGCACCTGGCTGGCCAGCTTTCCGGTTGATGAGTAAGACGATAGAGCCTACCAGCCCACGAAATGCCAATCACCGCGGAAGGTGTCAAACAGCACCGCTCACCGTCATCGCGTCGCCGGCTAGCCGGCGACGCGATGAGGAGGGAGGAGCAGAGTGCGGTTAGCTGGTGTACTCGCCCACCGTGACCGAGACGGTGGTCGACTTGCCGTCTCGCACGTAGGTGAGGTCGGCGGTTCCACCAGCGGGGAGCACCCGCACTTGGGCGGTGAGGTCGATCGAGTCTGTGATCGGCACGCCGTTGAAGTTGGTGACGACGTCGCCCTCGGCCAGACCGGCCTTGTCGGCGGCACCGCCCGAGGTCAGCTTGCTCATGAGGGCGCCCACAGTGCTACTGGTCGAACTGGACGCATCCTTGACGCCCGCACCGAGCAGGCCGTGTGTGGCCGTTCCGTTGGCGATGATCTCCTCGGAGATGCGCTTGGCAAAGTTCGACGGAATGGAGAATCCGACGCCGATGCTGCCGGCAGCGGACGACGAGGTGGTGCTGCCGGCGCTGGCGATGGCCACGTTGATGCCGATCAGTTCGCCGCTGCCGTTGAGCAGGGCGCCTCCGGAGTTGCCCGGGTTGATGGCGGCATCCGTTTGAATCACTGGGAGGGCAATGTTCGCCGTGGCGGCCTGGGTTCCCTTCGACGGCGTGCCGTCCTGGTTCGGAAAGTCGAAGAAGAAGGGGTTCTGGCTCTGTCCTTCGTCGGGCGCTGTGGTGTCGGGTGAACTCGGCGCTGCCGAACTCGCGACGGTAATGCTGCGGTTGAGGGCACTGACGATGCCGTCAGTGACCGTGCCGGCGAGGCCGAGGGGGGCACCAATGGCGATGGCGCTGTCACCGACGTTGAGCTCGGAGGAATCGCCCCAGGTAATCGGGGTGAGTCCGCTGGCGTCGGTCAGTTTGATCACGGCGAGGTCGGAGATCGGGTCGGTACCCACGAGCGTGGCGGCGTACAGCTTGCCATCGTTGCTTTTCACTTCGACTTTCACGTCGGAGGCGGCCCCGTCGAGGGTGACGACGTGGGTGTTGGTGAGCACGTAGCCATCGTCGGTGAGGATCACGCCGGATCCGGTTCCGCCCGAGGAACTGCTGGACACATCGATGGTCACGACACTCGGCGAGGCTTTGGCCGCGACGGCGGTGATCTGGTTGACGCTCTTGGTGTCGTTCACCACGACATTGCTGGGGCCGGAGACCTGGCTGACCGGTACGCCGTTGTTTTGGCCATTCATTATGAGCGCGGTAATCCCGGCACCGGACGATCCACCGACGAGAGCACCAATGGCGAGCGCTGCGATCAACGCGACGCTGCCCTTGCGGCGACCGGGTTCCTTCGTCTTATTTGACGCGCAGGGCTGGCCGGGGAAAGCGTCCGTGGGATAAGAATCAGCGGTCGCATACGCCTGCGACGAAGCGCTCGGAGCGCCAGTGAAGCTCGGAGCGTTAGTGGAACTCGAGGCGTTAGTGGAGCTCGAGGCTGCCGCGGTCTCGACCGCGCGACCGAAAGCATCCGTCGGGTAGGCGACGGTTTGGGCGGTGTCGGGGACATCGTGAGTCGGCAGGGTCGGTGCGTTGACGACCGGGACAGCGGGCTCGACACTCGCCGGCGGCACGGCCGGGGACGTGGGCACGGCCGGGGACGTGGGCACGGCCGGGGCATCGGTGGGTGGGGTCGACGGTGGGGCAGTGGGTGGGGTAGCCTCGCCGGACTCATTCACAGCAAAAGCGGCGGTGTCATCAGCAGGATCAGGGGTGGTGCCAAAATCCTTGGTGTTGTCGGTCATCGGGTGCTCCTTCCAAGCGTTGCAAGCTTTGCGCCCAAACCTGAACGTTCAATATGTACAAGCTGAGAGCAGTCAATGATCAGGCCCAGACGTTGCCCAAGCGATAGTTTGGAAACCATGCAGAACTTCCCTCAGGCAAGCCAGCGATGACCATGTCCGGCGCGTGGCGACGCACGGCGCGCGGGGCCGGACTTCTCGCCGCTGACGGTACCGTTGCAGCGAGCATCTTCGCCGAGATGAGCGCACTCGCGATGCGTACCGGTGCGATCAACCTCGGGCAGGGTTTTCCCGATGAAGACGGGCCAGCCATAGTGCTCGAGGCGGCCCGCCAAGCCATCAGCGACGGAGTCAACCAGTATCCACCCGGCCGGGGCCAGCCGGTGCTGCTGGAGGCGATCGCCCGGCACCAGCACCGGTTCTACGCGTTGGACCTCGACCCGGGCAGCGAAATTCTCGTCACTGCGGGGGCCACAGAAGCTCTCGCGGCCACCATTCTGGCGTTGATCGAGCCGGGTGACGAAGTCGTCACCTTTGAGCCGTTCTACGACGCCTACGGCGGTCTGATCGGCCTCGGTGGCGGCATCCATCGACCGGTGCCGCTGCGGGCACCCGACTATCAACCAGACCTCGACGCGCTGCGGGCAACCGTCACCGACCGCACCCGGCTGATTATCGTGAACGATCCGCACAATCCCACGGGCGCGGTTTTCGCCCGGCACACGCTGGAGTTGATCGTCGAGCTCGCGCAACGGCACGACGCGATCATCGTCACCGACGAGGTGTATGAGCACCTCACGTTCCAGGCGCCCCACATTCCGATCGCCACCCTGCCGGGAGCGTGGGATCGAACGGTCACCATTTCTTCGGGCGGCAAGACGTTCAGCCTCACCGGGTGGAAGGTGGGCTGGGTCTCTGCCCCTTCTTTCATCATCACGGCAATCCTCGCGGTCAAACAGTTTCTCACCTACGTGAGTGCGGCGCCGTTCCAACCCGCGATCGCAGCGGGGCTCGACCTTCCCGATTCGTACTTCACCCACATTGCCGCCGAGTTGAAGCACAAACGCGATGTGCTTGCTACCGGGCTGCGCGCGGCCGGCTTCGAAATCACGCTGCCGCAGGGCTCATACTTCATCGTCGCGGATGCGACACCGCTCGGGTTCACGGATGGCGCAGAGCTGTGCCGACGCCTGCCGGAGCTGGTTGGTGTGGTCGCGGTGCCGATCACCGCGTTCTGCTCCCCGGCGAACCGGGCCGATTATGCGCCGCTTGTTCGGTTTGCCTACTGCAAGAAGATAGAACTTCTGGAGCAGGCGTCGAAGCAGCTCGCGGACCTGTCGCGACGCTAACCGCACACCCCCGCGTGCGTAACTCCTGCAACCCAACGCTAACCGCACACCCCCGCGTGCATAACTCCTGCAATTTCTGTGGCAGCGCGTTCTGAACCCCGAAATGACGCGGAATTCTCGCCGACGGCCCACGGATTGCAGGAGTTATGCACCCGACCGGAGTGAGTTGGGCTCCGCGAGGGGCTAGGAAGCGAGGGCGGGGTAGTCGGTGTAACCCTCTGCGCCGTCGGCATAGTACGTGAGCGGGTTGGGCTCGTTCACCGGCAGGTCGTCACGCCAGCGGCGCACGAGGTCAGGATTGGCGATGGCCGCACGACCAACGACGACGGCGTCGGCGACACCGTCGTGAACGATGGCCAGAGCCTCGTCGCGCTCGGTGATGGTGCCAAATCCACTGTTGATCAGGAAGACACCGCCGAAACGGGACCGCAGATTCTGTACGAATTCACCGCGCGGGTCGGCATGAAGCACGCTCAGGTACGCCAAGTCGAGCGAGGCGATCCCGTCGAGGAGAACACCGTAGGTGGCCGTGACGTCGGCGGCATCCGTTTCGAGCGCGTCTTGAATGTTGTGTTCGGGTGAGATACGCAGGCCCACCCGGTCAGCGCCGATCGCCTGAGCGACGGCGGTGACCACGTCGATGACGAACTGGGCGCGCTTTTCGGGCGAGCCGCCAAAGGAATCGTCACGCACGTTGGAGGCCGGCGACAGGAACTCATGCAGCAGGTAACCGTTGGCGCCGTGCAGTTCGACGCCGTCGAATCCGGCCGCGATGGCGTTCTTCGAGGCCAGCACGAATTCGTCCAGGATGCCGCCCAGCTCGTCGATAGTCAGGGCGTGCGGCACCGGGTAGTCCTTCTTGCCGTCATAGGTGCGTGTAAGGCCGTTGACGGCGATGGCACTCGGCGCGACGACCGGGTAGCCACCGGTGGTCGCTTCGTGGGTGACCCGGCCGGCGTGCATGACCTGGGCGACGATACGGCCTCCAGCAGCGTGCACTGAGTCGGTGACCGCTTTCCAGCCGGCAAGCTGTTCCGGTTCGACGAGCCCTGGCTGGCCGGGGAAACCCTGGCCCGCGTGGCTCGGGTAGGTACCTTCGCTCACGATCAGGCCGAGGGTGGCGCGCTGCGTGTAGTACCGGGCAACGAGTTCACCGGGAACACCCGACTGGCCGGAGCGGATGCGGGTCAGCGGCGCCATGACGAGACGGTTGGGAAGTTCGAGGTCGCCAACGTTCAGCGGAGAAAAGAGTTTCACGGACACTTCTTTCTAAATCATCCGGTCAGTCAGACCGGACATGTTCTTCTGGGAGGCTCCAGGGAAGTCCTGTGCATCCGTAGGCAGAACGGAACGCAGCGGCGCGATATTCCTGCCTGCCAATCAACTGTAAATTCGGGTTCCCGAATCATTCGAATCGGCAATCCGGTTTGACTGCGGCACCGAACTACCTCCATGAGCACCTTGATGCACCGACCAGCGACCCGCAACCGCCCCGTGGCACCGCTCGGTAGCATGGATGCTCCCGCGTCCGGCCCACAGGTGCCCATTCGACCACAGCCAGCCCCGCCGGCCACAGCGTTGGGGTATAGTCCCTTTCCCCTCGACGCCGATGCTCATCACTTCGGCCTCACCACGAGTACCATGCGTCTTCGGGGCGGAACGGTCGTGGTTCGGCACGGACGCCGCACCGCGAGCGACACGGCAACCGTTCTGCTGCACGGCGCCGCCGGCTCGTGGACGACGTGGACGCCACTGCTGCAGGCTGCCGATGCGACAGGCCGCGACCTGATCGATCTCATCATTCCCGACCTGCCAGGGTGGGGTGACTCTCCCGTGGCCACCGACGAGTCGCCATCTGGCGTCGAGTCGATGGCCGAGCTGGTCGCCGACGCAGCCCGCTCCCTCGGCTACGAACGCTGGAACGTTGTCGGTCACTCCATGGGTGGCTTTATCGCGCTGCAGCTGGCGGCAAGCGAAAAGCGCGCGACGACATCCGTTGGACTGGTCTCGGCCACCACATTCTCGATCCAGGACAGCGTTCGTCACCCGATACGCCAGTTTTCGATGCTGCCTGCGTTCACGGCACTGCTCCTGACCATGCGGATGCTGCAACTCGCCGGCCCCCTCGGCCGCGGCCTGGTGCGGGCTGTCGCGCGCCTCGGTCTGCTACGCGCCCTCGTAGCCCCGTTGTTCAGCCGTCCGCGGGCTGTCGCCTCGACGGTCGTCGCTGCGCTCGGCACCGAGGTCAGGCCAGCCCGTTTCGTTCGCGCGGCCGTGAGGGCCAGCGCCTACGACACAGCCGCCCGGTGGGCGCATATCTGCTGCCCGGTGCGTTCAGTGCACGGTGACCACGATGTGTTCGTGACGGCTGACGATGACGAGCGACTGCGCGCTGCGGTACCGAACTGCGTGATCAGCACCATTGCAGGAGCCGGGCATTTCGGCCAGATCGAACGCCCGCTCGAGGTCTTGCTCCGGCTCGAATTCGCCGATCCCCGGTCGATCCCGGCACCCGCGAGTCAGCCGAACACTTTCTCTAAACCTTGAATTTACCCCCCGAATGGAGGACAGTAGACGTAGTACTCGGTTCCTCGCTAACGGGTAGGCTGCGCTTACATTCGCTCCCGGTCAGCGCAACCGAGCAACGCGTAACCGATAATCGAAGTGGAAGTGGCGCTCGTGGGCTCCCTCACGTATGACCGTGTCGTCGTGGAATTCGAAGACCGAATGCTGGCACACCTACAGCTTGTGATCATCCAAAAGCTGCGCCGCGGCGAGAGCTTTCTGCTGTCCTGGCGGGACGCCGCTGTGGTCGGTGACGGCCGCAGCTCAGCCTGGCTGCACCCGGCGATTCCGCTATACTTTAAGTTTGCCGGCGGCCACGCACCGACTATCAACCCGAAGTGGATTGGCCAGCTGACCCGTTCGGCCAACAGCGCGCAAGGACTAGTCGTCACCGCCGAAGAAAGCGCCGCCGTCGACACCGACGCGGCGGCCAAGATCGAACCGTCCATCGGCATTCGAGTGGCCGCACAGACCCGTGCAACCAAGGCCAGCGTCACCAAACGCTGAGTATTCAGCGCGGAACGACGGCGAAGCGACGCAGTGCGAGGGCCGGATTGATCGCCCGTACGGCGGCGACACGCTCTGGCGCCACGAACGCGACGGCGACATCCGCGCTTTCACCAAGACTGACCAGGGCAACGCCCATCGGGTCGATGATGAGGCTTGTGCCGACGCCGGTCGGCGGTGTGTGATCGGCAGCGGCCAGAAAAACGGTGTTCTCCAGTGCCCGGGCCGTGAGCAGGGTGCGCCAGTGGTGTTCTTTGAGCGGGCCCCGCACCCACTCAGACGGCACGAGTACGAGGGTGGCCCCAGCATCGACGAGCCGACGCGTGACCTCGGGAAAACGCACGTCGTAGCAGGTTTGCAGGGCCACTCGCAGCCCGCCGACGTCAAAGATCTCCGGATCAGTCACTGTGCCCGGCAGCACCCACTGTGATTCGCGATCGCCGAACGCGTCGTATAGGTGCAGTTTGCGGTAGGTCGCCACGAGGCGTCCGGTTGGGTCGACAGCGACGAGGGTGTTGGAAAACCGGGCCGGGTCTGCGGTCGTTTCGAGCATGCCAGCCACAATATGAACGCTCAGCTCTGCGGCGAGCGCGGCCAACGACGTAACGAATTCTCCATCGAGTGGTTCGGCTGCCGCCACAAACGACGGCCCGAGTTTCGGCTCAAAGAAGGCGGAGTACTCGGGAAAGACCACGAGGTGGGCGCCGCGCCCGGCGGCCGTGGTAGCGAGCTGTCGCAGCACGGCGCGATTGTGCGCCCGATCGGGCCCCGGCGCGAACTGGGCGACAGCCACGCCGACCATGCTCGCTTCGGCGGTGCTGGCCTGATCACTTGCGGCGCCTGAAGTCATGGCGAAAGCCTAGCTGTTGGCGCAACACCGGCACCCCTGCCGAGGCCGACCAGTGAAAGGATTGCTCTTGGCAGGCAACTCGGGGGGTTTCGAAGGCTTTCGTTAACAATTGCTGGGTAGGTTCATAGGGTGACTTCCGTTCTCGCATCGCGCCTCACGGCGTCCCCGCTACCCGGACGATCCCTGTGGATGCGGCGCGCACCCGGCTGGTCGGCAGGTCTCGTAGGCCTTGTGGCTTGTCTAATCTCGTTCGCCTGGTCCTGGCAGCCGTCGTATTGGGGCGATGAGGCTGCGAGCATTATGTCGGCTGAACGATCGCTGACCTCGCTGTTTGGCATGCTCGACAACGTGGATGCCGTGCACGGCGTGTATTACCTGTTTCTACACGGCTGGATCGATCTCTTCGGCACTTCAGAGCTCTCCACCCGGCTGCCGAGCGCGATCGCGATCGGTGTTGCCGCGTCGGGGACTGTCGTTCTCGCTCGGTTCTTCATGGGGTCGCGAGTGGCGATCGGCGGTGGCTTGGTCTTCGCTCTGATTCCCCGGGTCACCTATATGGGCTCCGAAGCACGATCCACCGCTATCGCGACGGCTATCGGGGTCTGGCTCACCGTGCTGCTCGTGCACGCGGTGCGCAGCGAAGGCGCGCGTCGAAGCCACCAGATCCTGCTGTGGGGCGGATATTCCCTGCTGCTCGCGCTCGGCATCTACGTCTTTCTATTTTTGGCTTTGCTACTGCCGGTGCACGCGGTGGTGGTTCTGGTGCTGGCGCGAGCGCATCTTCTGTGGCGAAGCGTCGTCGTCTGGGTGAGCGCGAGCGCGCTCGGGCTGCTACTGGCCACCCCAATATTTCTGGCGGGTTCCGCGCAGCGGGAACAGATCGCCTTCATCGGCCGACGGCCACAGGTGACGGTCTCAGAGGCAGCGGTGATGCAGTGGTTCGACACTATTCCGGTGGCGATCGTGGCATGGGCGCTCATCCTCGTGGCAGTGCTCGCGGTGTTCCTGCGCGGTCCCGTCACCCATCGGTCCACCGGATTGCCCGGACGCGCTGGACTGGCAATTTTTGTGGCGTGGATGGTGATACCCAGTGCCATTCTGCTCATCGGCACCCAACTGGTACCGATGTATTCGTTGCGCTACCTGTCGCTCTGTGCCCCGGCGGTGGGCATCGTCATTGCCGTCGGCGTTGCAGCGCTCGCCAACAACTGGTTGCGGGCAGCGAGCGTAATGGCACTGGTGGCCGTGATCGTGCCTGCTTACGCCGCGCAACGCGGTGACTTCGGCAAAAACGAGGGAAGCGACTGGCGCCAAGCCGCCGACATCATCGCCACCGAAGCGACGCCCGGTGATGGCGTTGTCTTCGACCAAAGCGTGCGCCCGTCACGCGTCCCGCGGCTGGCCATGCATCTCTACCCCGAGGCCTTCGCCGGCCTGCGTGATGTGACCCTCACCCGCCCCTACGACGCCACGACCTGGCTGTGGGACGAGGTGGAACCACTGACCGACGCGCTGCCGGCCGTAACAGCCCTCGACCGCATCTGGCTCCTGCAATACTCGGGAAGTGGAGATTCGCAAAGAGGAACGGATGTCCGCACGCTCACCGTTCAAGGATTCCACGTCGCCCAGTCGACACTGGTAAACCGCACCCGCATCATTGAAATGACGAGGTAACGTCGTGCCTAACAACTCTGTGCCCACCACCCTGGTACTTGTACCGACCTACAACGAGGCAGAAAATATTGCCTCGATCGTGGATCGGCTGCGTTGCAGTGTGCCCGACGTGCACATCCTGGTCGTCGATGATTCGTCCCCCGATGGCACGGGCGCACTCGCCGACGGCCTGGCGGCCCGGGATCCGAGCGTTCATGTACTGCATCGCACCGAAAAGACCGGGCTCGGTGCAGCGTATCTCGACGGCTTCGGCTGGGGCCTTTCCCGCGGTTATACCCAACTGGTGCAGATCGATGCCGACGGCTCCCACCTGCCAGAGCAGCTCACGAGTCTGCTGGCGGCGGCCGACACGGCCGACGTCGTGATGGGGTCACGCTGGGTGCCCGGCGGGGCCATTGAGAATTGGCCCTGGCACCGGCGTGCGCTCTCCCGCGGAGGGTCGTTCTATTCCCGGTTGCTGTTACGACTGCCGCAACGAGACGCTACCGGTGGCTACCGGGTTTACTCGGCCCAGGCCCTCGAACGGATGGACCTTTCCAGCGTGGACAGCCTCGGCTATTGCTTTCAGATCGAAATGCTTCTGCACGCCGTGCGGGCCGACCTGCGCGTGGTCGAGGTACCGATCACATTCGTCGAGCGGGTACGGGGAGCGTCGAAGATGAGTCCACGCATCGCCGTGGAGGCGATGGCCCGCGTAACGCTGTGGGGCGTGATGGGTATGGGTATCAGCCGAACTGGCGCACGCGAGGCCGCTGCGGCCGCACGTCAAGCCTGAATTTAACGTATTTCGGTGTTTGGGTCGATTTGACTATATGATGGTCCCAGCAGTTAAAGTCACTTCGACCTTTACGACTGGATCCCCGTGCTGGAGCATCATCTGACCGAGCAGAGCCCGCTCGAGCATGGAAGCGCCCGAGCAACCCTGGCCGTCTCGACGGTGATCTTCACCCTGCGCCGGGACGACACGTCGGGACGCAAGACTTTGTGGCTGCCCCTCGTGCGCCGCACCCGCGAGCCACATCTCGGCCTCTGGGCGCTGCCCGGTGGCTGGCTGCCGGCCGACGAGGAGCTCGCCGCGGCCGCTGCCCGCACCCTGCGTGAGACAACCGATCTCTCGCCACGGTACCTCGAGCAGTTGTACACCTTCGGTGATATAGACCGCTCCCCCGGGCTGCGCGTGGTCTCCGTCGTCTACTGGGCGCTCGTGCGTTCCGAAGTCGCGGAGCGGGCATCCGTTGGAGAGAACGTGCGCTGGTTCGCGGCGGACAGACTTCCTCCACTCGCCTTCGACCACAACCGCATCGTGGAATACGCGCTCTGGCGGCTACGTACCAAGGTGGAATATGCCCGCATCGCCCACGCCTTCCTCGGCGACACGTTCACCCTCGCCCAACTGCGGGGGGTACACGAGGCCGTGCTGCAGAAAGCACTCGACCCGGCAAATTTTCGCCGGTCGATCGAGGCGAGCGGCAGCCTGATCAGCACCGACCAATATGTGGCCGGGGCGCGGCATCGCCCAGCACGGCTCTACCGCTACGACGATCGGGCCGCCGCGCACGACCCACCCGGACCGACTGTCTGAACCGCTGTGTCGCACTTTCCACCCCACCACTTTCAAGGAGCACGGCCATAAATATTCCCTCGGTCGAAACCACCATTCGTCTCATCAGCACCGGCAAAGTCGCCGGCAGCACGTGCAGCACCGACCTGGCGACCCCTCCGTGGGAGTTCGATGCCGGCACGCCCGGCTACGGACCCGGTTCGTCGATGGGCGACGTGATACCGGCCGGGTCGCCCCGTCAGGGCGCGCTGCCGGAGCGCTACCGCACCGCCTCACCGGAGGAACTCAGCGCACGTATCGTCGAAGCTAAAAACGTGCTCGGCGATTCGGTGGTCGTCCTCGGTCACTTCTATCAGCGCGATGAGGTGCTGCGCCACGCGGATTTCGTCGGCGATTCGTTTCAGCTGGCCCAGGCCACGCAGAGCCGTCCCGACGCAGCCGCGATCGTGTTCTGCGGTGTGCACTTCATGGCAGAAACCGCCGATCTGCTCTCCGGCGGCGACCAGGCCGTGATTCTGCCCAACCTCGCCGCCGGCTGTTCCATGGCCGACATGGCCGACATCGACTCCGTCACCGAGTGCTGGGAGCAGCTCGAGGAACTCTACGGCACGGCTCCGGATGCTTCCGGCCGGGTTCCGGTGATCCCCGTCACCTACATGAACTCCTCCGCAGCGCTCAAAGGCTTTTGCGGCGAGCACGGCGGCATCGTCTGCACCTCCTCGAACGCCCAGGCCGTGCTCGAGTGGGCGTTCGAACGTGGCCAGCGGGTTCTGTTCTTTCCCGACCAGCACCTCGGCCGCAACACCGCCAAAGCCATGGGCGTTCCGCTGGCGCAGATGCCGATGTGGAACCCGACCAAGCCCCTCGGCGGCAATACGGCTGCCCAACTCGATGACGCCCGGGTCGTGCTCTGGCACGGCTTCTGCAGCGTGCACCGCCGCTTCACCGTGCCGCAGATCCAGGCCGCCCGCGCTGAACACCCGGGCGTGCGGGTCTTGGTGCACCCGGAATGCCCGATGGAGGTCGTTGACGCCGCCGACTCAGCCGGATCCACCGACTTCATCGCCAAGACGATCGCCGCCGCTCCAGCCGGCACGACCTTTGCGATCGGAACCGAGATCAACCTCGTGAACCGTCTCGCCGCCGAGCATCCCGAGCATGAGATCTTCTGCCTCGACCCGGTGATCTGCCCCTGCTCGACCATGTACCGCATCCACGCCGGCTACCTGGCCTGGGTGCTCGAGGCACTCGTCGGCGGTGGCGAAGCGCCAGGTCAGGTTCTCAACCAGATCACGGTCGCGGCCGATGTTGCCGGTCACGCCCGGCTTGCCCTCGAGCGGATGCTCGCAGCCCGACCACCGGTTCTGGTCGGCGCCTGACATGGCGTCGATCCTCGTCATCGGCAGCGGCCTCGGCGGCTTGCTGGCCGCCGTGCGCGCAGCGGATGCCGGACACCACGTGGTCCTCGTCACCAAGTCGGTACTGCCAGAGAGCAATACCCGCTACGCACAGGGTGGCATTGCCGCTGCCCTGTTTCGGGACGACTCGGTCGACGCGCACGTGCTCGATACCCTGCGCGCCGGTGCCGGACTGTGCGAGCCGGCCGCGGTACGGGTGCTCTGCGAAGAAGGTCCGGCCCGGGTACGCGACCTCATCCGCTTCGGCGTGGACTTCGACCGGGACGAGTCGGGCGTGGCCCGCGGACTGGAAGCGGCACACTCACGCTCGCGGGTCGTGCACGCCGGCGGCGACGCGACCGGGGCCGCCGTCGAGGCTGCCCTCGTGGCGACCGTGCGACGCCGGGCCTCGATCGACGTACGCGAACATACGATGCTCGTCGACCTGTTGGTCGACGGCGGTGTCGTGGGCGGCGCCCGCGTTCTCGGCCCGGACAACATACAGCGAAGCGTCGAAGCCGACGCCGTGATCCTCGCCACCGGCGGTGCCGGCGCCCTCTACACTCACACCACCAATCCCTCGGTCGCGACCGGTGACGGGGTAGCGGCGGCGTACCGTGCCGGCGCAGACGTTGCCGATCTGGAGTTCTACCAGTTTCACCCGACCGCCCTGGCCGTGCCCGGCACCCCGCTCGTGTCCGAGGCGGTGCGGGGTGAAGGCGCCGTTCTGCGCAGTCTCCTCGCCGATCGCTTCATGCTCGATGAACACCCCGACGCCGAACTCGCGCCACGCGATGTCGTCGCACGTGCCATCGCCCGCCAGATGGAACGACAGGGCGGCGCCCCGGTAGCGCTCGACGCGACCGCGCTCGGACGCGAGCTGCTCGAAACCCGGTTCCCCACCATCACGACAGCCTGCCGGGCGGCAGGTCTCGACTGGGCGATCGAAGCCATCCCGGTGGCGCCGGCCGCGCACTACTGGATGGGCGGCGTCGCAACGGACACCTGGGCCCGCACCAGCCTGCCCGGGCTCTTCGCCGTCGGCGAGGTCGCTCGCACCGGAGCGCACGGCGCCAACCGGCTCGCCTCCAATTCTTTGCTCGAAGCGGCGGTTTTCGCCGACCGTGCAGTGCGCGCGCTCGGCCAGCCGTGGCCGACCGGCGCGACCCGCACCACAAATCGCCCCCATCCGCCGGTTGAACTCTCGACCAGCTCGATTCATGGTTTGCCCGACGAGACCGCCGTAAAATTACCGTCGGCTGACGCCAGCACGCTGGTTGATCGCCCCGCGCTCCAACAGCTCCTCTGGGACCTCGCCGGGGTGCACCGTTCGGGTGGCGGCCTGGCTACCGCCGCCGCCATCCTCGCCGAGTGGACCGCACCGGAACACACCAGCACCTCGGTCGCCGCCCTCGAAGACCGCAACCTGCTCGGTCTCGGCCGGTTGCTCGTGGCCGCCGCTTTGGCCCGCGAAGAGTCCCGCGGCGCGCACTACCGCTCGGACTTTCCCGAACCCCGACCCGAACTGGCCCGCTCAGTCTCGCAAGCACGACACGAACAACCACTCCCACTCGTTGCGGCCCAGGAGGCCATCGCATGCTGACCGACCATTCCATCACCGTTGTTGTGCAGGCCGCCCTCGACGAGGACGCCCCGTGGGGCGATCTCACCTCGGCCGTGCTCATTCCCGAAGACGCCGTCGCGACGGCCCGGCTCGAAGCGCGCGAACCGGGCGTATTCAGCGGAGGCGCCGTGTTCGCCGCCGCCTTCGCCCTGACCGACGCCCGCATCGAAGTACGCCAGTTCGTCGCCGACGGCGACCCGTTCGCTGCGGGTGCGACGCTCGCCGAGGTGACCGGCCCGGCCCGCGGCATTCTGCAGGCGGAGCGCATCGGCCTGAACTTCGTGCAGCGCATGAGCGGAATCGCCACCCTGACCGCCCGGTACGTGGCCGAGGCGGCTGGCACCCAGGCCCGCATCGTGGACACCCGCAAGACCACCCCCGGACTGCGCGCCCTGGAGCGGCAGGCCGTGCGCGATGGCGGCGGCCACAACCACCGGTTCAGCCTCTCCGACACCGTCATGGCCAAGGACAACCACCTCGCCGTGCTCGCGGCCGGGCCACTCGGCCTGACCGAGGCGCTGCTGGCCGTGCGCGCCCGCCTCTCGCACACCACCCACTTCGAGGTGGAGGTCGACCGCCTCGACCAGATCGAAGACGTAATCGCCGCCGGCATCGACACGATCATGCTCGACAATTTCAGCCCCGACGACCTGCTCGAGGGCGTCGCTCAGGTCGCCGGGCGCGCGATCGTCGAGGCGAGCGGCGGTGTGTCGCTGGCGACGGTGCGCGAGATCGCGGCATCCGGTGTCGATGTCATCTCGGTGGGTGCGCTCACGCACAGCGTGCACTCTCTCGACCTCGGCCTCGATATCGCCATTCGGGTGAACACGCCGGCCGGGTTCGCGCTTTAGACCCATGATCTACCTGGACAACGCCGCGACGACCCCGGTGCGCCGCGAAGCACTCGAGGCCCTGTGGCCGCATCTGACCGGCAGTTTCGGCAACCCGTCGAGCCACCATCAGGTCGGCGAAGCTGCGGCGGCCGCACTGCTGGAGGCACGGCGCAGCGTGGCGCAGTCGCTCGGGTGCCGCCCCGGCGAGGTCGTGTTCACGAGCGGCGGCACCGAAAGCGACAACCTCGCAATCAAAGGCATAGCGCTGGGCACCCCGCGCGGCCGCCACGTGGTCACCACCGCGATCGAGCACGAAGCCGTACTGGAATCCTGCGACTACCTGCACCGCCTGCACGGTTTCGAGATCACGCTGCTGCCGGTGGATGCCGTCGGCCGCGTCGACCCCGCTGGCCTGGCCCGCGCGCTTCGCCCCGACACGACCCTGATCTCCGTGCACTATGCCAACAACGAGGTCGGCACAGTGCAGCCCCTGGCCGAGCTGGCCGGTGTAGCTCAGGCCGCTGGAGTTTCGTTCCACACCGATGCGGTGCAAGCCGGCGGCTGGCTCGACCTCGATGTGACGAGGCTCGGCGTGGATGCGCTGAGCCTGTCCGGCCACAAACTCGGCGCTCCCCCCGGCATCGGTGCCGTCTTTCTGCGCGGGCGTCTGGCGATCGAACCGCTGCTGCACGGTGGCGGGCAGGAACGCGGCAAACGCAGCGGTACCGAGAACGTCGCCGGGGCGGTGGCTCTGGCCGTGGCGCTACGCCTGGCCGTCGCGGAACGCACTCTGGTCGCCAGTGGAACCGGCGCTCTGCGCGATGAATTTATCGCCACCGTGCTGGGCGAGACCCCGTCGGCCCGCCTCACCGGCCATCCCACCGAACGTCTGCCGGGCACCGCGTCGTTCGTGTTTCCGGGCACGAGCGGCGAGGCGGTGCTGCTCGAGCTCGAACAACGCGGCATCGTGTGTTCGAGTGGGTCCGCCTGCGCGGCCGGGAGCAGCGAGCCCTCACACGTGCTCACGGCGATGGGCCTGTCGGCCGACGTGGCTCAGACGGCGGTGCGGTTCACGCTGGGCGCTGGTACGACGGCGGCGGAAGCGGCCGCGGCCGCGGCATCCGTTCGCGCCGCTGTCGCCGCGGTGGCCCGGCTCGGCGCCTGAATTACTGACGATCGACAGCATGACCTGATATTGTCAGGACAATTAGCCAAACCGGTTGGCTTGTCAGCGAGGTATCAGGTGAGCGCGAAGGAAGAAAACACCCTACCCATGGGAATGTTCATGGATCTGGAACGGTCCGGGCCGATTCCGCTGTACTTTCAGGTTTCCCAGCGCATCGAAAAGGCCATTCTCAGCGGTGAGCTGCCCGCCGGTTCACGCCTCGAGAACGAGGTCGCCCTCGGCCAGCGCCTGGGCCTCAGCCGCCCAACCGTGCGCCGCGCCATCCAGGAAATCGTTGACAAGGGCCTGCTGGTCCGCCGTCGCGGCATCGGCACCCAGGTCGTGCACGGCCAGGTGACGCGCAAGGTCGAGTTGACCAGCCTCTACGACGACCTCACCAGCACGCACAAGGCGCCCTCGACCCACCTGCTGACCCTCGAATCGCAGGCAGCGGATGCGAAAACAGCCGAGCGCCTCGGAATCGAGGAAGGCACGCCCACGCTCCACTTGCGCCGGGTGCGCTTGGCCGACGACGTGCCAGTGGCCGTCATGGAAAATTGGCTGCCCGAGGAGTTCATCGGCATCGAACCCGAGGACCTCGTCGCGCACGGCCTCTATCAAGTTCTGCGATCCCGCGGCGTGACGATGCGCGTGGCCCGCCAGCACATTGGTGCCCGCAAGTCTACCAACGAAGAATCCGCCCTGCTGGAGATCGAGAAGAACTCGGCCCTGCTTACGATGGACCGCACAGCATTCGACAACTCAGGTCGCGCTATCGAGTTCGGTCAGCACTGCTACCGCCCCGACTTGTACTCCTTCGAAGTGACGCTGGTCGAGAAGTAGCGCAACGACGTCTGGCCGCCTGAACCCCCACAGGGTCAGCCGGCCAGATCTTTTCCTGAGGCGAGCTAGGAGCGAGCGAGCTCGTGCGCCAGCGCGTCGAGTTCTGCTCCGCCCGCCATGAGCTTGGTCATTTCCTCGATGGTGATCTCGCTCTTCTTGAAATCGCCGAGGCTGGTTCCGCGCTTGAGCAGCAGGAACCGGTCGCCGACGGGATAGGCGTGGTGCGGGTTGTGCGTGATGAAAACTACCCCGAGGCCGCGGTCGCGGGCCTGCGCGATGTATTTGAGCACCACACCGGCCTGCTTGACCCCCAGAGCGGAGGTCGGCTCGTCGAGGATGACGACCTTTGCGCCGAAATACACGGCGCGTGCGATGGCCACCGACTGGCGTTCACCGCCCGACAGGGTGCCGATCGGCTGGTCGACATCGCGCAGGTCGATGCCCATCTTGGCGAGCTCTTCTTTGGTGATCCGGCGCATGCCCTTGACGTCCAGCTGGCTGAACGGGCCGAACCCACGAGTCACTTCCGAGCCCAGAAAGAAGTTTCGCCAGACCGGCATCAGCGGAACCACGGCGAGATCCTGGTAGACCGTCGCGATCCCCAGATCCAGGGCCTCACGCGGGCTGCCGAAGGTGCGCTCGATCCCGTAGGCGAGCAGTTTGCCCTGGGTGTGGGCGTGCGCACCGGACAGAATCTTGATGAACGTCGACTTGCCGGCACCGTTGTCCCCCAGCACACAGAGGACTTCACCGACCCCGACCGAGGCCGACACACCCTGCAGCGCCAAAATGGAACCGTAGGTCTTGCCGATGTCTTGAACTTCGAGAATGGGCGCGGCAGCGGATGCTTCTGCGTGCGTCATGAGCGAACTCCTGCCTGGCGGCGTACATAGAGGTTGACGAGCACGGCCAGCAGCAGCATCCCACCGAGGAAAGCCTTGAGCCAGTTGTTGTCCCACTGGGCGAACACGATGCCCTGCAGGGTCATGCCGTAGATGAGGGCACCGAGGGCCGCACCGATGGCCGAACCGTAGCCGCCGGTCAGCAGGCAGCCGCCGACCACGGCACAGATGATGTAAATGAACTCCTGGCCGATGCCGGTGGTGGCCTGCACGGTCGATACATCGAACAGCTGCAGCATTCCGACCAGCCACCCGGCACCGGCCGTGGTCATGAACAGGCCCATTTTGACCTTCATGACCGGCACGCCGACCTGGCGGGAGCTGGTGATCTGTCCACCGACCGCGAAGATCCAGTTGCCTGCGCGGGTACGCAGCAGAATCCAGGTGGCGAGGGCGGTAATAGCGAGCCACCAGACGATGGAGATCTTTACGTCCATGCCGAACAGGCTGAAGGATGAGCCAAAGAACACCTTGACGGCATCGAAGCCGGGCACGGCGCTCATGCCCTGAATCGATACGGTGCCGGTGATGATCTTCGTGACGGCGAGGTTCACTCCCTGCAGAATGAAAAAGGTGGCGAGCGTCACGATGAAGCTCGGCAGTCCCGTCTTCATGACCACGAAGGCGTTCGCAGCACCGATGGCGAGGGCAATAGCCAGGGCCATGACCAGGGCGAGCCAGATATTGACGCCCCATTCGGTCGTGACGATCCCAACGATCAGTCCCGTTGTACCGACCATGGCACCGGCGGAAAGGTCGAACTCTCCGCCGATCATGAGCAGGGCCACCGCGACGGCCATGATGCCGAACAGGGATGCGGAGTAGAGCCAGGTGGCCACGCCCGCCGGTGTCAGAAACGCCTGCGTTGAGACCGAGAAGAAGATGAAAATGGCGAGGGCGGCAACCGCTGCGCCGACCTCGGGTCGGCGCAGCAGCGTGATGATCAGGCCGGCGGGCTTGATCCGTTCATCGGTCACCGCAGGTGCGGTGAGGGTCATCGCGTTCCATTCTTCGCGAACTTCGCGACCTGATTTGCGTTCTCCTTGGTAACGAAGCCTGGGCCGGAGTAGACCGGCAGACCGCCACCGACAACGTCGCCGTTGCGCGCCTGCAGGGTGAGGAACGTCACGGGGAGGTAGCCCTGGGAGTAGGGCTGCTGGTCGACGGCGAACAGGATCTTGTCGTCGAGGATCAACTGGGTGACGTCGGAGGACACATCGAAGGTCGCCAGTACGGCTGTGCTGGCGGCTTCCTCAATCGCCTGGCTGGCCGCGACGGCGATGCCCGGGTTCAGGGTGAGCACGCCATCGATGGACGAGTCCGCCAGAAGGCTGCTCTTAATGGTGTTCTGAGCGTCCGCGACGTTCGCGACGTCGACCTGAACGTTCGTGACCGTGCCGCCGAGGGTGTCCGCTGCACCATTGCAGCGTTCTTCCAGTCCGGTGTTGCCTGCCTCATGAATGATGCAGATGACATTGCTGACGCCGCCTTCGGCCAGCTGCTCCCCCGCGCCCTGGCCGGCGATGAACTCACTCTGACCGATGTGGGTCTGTGCACCGAATTCCTTGGACTGGTCGAGGCCGGAGTTGATCGTGATCACCGGTATTCCGGCGGCGATGGCCTTTTCAACCGCGTTCTGGACACCGTCGGGGTTGGCCATCGAGACGATGAGACCGTCCGGCTTCGCGGCGATAGCTGCGTCGATCAGCTGGCTCTGCTTTACCGGGTCGCCATCGCCTTGGTACGTGACGGTGACCCCCAAATCGGTGCCGGCCTGCTCCGCACCGCTCTTAACCACGTCCCAGAAGGTATCTCCTGGGGAGCCGTGGGTGACGACCGCGATCGTGACCTTGTCGCCGGATGCTGCGGCGTCGGTGGTCGTGGTGTCCGCAGTGTTGGTGGTGGCCGTGCAACCGGTGAGGGCGAGGGGCAGGACGACGAGCGCCGTCATCCAGCGATATTTGAGCTTCATGAGTGAATCCTCCATTGGATACATGTGAACAGTGCTGTGTGTGGTGCGGGTGGTGCCGTCGGGACTGAGATGTTTTAGGGAGTCGCCAAACCGGCGATAAAGTCGATGCTGGTGCGCACATCGGAGAGCGGGCCCTGGCCGATGGGTGGGTTTTCGGTCAGGATGGTGTCCTGCTCGAGCACGTAGTAGCCCGCATAACCGGCCGCCTCCAGCGAACGAACGATCGATGCGATGTCGATATCGCCGGATCCGAGCGGCGTGTACAGGCCCAGGCGCACCGCGTCGGTGTAGCTCAGGTCCTTGCGCTGTACCCGCTCGGCCAGTTCCCGGCGCACGTCCTTGAGGTGTACGTGGCTGATCCTGGCGGCGTTGCTGCGAGCCAGTTCAACCGGGTCGGTACCACCGATGAGAAGGTGTCCGGTGTCGAGGCAGAGCCCGATCTGGGAGCCGTTCAACACCCGCGCAACATCGTCGCTCGATTCGATCATCGTTCCGACGTGCGGGTGGATCGATGCCACCACGCCACGTGAGGCCGCCGTTTGCACCAGACGATCGAGGTTGACGAGCAGCGTGACCCATTCCTGCTCGCTCAGCGTCGGCCTCGAGTCGTAACCGACCTGGCCGGTGTCGGCCGAGAGAACGAGCCGGGTTGCCCCGGCCGCGACGAACGTGTCGAGTTCAGCTTCGATAGCCGGAACGGGATCGATATCCACGTCGTGCAGCACAATCGGCACGAATCCGCCGACGGCCTTCAGCCCGGCATCGGAGAGAGTCGCCGATTTGTCGCTGGGACTGTCCGGAAGAAATCCTTCGGGGCCGAATTCCGTGGCTACGACACCGAGTTCTCGCATCTCGCCAAGAACGCGCTCGGGGGTGAGCTGAAATCCCCAACCAGGAACTTCGCACACGCCCCAGGAAATCGGTGCGGCGGCGATGCGGCTCAAGAGATTAGCGGATGCCTCGACCACGTTCAGCGCCTGACTTCGTCGAGGCGCACCGGGCGACCTTCGGCACGGGACTGCTCGGCGGCCTCGGCGATATAGAGCGCTTCGAGGGCGTCTCGCGGGGTGCACGGACTTGCGGTTTCACCCGCAACGACGGCGACGAATCTTGCGAGCTCTGCTGCGTAGGCGGGAGCGAATCGTTCCTGAAAGTTCGGCCAGGCGGACTCATTGGGAAAGCTAACGCCCGGCTCAGCGCTGGTCAGTGGAACGCGCTCGTCGAGTCCAACCGATCGGTTTCCGAGGCTTCCGGCGAGTTCCATGCGCACGTCGTAGCCAGCGCCGTTGTAGCGCGAGCCCTGCACCGTGACCAGCGTGCCATCGTCAAGGGTGAGCAGGGCGGCGGACTCGTCGACGTCGCCGGCGTCGGCGAAGAAGGAGGCACCGCGGTTGGCGCCGGTCGCGAATACCGCAGCGACCTCGCGGCCGGTGACCCAGCGCAGAATGTCGAAGTCATGAATGTGGCAGTCGCGGTAGATTCCACCGCTGTTGGGAATGTACTCCGCCGGCGGTGGCGTCGGGTCGCAGGTCAACAGATGCATCCGACGCAATTCGCCGATGTCACCCGACTGCAGGGCACGCTTGGCTTCCACATAACCAGCGTCGAACCGGCGCTGGAATCCGATCTGCACCGGAACGTCGTGACGCTCGACCTCTTCGACGAGCGCGATGCTCGAAGCGATGTTTTCGGCGAGCGGCTTCTCACAAAAGGTGGGGATACCGGCGCGCACGGCCCGCACGATGAGCTCGGCGTGGGCCGAGGTCGGGGCGGCAATCACAATGCCGTCCGGCTTCGAGGCGAATGCATCGTCGATCGTGGCGGATGCTGAGCCGACCGAAACGGCAGCGGCAGCGGCGCGGGCCGGATCGAGGTCGGCGATCAGGAGGTCGGTGACACCGGACTGTGCCTTCAACGTGCCGACGTGGGAGAGCCCGATCCTGCCGGCACCCAGAACTACGAATCGCACTTTATTGCCTCCACATCAAATTTGTTTTATTGTCCTAATGTTGTCGCTTTTGACCACGGTATACGGTTGCGAAACCGCCGTCAAGTGTTTGTCTTAACATTCGAACAAATCTTTTCGACATGGGCTAGGCCCCTAGATAGGGGCGCTGATTTTCACGCTGCGCGACGTATTCCGCGCGTGCTCGTGTCGTGCTCTCGAGGGCAGAGGCTTCGGCCACCGGCACGTCCCACCAACTCTCCGTATCGGGCGAAAACAGGAGGGGGTCGCTATTGATATGAATCAGGGTCGCCGTTGTGGAAGCCTTCGCCGTTGCCACGGCCGCGGCCAGTTCAGCGATGGCGTTTGGCCCGGGCTCCACCCTGATCACGGCTATCCCGAGACTTGCCGCGTTGGCAGCCAGGTCGATCGGCAGCGTCACATCCGTTTCGAAATTGTTGTGGGACTTGTCCTGAAAACGGTATTGCGTGCCATAGCGCTGCGAGCCGACTGTGTCGCTCAGATGGCCGATGGACGCGTAGCCGTGATTTTGCACGAGCACGATAATGAATTTTAGGCCCTCCGCCACAGCCGACACGATCTCCGTGTGCATCATGAGATAAGAACCGTCGCCAACCATAACGATCGAGTCGCGATCCGGGGCAGCCCGCCGCACACCGATACCTCCGGCGATCTCGTACCCCATGCAGGAGAAGCCGTATTCCACGTGGTAGCCGAGTTCGTCGCGTACCCGCCAGAGCTTGTGCAGGTCGCCAGGCAGCGAACCGGCCGCGCACACGACGACATCGCGCGGGTCGGAGGCCTGTTGCACCGCACCAATGATCTCGGACTGGGCCGGCAACGGCCGCCTACTCGGGGCGATGGCCGCATCGACGACCGTATTCCACTCCGCCTTCTCCAAGCGGATGCGATCGGCGAATTCAGCGTCGACCCGGTACCGATCGAGACCCGCGGTGAGTTCATGGAGTGCTTCCCGGGCATCCGCTACCACCGAAATTGCCGCGCCATGCTTGATCGCGTCGAAGGACGCTACGTTGATGTTGACGAAGCGCACGCCGGCGTGCTGGAAGGCGGTGCGGCTGGCGGTCGTGAAGTCGCTGTACCGCGTGCCGATCCCGATGACTAGGTCGGCGTCACGGGCGATGCGGTTGGCGGCGGTGGTGCCGGTAGCCCCCACCGCGCCGAGGCACTGTGGGTGGTCCCAAACCAGGGATCCGACGCCAGCCTGCGAGGTTCCGACAGGAATGCCGGTCAGCTCGACGAACGCCGCAAGCGCCGCAGCCGCATCGGAGTAGATGACGCCGCCGCCGGCGACGATCATGGGGCGTTTGGCCTCGTGAATGGCGCGCACGACCTGGTCGATGATGCCGCGATCCGGCCGGGGGCGACGGATCGGCCACTCGCGGTCGGCGAGAAACTCCACCGGCACGTCCAACGCTTGCGCCTGCACGTCCTCGGGAAGGCACAGCGTGACCGCGCCGGTTTCGACCGGATCAGTGAGCACCCGCAGGGCGCCGATGGCCGCCGAAAACAGCTGTTCGGGGCGCTGCACCCGGTCGAAGAACCGCGACAGGGGCTTGAAGGCATCGTTCACGCTGACGCTCGCGTCGTTCGGAAGCTCGAGCTGCTGCAGCACCGGGTCAGCCGCCCGGGTAGCGAACGTGTCGGAGGGAAGAAGCAGAACGGGCAAACGGTTAATTGTCGCGAGGGCGGCACCGGTGAGCATGTTGGTGGCACCCGGCCCCACCGAGGCAGTGCAAGCGAAGGTCGAACGACGCCGACGCATCCTGGCGAAAGCCACAGATTCATGCACCATCCCCTGCTCGTTGCGCGCCTGATGATATGGCATCAGCGTGGGGTCCTCGACGGAGAGCTGCTTGAGGGCCTGACCGATGCCGGCAACGTTTCCGTGGCCGAAGATGCCGAAGGTTCCCACGATGGTGCGTTCGCGCACGTCGCCGTCGACCGTGTACTGGTGCGCGAGAAACTCGATGAGTGCCTGGCTGACTGTCATACGACGAGTAGTCACTACGTTGTGTCCTTTCGGGTACTGCCGGTCGCTGCCGGAAAAAATCGGATTATGACGTGTACGGAAGCCTGGAATCGAATTTCTGGCCGACCCAGGTATCGCGGATCCAGCCGTGCGCCGGATCATCGCTGATGCGCCACGAGCGGTCGGGATCCGGCCCTGCCATCACGTTGAGGTAGTAGAGGTCATAGCCGGGGGCCGCGACGCAGGGGCCGTGCCAGCCGAATGGCACGAGGGCGACGTCGCCGGTGTGCACCTCCGCCATGATGTCGATGTCTCCGGCCTCGGAGGAATACGTGCGCATGAGGCCGAACGGACTCGCCGTCTCCGGCGCGACCTGGCCGCGGGTGACGGCGGTCTCGAAGTAGTAGATCTCCTCGAGGCTCGACTCCACGCCGGGTGTGTACTCGTCATGCTTGTGCGGCGGGTAACTCGACCAATTCTCCGCCGGGGTGATCACCTCACACACGATCAGCCGGTCGGCCGCGAGGCTGCCCGGGGTACCGAAGTTGTGCACCTGGCGGCTGGAGCGACCAGCTCCGCGCAGCTCGATCGGGACATCCGCTTTCGGAATGTAAGCCACTGGAAGTGCCTGGTCGGTCGGCGCTTCAGCCACAGCCACCCGGCCAGCACCTTCGATCGAGAGCGCGGTGCCGGTGGGCAGGTACAGCGTGTCAGTGGGGCCGTGAAAAACGGATGCTCGCCCCGCGAGCGCCTGCACGCGCGCCTCGGTCTCCCCCGCGAGCGTGTAGCGCACCGTGAACGACCCGGCCAGGGGAACCACGATGCGTTCGACGGCTTCTGCGGCCAGCGACACGGAGTCTCCTGCGGCGAGGGCGGCGACGCGGATACCGGTGTAGCGCCATCCGCTGATGGACTTATCGACGACGGATTCCCAGCCGTCACGCTCAAGGGAGCCCTGGGCATAGAACCAGTCAGCGGATGGCATTGTCATTATTGTGCTTTAACCGTTCTGCGGGAAGCCGAGGTTGATGCCGCCGTGACTCGGGTCGAGCCAGCGGCTGGTGATGGCCTTGCCGCGGGTGAAGAAGTGCACGCCCTCGACGCCGTGCGCCTTGGTGTCGCCGAACAGCGAGTTCTTCCAACCGCCGAACGAGAAGTAGGAGACGGGCACCGGGATGGGCACGTTGATGCCGATCATGCCCACCTCGATCTCGTTCTGGAAGCGGCGGGCCGCGCCGCCGTCGTTGGTGAAGATGGCCGTTCCGTTGCCGAAAGCACCGGAGTTGATCAGGTCAACGCCCTCTTCGTAGCTCGCCACGCGTACCACCGACAGTACCGGCCCGAAGATCTCTTCGGTGTACGCTTTCGACGTCACCGGCAGGGCATCGATTAAGGTCGGGCCGAGCCAGAACCCATTCGGGTCACCGTCGACCTCGATGCCGCGGCCGTCGACGACGATGTTGGCGCCGTCTTCCTTCGCGATCTCGATGTAGCTGGCAACCTTGTCTCGGTGCACCTCGGTAACGAGCGGGCCCATGTCGCAGGAACGACGACCGTCGCCCACGGTGAGGGTATTCATGCGGGTGACGATCTTCTCGATCAGCACGCCGGCGACGGGCTCGACCGCGACGATCACGCTAATAGCCATGCAACGCTCCCCCGCGCTGCCGAAGCCCGCGTTGATAGCGGAGTCGGCGACGAGGTCGAGGTCCGCGTCGGGCAGCACCAGCATGTGGTTCTTGGCGCCGCCGAGAGCCTGAATGCGTTTGCCGTGGCGGGTGCCGGTTTCGTAGACGTACTGGGCGATCGGGGTCGAGCCCACGAAGGAGATCGCCTTCACGTCGGGGTGCTCGAGCAGGCCATCGACGGATTCCTTGTCACCCTGCAGCACGGTGAACACGCCATCGGGGAGGCCGGCCTCCTTGAGCAGCTTGGCCATCCAGATAGCTGCGCTTGGGTCTTTCTCGCTCGGCTTGAGGATCACCGAGTTGCCGGCCGCGAGAGCGAGCGGAAAGAACCACATCGGCACCATGGCCGGGAAGTTGAAGGGGCTGATCACGGCAACGACGCCGAGAGCCTGGCGGGTGGAATACACGTCGACGCCAGTCGAGACGTTTTCGGAGTAGTCGCCCTTGAGCAGGTGCGGAATGCCGCAGGCGAATTCCACGACTTCCTGGCCGCGGGAGATCTCACCGAGCGCGTCGGAGAGTACTTTACCGTGCTCGCTCGTGATGATCTCGGCCATTTCACCCTTGCGGGCATTCAGCAACTCGCGAAAGCTGAACAGAACCTGCTGGCGCTTGGCCATGGACAGGTCGCGCCAAGCTGGAAAGGCGGCCTTGGCGCTGGCGATGGCGGCCGCGATCTCGGCCTGGTCGGCGAGCGACACGTTCTTGCTGACCGTGCCGAGGGCGGGGTCGTAGACCGGCGCGGTGCGGCCGGAGGTTCCCGGCTGTTCCTTTCCGTCGATCCAGTGCGCGACGAGGGCTAAATCCGTGACTATTGCGGGCATGGGTGCTTCCTTCTGTACGAGAGTGGATGAGAGTTTTTAGGCGCCGTGCACGAGTTCGGCGGCGGTGTCGATGGCTGCTTCGACGTTGCCGTCGCTCGGGTAGAGCAAGCTGCGACCCACGACGAGGCCGCGCACGCCGGGAAGCTCGAGGGCGTTGCGCCAGGATTCGAAGGTTTCGTCCTGGTCGTCCACCGGGTCACCGCCGAGGAGCAGGGTCGGCAGGGTGGTCGCCGCCATCACGCGCGCCATGTCGGCAACGACCGGCAGCTTCAGCCACGAGTAGGCGCTGGAGTTGCCGAGGCCTTCGGCGATGGCAATCGAGAGGATGACGGCATCCGCCGTGAGGTCGTTCTTGACGCGACCGTCGACCCAGGAGCTCATGAACGGCTCCAGCATGATCGGGATGCCGGCCGCAGCCGCTTCGCTCACGGCGAGAGCTGTGGCCTCGAGGGTGGCGAGCGAGCCGGCATCTTCGAGGTTGATGCGCACGAGATTCTTCGCGAAATCGAGGCGGTCGCGCTTGATGTTGTCGATGTCGTAGGCAGTGTAGCGGTCATCCATCTCGAAGGACGAACCCCACAATCCACCGCGGTTCATCGACCCGACCACGATCTTATCGTCGAGCAGACCGAGCAGGGCAAGGTCGTCGATGATGTCGGGGGTACCCAGCACACCGTCAACGCCCGGACGGGAGAGCGCGATCGCGAGGCTTTCGAGCAGCGCATAACGGTTGGCCATGGCGGTGGCATCTTTACGCACGCCGAGGGCGCCCCGGGCACGATGATCGGCGGCCACGATGAACAGTCGACCATCGCCCTGAATCAGGTCGCGCCGGGCGCGGCTCGCTAGAATCTCGCCGATGCGCTCAGGGTGCGCCGCGCGGGCATGCCGCAGCGCGTCGAAGTCAAGCCTGGTCATGCTGGCAATCCCTTCAAGATTTCTTCAACCTCAGTGGTCGTGGGCATGGCGGTTGAACATTCCCGGCGGCTGGCGACAATGGCGCCGGCCACATTGGCGAATTGCAGAATACGGCGCAGCGGCCAGTCCTGCAGCAGTCCGTAGCAGAGGGCCCCACCGAAACTATCGCCGGCGCCGAGGCCGTTGACGACGTCAACGAAGTACGGCGGCACCTCAACGGTTTCGGTACGAGTCTTCGCGAGCACGCCCTTCGGACCTTGTTTGACGATGGCCAGTTCGATACCGCGTTCCAGGAGGGCATCAGCGGCCCGCAGCGGTTCGGTCTCGCCGACGGCGACCTCACACTCCTCCCTGTTGCCGACAGCGACCGTGGCCTGGCCGAGGGCGAGTGCTACCTGGGCACTCGCCTCCTCGGGCACGCCCCAGAACATGGGCCGATAGTCGAGGTCGAGAATGGTCAACGGGGTCCGGCCACGGGCTTCCCAGGCTGCGAAATGAGCGGATCGACTGGGTTCTTCGCTGAGGCCGGTCACGGTCGACCAGTAGATGCGGGCGTTTGCGATGGCGGCCAGGTCGAGCTCGTCGGCATGGATGACCAGGTCGGGCGCTTGGGGCGCTCGATAGAAGTACAGGGGAAAGTCGTCGGGCGGAAATATCTCGCAGAACACGACGGGGGTGTTGAGGTTGGCAACTCCCGAGACGAATTCGTCGCTGACGCCCAGGCGCACGAGCTCCTGGTGCACGTAGTTGCCGAAGGGGTCGTTACCGGTGCGGGTGATGACTGCCGAGTTCAATCCGTGGCGTGCAGCGGCGACGGCAACGTTGGTCGCGCTGCCACCGAGATACTTGCCGAACGTTGACACGTCTTCGAGGCCGACACCATCCTGCAACGGATAAATATCGACGCCGACGCGGCCTATCGTCAGCACATCGTGGGGGGTTCGCGGTGAAGTCGTCATACGTCGATGTACAACTTTCTGTACTAGGAGTGGTCGGCTTACCGCCGTCCCTCCACAGTAGCGCCCTCTGTGCTTAATGTCATGACATATTGACAAAAAGTTTTTCAAGCCGGTGTGAGCAGGTCATAACGCCTTCTGGCTTGACGGTGCGCCGAATCTGACCACATTGACATGCCCATCGCGCCGCGCCTAGCCTGCAAATGGCTGTTCATCCCCATCGGGGTGCGGCCATCCCCCGATCGCGCCAGCGCGCGTGCACACTCGCCTCAAAGAAGAGAGACCACCGTGACGGCTACCGCCCCACAAATTCGCACGGAGAAGGGGCTGGCGCGTGTGGCCCAGTCTCTCGCAGGCTGGACTCAGAAATGGTTTCCGGATGCGTATATCTTCGCCCTGGTCGGTGTACTCCTCGTCGCCGTCGCCGCCTTGGCTAATGGTTCAAGCCCGCAGATCATCGTCGATTCTTTCGGCAACGGCTTTTGGGACCTGACGGCTTTCACCCTGCAAATGGCTATGGTCGTCTTGACCGGGTACGTCGTGGCGACATCCCGACCCGTGGCTCGGCTGATCGATACGCTTGCGGCTGTGCCCCAGTCAGCCGCAACGGCGGTGAGCTTCGTCGCGTTCCTGTCTATGTCCGTTTCTTTTGTCAATTGGGGCCTGAGCCTGGTCTTCGGCGGCCTGTTGGCGCGAGCCATTGCCCGCCGAACCGATCTTCGTGTGGACTACCGCGCGCTCGGGGCCGCCGCATTCATGGGCTTGGGAGCAGTCTGGGCGCTGGGCATGTCATCATCCGCCGCGCAACTTCAAGCCACGGCAACGTCCCTGCCGCCGGCCCTTCTGCAGGTCACCGGCGTACTCGACTTCGGTACGACGATTTTCACCTGGCAGTCGCTCACCATGTGCGCGATCATCATTGCCCTGACAGTTCTGATCGCGCATTTCTCCGCTCCGCGTGGCGACGCCATTCGAACTGCACAGGATCTTGGCGTGGACCTCAATGACGAGCCGGAGCCAGCAGCGCCACGCTCACGACCCGGTGAATGGCTCGAGTACAGTCGCATCCTTCCCGTCCTGATCGCGCTCTTGACACTGGGTTGGCTGGTCTCGCAGTTCGTGACGAGTCCCGTCTTGTCGGTGGTCAGCAGCCTGAATGGGTACCTTCTGGTTTTCCTGATTCTCGGGCTCGTGCTCCACGGAACACCGCGCAAGTTTCTGCAGGCTGTGTCCAAGGCCGTTCCTGCCACTGCCGGAATCTTGGTTCAGTTTCCGCTCTACGCGGCCATGGCTGCAATTCTGACCCGGGCAATCGGAAATGGGGGCATGACCGTCTCGGAGCACCTGGCCGAATTCTTTACCAGCGTGGGCGGTGGCGGCGGTTTCACAGTGATTGTCGCGCTATACACGGTCATCCTGGGAATCTTCGTTCCTTCGGGCGGTGGTAAATGGTTGGTGGAGGCACCGTATGTCATGCAATCGGCCACCGATGTTCAGATGAACCTGGGCTGGACGGTGCAGGTTTACAACGTTGCCGAGGCATTGCCCAATCTCATCAACCCGTTTTTCATGCTGCCCCTACTCGCGGTCCTTGGCCTCAAAGCACGAGATCTCGTGGGATTCACGTTCCTGCAGTTCATGTTCCACCTGCCGGTGGTATTGCTTCTGGTCTGGCTGCTTGGACGAACCTTCGAGTTCGTGGCACCGGTCATCCCCTAGAGCGCCGGCGAGATGAGCGAGGAGAATTCCTGATCGGCTCCTCGTTGCCTGACTGAATTCGGGCACGAAAAAGCCCCCGGAACCAGGGGTTCCGGGGGCATCTGTTGCGGGGGCAGGATTTGAACCTACGACCTCTGGGTTATGAGCCCAGCGAGCTACCGAACTGCTCCACCCCGCGCTACAAGTACAAATTTAGCACACCCTCAAAGCGCGGTTGACCACTTTGGGTTGGTATCGCAAAAAACTACTGAAATTTTGCCTTATCTGGTATCGAATACCATCGGCTCAACGAGCGCAAGCCCCCACCCGAGACGGGTGAGGGCTTGCGACCGGTCTTGCGGTGGGACTATTCGCCGAGCAGGGCGAGCATACTCGCGATCGTCTCGGCAAGCTTGGCGTCAGCGGTGCCGTAGTCGGCGAAGTTGCCGGCGGCGAGTGCGGTTGCCTTGTCGGCGAGCGCCGTCTTGGCGACAGCGAGAAGCGACTTGAGTTGGGCATCTGTTGCCGCATCGCCGGTCGACTCGGTCGGCACGTCCGTGCCGCCGGTAGCACCACCGGTCGTGCCGCCCGTTGCTCCGTCCGTGGCAGCCGGGTCCGGCACGGCCGTATCACCGGCCGTCGCACCCGAATCGCCGCCGAACAGCACATCGAGAGCACCGTCGAGGGTGTCCTCGAACGCGATCTGGTCGCCGAAGGCCACGAGAACCTTCTGCAGCAGCGGGTAGCTCGTCTCACCCGTGGACTGCACATAGACCGGCTGCACGTAGAGCAGTCCGCCACCGACCGGCAGGGTCAGCAGGTTTCCGTTCAGCACGGTCGAGGAACCCTGGCGCAGCAGGTTGAGTTCGGTCGACACGGCCGGATCGGCGTTGAAGACGTTCTGCACCTGGCCGGGGCCTGGGACAGTGCCGTCCTTGGGCAGATTGAGCAGTCGCAGCTGACCGTACCCCTCGGCGCGCACACCGTCTTCCGATCCGGCGTCGGCGTCAACGGCGAGATAGCCGTAGAGCACGTTTCGGCTGGATTCACCCGTTGCTTCCGGCTGAAAGGTCGTGTATAGCGAGAAGGACGGGGCATCCGCTCCCGGTACCTGCATGGTGAGGTAGTACGGCGGCTGCAAGGTGGGGTTCGTCGCCGGAGAGTCCGGGTCGTTCGGTGAGATCCACGCGTCGTCCTTGGAGTAGAACGATCCCGGGTCGGTCACGTGGTACTGCCCGAGAATCGAGCGCTGAACCTTGAACAGGTCGGCCGGGTAGCGAACGTGACTCATCAGGTCGCCGCTCATCTCGCTCATGGGTTTGAGCGTCGACGGGAAGATCTTCTGCCAGGTCTGCAGTAACGGCTCTTTGTCGTCCCAGGCGTAGAGGGTGACTTCGCCGCTGTAGGCGTCGACGGTGGCTTTGACCGAGTTTCGCATGTAATTGATGCTGTCGAGGGCGTACGGCTGCGGTGGTGTCTCAGTGTCGGCGATGGCATCGCTCAAGCTGACCGGAGTGGAGTACGGGTAATTCGCCGACGTCGTGTAGCCATCGATGATCCACTTCACCCGACCATCAACGACCGAGGGGTAGGCATCGGAGTCGAGCGTGAGGTACGGCGCGACCTTCTGTACGCGGGTGACCGGGTCACGGTCGTAGAGGATCTCCGACTTGTCGTTGACCGAGGCCGCCAGGAAGATCTGCTCTGATTGGAACTTGAGCGCGTAGATGAGCTTCTTGAACGCGTTGTCCAGTTTTGGTCCACCATCTCCGGAGAAGGTCGTGTAGGTCTGGCCCGCACCCTCTTCGCCCGACGGATAATCGAGTTCGATCGGGTTGGCACCCTCTTCGGCACCGACGATGGAGTACTCCGGCGAGGTCTCACCGAAGTAGATGCGCGGCTCGAAGTCACCGAGCGCACCACTGGTGGGAATGCCTGATTCAAGGAACACCGGCTGCCCGTCGACCGAGCGCTGGTTGCCGTAGGCGGCGACCACACCATAACCGTGGGTATAGACGGTCTTCGAGTTGACCCAGGTATTACCGGTGTTCAGGCCGTCGATGTTGAGGTCACGCACGGCGACGACGGTGTCCTGCGAGGTACCGTCGATCATGTAGCGGTCAACGTCGAGGTTGCCGGGGAACTGGTAGTACTGGCGGAACTGCTCCAGCTGGGCGAACGAGTCGCTGACCAGCGCCGGGTCGAGAATACGAATGTTGGCGGTGGTTGCGGCGTCCGCGCGCAGGGCGCCGGGCTCGGCGGTGGTCTTCGCGTTGTAGGGAATCTCCTCGATGCCGGCGACGTTGTAGGCATCCCGGGTGAGATTGATATTGCGCTCGATGTACTGTGCCTCAAGCGACTTAGCGCTCGGCTCCACCTGGAAGCGCTCCACGACCCAGGGGTAGAGCGATCCGATCAGCAGGCTCGACACGATCAGCAGCGCGGTGCCGATGACCGGCAGACGCCAGCGGCCGATGATGGCCGTGAGGATGAAGAGCAGGGCGACCACTGCAGCGATGCCGGCAAGGATGGCGCGGCCGGGGATGGTGGCGTTGACGTCGGTGTAGCCGGCGCCGGTGATGAGTGTGCCCTGGTTGGTCAGGGTGGAGTACTGGTCGAACCAGATACTCACGGCCTGTAGCAGCAGATACACGGCCGCCGTGACGGCGATCTGTACACGGGCCGCCTTGGAGATGAGCACCTCACGGCCGGACACCCGGATGGACCCGTACAGGTAGCTGGTAGCGACCGAGACCAGGGCCGAGATGAGCACGACGGCGGATGCGAAGGCGAGCACGGCCTGATACAACGGCAGATCCATCAGGTAGAAGGAAATGTCAAAGCCGAACTGCGGGTCAACGCGCCCAGTCTCGGTGCGGTTGAGCCACATGAGCACGGTCTGCCAGCGGGTGGCGGCGGCCACACCGGCGAACAGGCCCAGGAGCGCAGGGATGCCGAACATCGCGAGGCGACGCAGCGGCTCGATGACCTGCTGGTAGCGGTCAAGCTGCGAGTTGAGCTTCGCATATACCGGGCGCAGGCGGTAGGCCAGCTGGATGCTCACCCAGACCGGCACAGCCATGGCGACGAACCCGATCAGGAACAGCACGGTGCCGGCGATCCACTGGGTGGTCAGCACATTGAGGAATCCGAGTTGGTCGAACCACAAGACATCGGTATATAGTCCGGCGAAAATAAAGAACAGGATCACCAACCCCGCGATAATTGCTGCGGAAATTGCTAGCGGGGCTCGGCCGCGCCGGGGGGCGTTGTCGGCTGCTGATGAACTCACGAATTGGCCTCTTGCGCTCAGTCATTAGGTACAGGGTGATCATTAACCGCGTGATCAGGGTCACGTCTATCTTACTTAAGCACCCCTGAGAGAGTCACCATTGCCGAGCTGTCCGAAGTTTTTCCTGCGACGCTAGCTCGTTGGACAGGTCGGGACCCCGTTCGTGTCGCCGGTTTTGATCGCGTCAAGGGCGGCCAGTGCCTCATCGAGGGTAGCAACGGAGAACACGCTCAGACCGTCGGGGATATTGCCGGTCACTTCGTCGCAGTTGCCTGCCGGAGCCAGAAACCAGCTCGCGTCATTCTCGACGGCGCCGTACAGCTTCTGCTGGATGCCGCCGATCGGGCCGACCACACCGGACTGGTCGATCGTGCCGGTACCGGCCACGTTCTCACCGCCTTGCAGCTCTCCGGGGGTGAGCTTGTCGATGATTCCGAGCGCGAACATCATGCCGGCGCTCGGTCCGCCGACCTTGTCGAGTTGAATCTGCACCTCGAACGGAAAGTCGTAAGTTACTGAGACGTTGACCCCGGCCACGACCGTGCCGGCGCTGTCGATCGGGGTGACCTCGACGGTGCGCGCTACGCCGCCTCGCACGATGTCGAGGCTGGCCGCCGTCTCGGCGCCGTTGGTCTGCAACGCGGCACGCAGTTCCGCGACGTTGACAACCGGCGTCCCGTTCACCGCGGAGATCTGATCCTCGGGTTCGATCACGCCCGTCGCCGGGGAGCCATCGGGCAAGCTGACCACCGTGACTGTCGTTGGGTAGTCGTAGCCGAGATGAGTGAGGGCCGCGGCGATGGCATCCTGTTGGGAATTGATCATGTCGGCACTGGAGCGCGCATCCCGTTGTTCGGTGCTGACGTTGGCGGGAAACACCTGGTCGATGGGGAGGACGGCCTCACTCGGATCAAGCCATGCTCCGGCGACACTGAGCCAGCTCGGGCGGTTCTCCCGGTTGCCGAGCAGGGACACCGTGAGCAGGTCGAGCGTGCCATTAGTCGGGTAGACCGTCTCACCCGGGATGGTGATGAGGGCGGTCTCGACGTCGTCGGCATCGGTGGCGGAGCCGAGAGTGTTATAGACCGGTCCGGGCTTTTCGATGACGTAGGGGGCCGGCATGACGCCGAGAATCACTCCGGCAACGAGGGCGATCAACAACGCCGTCCAGCCGATCGAGGGGCGGCGACGCCGTGCACCCTGGGGTGCCGGTGAGTCATCGGTGAAGAGAGCCACCGTGCTCCTTCCGTATTGGTTCCTGCCAGGTTCCCGGTCGTGTTCGCGACGGGCGCACTGCAAGCCCTTCAGCCTAGGATATTTCCCAGCCCCGAACGGGCTACTCGCACTAGCGTAGAAGTATGCAACTGAGAGGGGCCTGAAGTGGCCGACGACTCCCTACCCCCGAACGACCAGAACCCGGGCGAGCCCGGCGATAACACGCCCAGTGACGAGTTCCGTGACATGCTGCGCGACATTCTGAGCGGCAAGAGCGGTATCGACCCGGGCCAGCTCGCCAACGCGGCCGGCCTGCCCAGCGACCCGGCCAGTGTGGCGGCTCTTATGCAACAGCTCCAGGGCGCTATGAACTCCCAAGGCACCGGTGTGGACTGGCAGATTGCGCTCACCCAGGGCCAGCAGCGAGCGGCTAACGGCCAGCTCACGGCGACCGACGAGCAGCAGACCCAGCTGCGCCAGGCTTTTCACATCGCGGCCCTCTGGCTCGACGACGTCATCTCCGTGGCCGAACTGACCGTTGAACCCCGGATGATGACCCGTCGCGAGTGGGTTACTGCGACCATGCCGCTGTGGACCCAGCTGGCCGAACCCGTGGCAACGAGTATCTCCGATTCGCTCACCCGGGTCTTCGCCGAACAGGTGCCCGAAGAGATGCAGGGCATGGTGGCCAACGCGAGCCAGCTCGTACGCAGTATCGGCGGCACCCTCTTTGCAATGCAGCTCGGCCAAGTCGTCGGCCAGCTGGCCAGCGAGGTCGTCAGCGGCGGCGACGTCGGCATCCCGCTGCTCGGCGAGCAGCAGGCTGCCCTGCTCCCCCAGAACGTTTCCGATTTCGGCGCCGGCCTCGACGTTCCCACCGACCAGGTGCAGATCTATTTGGCCGTGCGTGAGATTGCCCACGCCCGACTGTTTCGGCACGCCCGCTGGCTGCGCCTGCACCTGACCAGCTCAGTCACGGCATATGCGCGCGGAATCAGCATCGACTCCAGCCGTCTTGAAGAACTCGCCGGAAGCTTCGACCCCTCCAACCCGGAAGACCTACGTCAGGCCATGGTGGACGGTTCGCTCATCCAACAGAAGTCCGAGTCGCAACTTCTAGCGCTGTCGCGCCTCGAAACGATGCTCGCTCTGGTCGAAGGCTGGGTTGATGTCGTCACCGCCCGCGCCACGATTCGGCTGCCCAAAGCCGATGCCATCGCCGAGACCGTCAAACGCCGCCGGGCTTCCGGCGGTCCGGCCGAATCCGCTTTCGCGACCCTCGTCGGTCTCGAACTGCGCCCGCGCCGACTGCGGGAGGCCGCAGCGATGTGGCAAGCCGTGACGGATGCCGTTGGCAACGAAGCGCGCGACGCCCTCTGGTCGCACCCTGACCTGCTGCCCACTGAGCAGGACATCGACGATCCCCAGCAGTTGATCGCCCGCCTGACGAGCGCGGCACGCGGCGAGCCCGAGGTGCTCGACGACGTCGATCAGGCCCTCGAAGATCTGCTGCGCGATGACGGTGCCGAACGCCCACACGAGGCCTAGAGACGCGCAACGTTGCCGCAACCTTTGCTGAGATACCGTCGTTTAACGGACGAAATGTCCCAAACGAAGGAGTTTGGCAATGACAGTAACCGAGAGCAACACGAAGACATCCACCCGGGTGCCGACGACCATGCACGCGGCCGTCGTGCACGAGTTCGGCGAGAACCTCACAATCGATGAGGTTCCCGTACCGACACCCGGCCCGGGTCAGGCCCTCGTCAAGCTGATCAGCAGCGGCGTCTGCCACACCGACTTGCACGCCATGGAAGGCGACTGGCCGGTGAAGCCGAGCCCGCCGTTCATTCCAGGCCACGAGGGTGTCGGCGAGATTGTCGCCCTCGGCGCCGACGTCGATGACCTCGCCATCGGCGACCTCGTCGGAAACGCCTGGCTCTGGAGCGCCTGCGGAAGCTGCCAATACTGCCGCACCGGCTGGGAAACCCTGTGCGAAGCGCAACAGAACGGCGGCTACAGCGTTGACGGTTCGTTCGGGCAGTACATGCTCGTCGACTCCCGCTTCGCTGTGCGCATTCCGCACGGAGCCGACCCGATCGAAATCGCTCCTGTGCTCTGCGCCGGCGTCACCGTCTACAAGGGCCTGAAAATGACCGAGGCCCGTCCTGGCCAGTGGGTTGCCATCTCCGGTATCGGCGGCCTCGGCCACATTGCCGTGCAGTATGCCAAGGCGATGGGCCTGCGGGTTGCCGCCGTCGACATCGCCGACGACAAGCTCGCCCTGGCGCGCCAGCACGGCGCCGAGCTTGTGATCAACGCCCTCGACGGCGACCCGGTTGCCGCCATACAGAAAGCCACCGGCGGAGTGCACGGCGTACTCGTGACCGCGGTGCACCCGGCCGCCTTCGGCCAGGCCATCGGCATGACCCGTCGAGGCGGCACCATCGTCTTCAATGGCCTGCCGCCCGGAGACTTTCCCGCCCCGATCTTCGACATCGTGCTGAAGGGCCTCACCATCCGCGGCTCCATCGTGGGTACCCGTCAGGACATGGAAGAAGCCCTGCAGTTCTACGCTCGCGGCCAGATTCACCCCACGGTCTCCGAGCGTCGCCTCGACGAAGTCAATGAAGTGCTCGACGAGATGAAGCACGGCAAGATTGACGGTCGCGTGGTCATCCGCTACTGATATCCGGTGCGGGCGGCGTTACCGTCGAATCCCAATATTCGAGCGTGACCGCCCGCACCCCTTGATAACCAGCCTGTGGAGAACTCATTTAGCCGGGGCCATGTGCGTCATCATGTCGGCATGGCCCTTCGACTGAATCCTCGATACCCCCTGGTGTGGCGCACACCGGATTGCGTACAACTCGGCATCGACCACGCCGTTGTTCGGATCGATGGACTCACTGTCGCCCACGAGGCCGTGCTGTCAGCCCTCGTCGCTGGGGTGCATCGATCAGGTGCGATGCTGCTGGGAACGCTGGCTGGAGCATCCGCTGCCGAGGTGACGCATCTGCTCGAACTGCTCGGGCCGGCGCTGCTGTACGTATCAGACGATGCGGAACCTCCGATCACGCCGTTGCCCCGCACCGTGCTCGTTGATGGTATTGGAACAACCGCTTTTCGCGTGCGTACCCTGTTGGCCAACCTCGGAATCGAGGAGCCGCTACCCGGCACTGAACCAGAACTGGCAGTGTTGGTCGGACAGTACGTCTTCTCACCGGAGCGTCACGGGCGCTGGCTACGCCGCGACATTCCCCACTTGCCGGTGGTGTTCAGCGACAGCGCCGCCCGGGTCGGACCGCTGGTCGAACCGGGCCTTGGGCCCTGCCTGACCTGTCTCGAACTCGCGCACGTCGATGACGATCCCGCCTGGCCGGCCATGGCCTGCCAGCTGGCCCCGCGGCAGGCTCCGAGCGAAACACCCCGGCTGAGCTTTGAGGTCGCCGCCCGGGTAGCCGGGCTCGTACAGGATCGCCTCGAGACCGGACGGTCAGCGGTGTTCGCCCGGTCGTTGCGCATTGACGCCGTCTCCGGCACCGTTACGCGGAGCGTGCACCGACTCCACGAGCGGTGCGGCTGTCAAGCTCTTGCAGAAAACGAGATCGTTCCCGAGGCGCGCGAGCCTGCACTCCGGAGGACGACCAGCTCAGCGCGAGCCGCCTACGGGCCCGCGTGATGCCAACGTAGAGCAGTCGGCGCTCCTCGTCTATCTGCTCGAAGGTACTTGCATAGCTGATCGGGACCAGTCCTTCGCTCAAACCGACCACGAACACGACATCCCACTCGAGGCCCTTGGCCGAATGCATGGTGGCGAGTGTCACCGCCGAGACGGTCGGTTCGTGCTGGCCGGCCTGGCGTTCCATCAGGTCGTCGGTGAACTGGCGAAAGGTGGTACCGACGGCGGCCTGGTCAACCAGACCCATCAGGGCATTGAGCGATTCCCACCGACCTTGAACTGCGCCGCGCGTCTCCGGGGCGGTCTGGCTCCAGCCGAGGGACCGCAGCACGTCGCTGACCGACTTGAACAGCGGTTCTCCGATGATCGAAACAGATGCCGCGCGCAGGCTCATCACCGCCTGTTTCACTTCGGGCAGGTCGAAGAACCGTTTGGCGCCGCGAATCTGGTAGCTCACCCCGACCTCGGTCAGCGCTGTTTCAAGCAGTGCCGCCTGCACGTTGACCCGGAACAATACGGCTATGTCTTCGGGTTTGGTACCGGTACCGATGAGCTGCAGAATCTGCTCCGCGACACCGCGCGCCTCGGCCATATCCGAGGCGTAGCCGCGCACGTTCGGATCGGAGCCGGTGTCGGATTGTGCGGCGTGCAGGGTCAGTGCGCCGGAACGGCCGCGCATGAGCTGGTTCGCGGTAGCAACGATGGGCGCGGTCGACCGGTAGTTCTGCTCGAGCCGCACCACGGTGGCATCCTCGTAGTGTTTGGGAAAGTCGAGCAGGTAGTCGCTGCGGGCACCGGCGAAGGAGTAGATGGTCTGGCTGGCGTCGCCGACGACGCAGAGATCGCGGCGGTCACCGAGCCACAGCGCGAGCAGGTCGTGCTGCAGTGGCGAGACATCCTGATATTCGTCGACGACGAAGAACCGGTACTGCTCACGCACCTGCAGTGCCACCGATGGTTCGGCCTCGATCATGCCGGCCATGGCGAGCAGCACGTCTTCAAAGTCGATCTGCTTGCGATCGTCTTTGAGCTTCTCATAGGTCTGTTGCAGGGCCACGACCTGGTCGATGTCGAGCCGTCCTGGCAGGCTGCGGCGGGCGATGCCGGCCGCATACTGCTCGATGCTCAGGCCGCTGGTCTTGCGCCACTCCACCTCGGCCGCAAGGTCACGCAGGGTGGCCGTATCGATTTTGAGGTGCAGGGCCTCGGCGGCGTGCCCGAGGATGCGACCCTTTCCGTCGAGGATGCGCGGTGCCTGCCCGCCGACCACGTGTGGCCAGAAGTAGTTCAGTTGAGATAACGCTGCAGCGTGGAACGTGCGCGCGGCCACTCCCCCGGCACCGAGCTGCCGCAGTCGCCCACGCAGTTCCGCTGCCGACCTGCTCGTGAACGTGAGCGCCATGACCCGGTTGGGGGCGTACGCGCCGGTCAACACGCCGAGGGCGATGCGGTGCGTGATGGCGCGGGTCTTGCCGGTGCCGGCGCCGGCGAGCATGCAGACCGGGCCGATCAGCGCTTCGGCGGCAATGCGCTGTTGTTCATCGAGGCCCTTCAGCAGCGAGTCGGCGGTCACCGTCACGGGCGAATCAGTTCCGTCGAGGCCGGCAACGGAGCGCCGAGCCAGCGTTCGATCATGGCGTGCGCTATTGACGAGGGGCCGGGCAGCAGCATCCACTCGCCCGCATCGACCAGCTCTTGCCGGGTGAACCAGCGCAGCGCCAGAATCTCAGCACCGTCGGGCAGCAGATCACGGGCCCGCTGGCCGTCGGCGAGGCGAGCGGTGAATCCACACATGACCGAGGCCGGGAACGGCCACGGCTGAGAGCCGACGTAGGCCGGATCGGTCACCCGCAGGCCGGATTCCTCGAACATTTCGCGAATCACGGCCGCTTCAAGACTTTCGCCGGGTTCGACGAATCCGGCAAGCAGCGAGTAGCGGTTGTTCTCCCACATAGCATTGGAGCCGAGCAGGATGCGGTCGTCGGCGTCGGTGATGAGCACGATCACGGCGGGGTCGGTACGTGGGAACACCTGGCTGTTGTCCACCGGGCAACGACGCACCCAACCGGCCTCCTCGACCACGGTTGCGGCGCCGCAGCGCGGGCAGTGCGCGTGCGAGGCGTGCCAGTTGAGCACACCGAGGGCCTCGGTGAACAGACCGGCGTCACGGTCATTGAGCACGGTCGCGACCATTCGAAGGTTCACCCAACGGCTCTCGTCGGGCTCCAGCCGGGCCGCAGCGTCGTCGTCGAGTTGCGCGGCGACAATTCGGGTGCCGGTCGGCTCGGGCAGGTCGGTCGGCAGGGACCGGCCGAGGTAGACGCGCAAGCCGGGATTCTCTCGACTCATCGCCACGCTCGTCGGAGGCAGCAGGGCCAGGTGTGCGGCGCTGGTCGAGTCGTTTGGCGCGAGCAGTATCTTGCCGTGCCAAACCAGCAGAACGCGGGTGGCGGCATCCGCCCAGAGCTGGTCGAACAGCCCGGGAATTGCGCGGCTCAGGTGGTCGCGGTCAACCGCGTGGCGAGACAGCGGCAACCGCGTCGTGAAAGTGAACGACATGGTAATCTCCGAGCTCTGCGAGAACGTGGGTGTGGAGGCGTGGCGAACAGCCCCGCAACCGGAAGTCGATCTAACCTAGTAAGCATGGCCAGAACTCAACTCACTCTAGCCGCGTTAGCCACCTCCGCAGTTCCGGGGCTCGACGTGGCCTACGCCCGCAAGCACAGTGCCGGCGCGCACGGACTGTTCGACTCAGCGCTCGTCATCGACACCGACGGGCGGGCGCTGATCATTCGCGTTCCCACCAGCCAGTCAGCCGAAACCGAACAGTCCGCCGACCTCGTGGCGCTGCGCGCGCTCACCACCGGCAATCGCAGCCGGCTTCCGTTCGACGTGCCCGAATATGTCGGTCAAACGCCGATTCAGGGAACCCGCGCTGTCGTCTACGAGCTGCTGGCCGGCGACAGTTTCGATGCGGATGCCCTCACCGGACACGAGGGCGTCTCGGGGTCAATCGGCCGGGCCATCGCCGCGATCCACTCACTCCCGAGCGCTTTCATCGGCACAGCCGGACTTTCCCAGCAGAGCGCCGAACAGTGCCGCAAGGATGCCATCGACCTAATCGACCGTGCCGCCAATACCGGCTACCTGCCCGCGGCACTGCTGCGCCGCTGGGAACAGGCCACCGACGACGAGGCCCTGTGGCAGTTCGCGCCGGCGGTGGTGCACGGGTCGATGTCGTCCGATTCCATTTTGATCACCGACGACGCCGTATCGGGTATTCTCGGCTGGTCTGGCCTGGCCGTCGGAGACCCGGCCCGCGACCTCCACTGGTTGCTCGCCGCGCGCGGACATGCCGCTGAACTGGCCATCACCACGTACTCGACCGCTCGTCAGGGCAGCGACAGTCATATCACCCAGCGTGCCATGCTCTACGCCGAGCTCGAACTGGCCCGCTGGTTGCTGCACGGCGTCAGCAGCCACGACCAGTCCATAGTGGATGACGCCGTCGCGATGCTCGACGGCCTCGTCGACACGGTGCACAGCCACACCCAGCAACCGCTTTCCCCCGAAACCGGCCCGATCATGACTGTTGGTGACGTGGAGAACATGCTCGACCATATGCCCCGCGCCGCCCGCGACTACGATCAGCATGCGGCCATGCACACCGACAGCTACAACTTCTCGGGGCTCTGCGTGGACGCCGAATCCGACTCCGAATCCGACTCCGATTCCGATTCCGATTCCGATAATGGGTCCACTGGAGACTCTGTGTCCGGCGACTCGCGCACCGGGGTCATCGCCCCCGACCAGGCAGCAAGAAGGTCCGCCTCCGAGTAGAGGCGCTCGGGGGCGATGACGGTGTCGTCGGCGACGAAATAGAACACGGCGTCGACAATGCTCGGATCGATTCCCTTCCACCGGGCGTAGGCCAACCGGTAGAGCGCGAGTTGGGTTTGCTTCAGTTCGAGGTCAGCGGCATTCTTGGGAGCCCGCCCGGTTTTCCAGTCGACGACCTGATACCCCGCTTCGGTGCGATAGACGGCGTCGAGCTTGCAGACGAAGACCTGGCCCGCGAGCACGTGGTGAATTTCAATCTCGACGTCGACCGGCGCTCGATCGGCCCACTCGGACCGTTCAAAGGTGGCCTGCAGAACCGCAAACTGTTCCTGCTCGGGCACGGCGAGGTCATTCAGTGCGCCGGTACCGCCGTCGTCGCCAGAACCGTCGTCGCCCGCATCGTCATCGCCGAAGTCCAGTTCGTTCAGCGCGGCATCGACGCGATCGGTGCCGGTCGCGCCGCCGGCACGTCGCTCCACCCAGGAGTGAAACAGGGTGCCGAGCCGTGTGGCGCGGTAGGGGCGCTGCGGCATGGGGCGGCGCAGTTCGGCAGCAACTCCAGCAGGGTCGTCGACGTAGTCTTTGAACCGGGATGCGGGGATGCGGGTGGGAACGGGGGTGACAGCGCCGCCGGCCAACCGCAGGGCACGTTCTTCCAGCAGCAGGGTAACCGCGTGGGACCAGCGAGTGGGAGCATCCGCAGTGCTGCTCAAGACGCGGGTCGCGGCGGCTTCGACGAGAGCGCGGCGGGTGCCAAGCGGGTCGAACGGCCACAGCTCCGTGCCGCTGGAGGCGGAGCCAGGTTTGTCGACCTCGGCGCTCGTGTCGGGGATGGCCCGGATGAGCCCGGCATCGGCGAGTTCTACCAGGTAGCGGCTGGGCTTTCGAACCGTCAGTCCCGGGCCCCAGAAGGAGCCGGTCAGCAGGAGATCTTGCCTGGCACGGGTGATGGCGACATAGATGAGCCGGCGTTCTTCGTCGTCGTGCCGCGTCGCCAACTGCTCCTTGTAGGTCTGGAAAGCCAGGTCATAATCGAGCTGGGTGTCGTGACCGGCGACTTCGAGCTCGGGTAGCTCGGAGCGATCGCCCCGAAAGCCGTAGGGCAGCTCGCCGAAGCGCAGCCACCCGCTGGAATCGTGAGCTAACGCGGGCAGGCTTTTCTCGGTGAGGTTTGGAATGGCGACAAAATCCCATTCGAGGCCCTTGGCACCGTGAATCGTCAGCAACTGCACGGTGCCCTGTTCCGACATTTCAGCGCGCGGGCCGAGGTCGTCTTGCAGCTCTGCCCGCTTCAGCCAGCGCAGAAAACTGGCCAGGGTGCCCTGCTCGTCGCTGTCGAGGAATGCGGCCACCGTGTCGTGGAAGGAGTACAGGTTGGCGAGTCCGAGGTCGTTGTCCTCGTTCGCGGTCAGTTCGATGTCGAGCCGAAATTCCTGTTCGATCAGCCGCACGAAGTCGAGCAGCGGCAGGCTGGCGCGGGAACGCAGCCACGCCAGTTGCCGGCCGGCCGACTGCACGCGGGCACGCCCCAACTCGCTGAACTCCGCGAATTGGCCGTGAGAGTCAGGGGCTGTGCCCAGAAAGTCGAGCGCATCAACCAGGGAGCTGCCCTCATCACCGGCGACGGATGCCCGCAGCTTGCCCCGCAGATCGGCCGAAATTGCTTTCTGGGCCCAATCGTGCCGGGCCAGCCAGCGTGCCACATTGGCGAGAGCCTGCAGGTCGCGTGCGCCGACGCGGTAGCGAGCGCCGCTGAGGAGGCGCACGAGCTCGCTGCCGGCAGCAGGATCGTGCACCACCCGCAGAACGCTCACGACGTCGGCGACCTCCGGTGTGGAAAGCAATCCGCCAAGGCCCAGCACGTGCGCGCGCACGCCATGGGAGCGCAGCACCTCGGCGAAGTAGTCCATCTCCCGGCGCGCCCGAAAAAGCATGGCACCGGTGTGATCACCAACGAGCCGGGCGGCGAACCAGTCGGCTACCGCATCGGCCTCATCGGCAATGGTCTCCGCCATGAGCGCGTCAATGCCACCGGCCCTGGTGCCGGCTGGCACCTTGAGTGTTTCAACCTGAATTCCACCAGGTTGGGCGCGCAGCGTTTGACTCAGCGGATCGACGACGGCATTCGCAGCGTCGAGAACGAGGGAGGGGTTCCGCCAGGTGAAGGACAGCGACATGGTCGGCGCTGCGGCCACCGGACTGGCGTCGCTGGTGTTGAAGTCCCGCTCGAAGCCGAGCAAATTTGCCGAGCTGGCGCCGCGCCATCCGTAAATCGACTGGTGCGGGTCACCGACGGCCATTACCGGGTGGTTGTGAAAGAGCGTATGCAATAGCTCGGTCTGCAGTACGGAGGTGTCCTGGTATTCGTCGAGCAGCACGACACGGTACTGCTCGCGATAGCGGTCGACGACCGCATCGACTTTCTGGCAGACCTGAAGCGCGAGGGCCACTTGGTCGGAGAATTCGATGAGGCCGAGGCGGCGCTTCTCACTGCTGTACTGCGCAGCGAGTTCGGCAAGCACCGGCAATGGCGCTACTGCGGCCAAGGCATCGATTACCGAGTCGTACGGCTTTTTCTTACGCGGGTTGCCGTAGGGCAAATCACTCAAGTAAACGAAACTTTCGGCCAGGCCGGCAAGGTCGTGCGGGGTTCCCGGCGCGCCGTTGTGCCAGGGCGGCGGGTTCTCAGCAACGGCACGACTGAGTTGCAGCACGGCGTCGGTGACCTGGTCGACGCTCTTGCCGTAGGGCACCAGGCGACCGTCGCCGTGATCGATGACCACGCGCCGAGCGAGCAGCCAGGCGCTCGTTTCACTGAGCAGGACAGATTCCGGCTCCCGGCCGAGCAGCAGGGCATTGTCGGTGAACAACCGGCTGGCAAAGGAATTGTAAGTGGAGACGCTCGACGTGTTGAAGAGGTCGGAAGACTCAGCCGCCGACCCGGCGCCCGACCCGGCGTCTGAGCTGGCGTCTGAGTTGGCGATGATCGGCATCAGTCCGGCGGCATCGAGGTCGGCGATGCGCTTATTGATGCGATCGCTCAGCTCGCCGGCGGCCTTGCGAGTGAAGGTGAGGCCGAGAATCTGGTCGGGGCGAACGTGGCCGTTGGCCAGCAGCCAAAGCACCCGGTTGGCCATCGTCTCGGTCTTGCCGCTTCCGGCGCCGGCGACCACCAGGGTCGGCCTGAGCGGCGCCTCGATGACCTCCTGCTGCTCATCGGTGGGCGGAGGAAGCCTGAGTTCTGAGGCAATGTCGAGGGCGGAGACCGTGGTGACTGATGTGGTGACCGTTGTCGTGAGACTCATGAGCTGACCTGCTTGATGATGTGGATGCGGCAGGACCCGTGGCTTCGCGGGTCGAGGCAGTGCGCGGTTATTTCGGCGATGAAAGTGCTGCCGCCCATGCCTGCCGCGTCGTCGCTTACCCGGGTGCGAAAAGCATCGACTTGCTCCGGGGTGAAGGTGGGCTGGGTGGGATTGCGGTAGTTCTGTTTGACCGTGCCGGAGGAGATGATGACCAGGCGGGCACCGGCCAGCGCCATGTCGCCGGAAACGCCCTCGATGACGCCCTCCTGAAACGCCAGCTGGTAGGCGCCGAGCTGTGGATGCTCCGCGACGCCTACATCGCTTGTCGCGTCGCCCTTGCCGGTTTTCAGGTCGACGATCACGGCCCGTCCGTCGGCCTGGCGTTCCACTCGGTCGATGGTGCCCGACAGCACGGCACCGCTCACTTCCAGTTGAAAGGTCCCCTCGGCGCTCAGCAGCTCACCGCCCCCGTTCTCGAAATCGAGCAGGTACGAGGCGAGCCGGTCGGTGAGCGCTCTGGCGGCAACTTTCTGCACGCGTGACTGCCAGTCGGCGTCGAAGTCGAGTTCGTTCCAGCGGGACTCCACGCCCTGCCAGAGTGCCTCTGGCCGACGGTCGACGCAGTCTTCCATGACCTTGTGAATGATCGTGCCGAGGTTGGCGGCGGTATTCGAGCTGCCGCCGCCGACCTGCCCGATCAGCCAGTGCAACGGACAGGTTTCGAATGCGGCCATTCGCGACGGCGAGACACGCACCGGATCATCACCGGTCGCGGAGTCGTTGAGCGGGCGCACGGTACTCGGGTCGGTCAGGCCGTACCACTGATCCGGTGCGGCGCCGGGCACGTTTTCGCTGGCCAGGCGGGACAGTGTGGCCGCGGCATCCGCTGCGCGGGCGGCCGTCTCGGAGTCGATGCGGGCGGGTGAGCGGATAGCCCGGGTCAGGTCACGGCGCATCCGCCCGGCCAGGCCGCGCAACGACAGGGGGTAACGAGCAAAATCGTCGACAGCCCGCTCAGGCTCGGGGTCTGGTAGCAGACGAAGGAAGACCGACGGCTCGTTTTCTTCATTGCTCACGGCGGTGACGAGCAGTTCAGTCGTGGCACGACTGACGGCCTGGGCGAACATGCGCAATTCGTCGTGGAGAACCGCGGTGCGCGCGTCGGTGCCGGCAGCGTCGTTCCCGGTGCCGCCCTGGCCCGTGGCGACCACGGCCAGGTCGCCAGCGCCGAGCAGGGAGCCACGGATACGCAGGTCGGGCCAGACATTGGCCTGCACGCCGGCCACCACGACAATGTCGAAATCGCGCCCGATGGTGCCGCTTGGGGTAGACACGGTGACGGCCGCGCCCAGGGCACGCGGCGCGAGCGTATCTTCGGGCACATCGGTGTCGACGAGGTGTTCCAGAAAAAGTACCGGCGGGGCCGACGGGGTGCGTTCGACGTAGCGCTGCGCCGCCGAGAACAGGGCGACGACGGCGTCAAGATTGTGATTGGCTTCGTCGGCGACGATTCCGGTGCCGGTGGACTGCTCTTTCCACTCGCGATCAAGTCCGCTGCGCTGCCAGAGACCCCAGAGCAGTTCCTCGATGGTGGCACCGGCTTCATATTCGATTTTCGCGTCGCGCAGGCTCGCTCCGCAGCCGGCTGCGCGGCGAGCGGTGCGGTTATCGATGGTGGCGAGCAGATCGGGGGTCTGCAGTGCGACGACGAGCAGCTCGTCAGCGCTGCGCGGTGTGGGGGTGTCAGTGGCCAGCTCGTGCTGGCGCAACGCAGCACGAAGCCGGCGCAGGGTGATCGGGTCGAGCCCACCGAGCGGGCCGCGCAGCAATTGGATCGCCGCCTCGGGGTCGAGCGGTTTGCGCCCCAGGGTCACCTCGAGCGCCAGGATGAACGCCCTCACCGCGTATTCGTCACGCAGGGCTGTGCTCGCGGTAGAGATCTGCGTCGGCACCTCGAGTGCGGCGAGCCCCTTGGAAATCGACGGCACGAGCGATCCGGTGCGCACGATCACGGCCATACGCGACCAGGGCATTGCATCGATCACGTGGCGTTCGCGCAGCAGCCGGGCGATCACCGCGAGCTGATCGGCCGGGCTGGTCGCAACCACGGTCTGCACCGAACGGTCGCTCGCTTCTGTCGAATCGTGCCCGGCCGCAGCACGCTGGGTGCCAGCCGCGGCAGCGCCAATCCGGCCGGTGACCTGCGCAACGACGCGACGGATGTTCGCGCCGTGCCGATACACCGTCTGCAGCACGATCGGCGCGGCCACACGGCCTTCCGGTACGGCCCGGCCCTCGCTGAGATACGAGCCGAGGCGACCGAGGGCATCCGGATGCGCACCGTGAAACGAGCCGGTGCTGATGTCGGGGTCTCCGACGGCGATGATCGCCACCCCGCGCGTCTGAAACTGGGCCAACAGCGTGATCGTGGCCTGTGTGACTTCCTGGGCATCGTCAAGCACGATCAGGCGCAGGTCGGCGAGGGAGCCGAGCGTTGCAACGCCGGCCGGTCCGGCCTGGGCGCCCGCGACGACAGCGGCAGCATAGCGAGCCAGCTCGGTCGAGTCGTATTGGCCCGGGCGGGCCTGGTCTTTGGCCTCTTCATAACCGCGAATGAACTCGGCCGCCGCCGCCCACTCCGCACGTCCGAGTGCGAAACGCTCGAGCTGCCCCGGCGAGACACCGTATTCGACCGCGCGCATCATGAGATCGCGAAGTTCGGTGCGAAAGCCCCGTAAGCGGCGCACATCGGGACCGAGGGTAGTCGGCCAGGCCGGGCCGGTCTCATCGTCAATGTGGCCCTGCAACAGCTCGGCAATGATCTGGTCTTGCTCACCACCGGTGAGCAGAGTGGGAGTCGGACCGCCGGCCTGCGCGACCGCCGAACGCACAATCTGGAAGGCCACCGAGTTGGCGCTGCGAGCCAGCGGGCCGTTCGTCGGTACGCCAAGGCGCAGCGCGAGCCGGTCGCGCAGCTCCGTGGCTCCGGCGCGGGTCGGTACCAGTACCAATACCTCGCTCGGAGAATACCCCCGGTTGAGCACCCTGTCGGCGACGAGTTCGACGAGCGTGGTCGTCTTGCCCGAGCCGGGCGCGCCGATCACCGCGGCACTGACCCCGTCGGGGAGGTCGAGAACGGCCGTCTGGGCGGAATCAAGGGTGTGGTTGGTCACATTTCAACGGTAACGGGTTGCGCCGACAGTGAACTCTGTCCGGACGGTGACGCGTTCTGTCGTACTCTGGGCGCAAGGCTACGAAAGGCAGTTCTATGGACATTCGCATTGGTATTTTCAACTCCCCCCGGGAGATCGGTTTCGAGACATCGCAGCCAGCGACCGAGATTGAGGAGACCGTTGCGGCGGCTCTTTCCGGTCAGACCGGCTATCTGAAGCTCAGCGACAGCAAGGGTCGCGTCTATATCGTTCCGACCGTCGGCCTGGCCTACGTCGAACTCGGCAGCGAAGAATCGCGTCGCGTCGGTTTCGTCGCCTAAAGCACCATGGAACTCCTGTTCGTCGCACTGTTCGGAGCTCTCATCGGTCTCGGCGCGCGGTATTTTCTGCCCGGTCGGTCGACGCAGGGTTCGGTGCTGGTTCCAGCGATCGGAACGGCTGCTGCATCTGCTGTCTGGGTCGCGCTGACCTGGCTCGGCTGGAACTGGTCCGGTGGCTGGATCTGGTGGATGTCCCTTGGCGCCGCCGCCGTGTCATCCGTCGTGCTGAATCTGGTGATCAGTCGGCAACGCATTCATGCCGACCATCGGCTGCTGCAACGCCTCGCCAACACCGGGTCCGCCGCCACCGCGTAAATCCCTCGCGACCCCTCTAGCCGTCCGGCCCGCCTCGGCGCATGAGGGGACATGATGATTGGTCGTACGGAAATATCAAAAAAACTGGTTGGCCGCCTACCCAGGCGACTGACCGATACCCCAGGTGTCAGGCGGTCAGGCCGAGACCGTCCATGCGGCGGGTGTGCGCGGCAATGAGTTCGGTGAAGACCGGTTCGATTCGCGCCTCAGCCACGGCGCCAGGGCCAGCGGCCGAGTCGGTGCCTGGGCCCGTTGCCGGCATCGCCGAGCGAGCCACAAGCAGGGTATCGCCGACGAGCCGACGGCCCCACATGGCGAGCCGGGAGCCGAGCTCGACGTCGGTTTCAATGGCGGTCTGCAGTTCGTGCACGAGCACGTCGGTGCCGGAATTTTCGCCGAGGAGCTGCGCCACCCTCGGTCCGATATCGCGCGGCAGGCCGTCCGATAGCCGGATGAAGAAGTCCTCGAGGAGGCCGCCCGCGAGATAGCAGCTCAGGAGCAGCTCATGCCAGTCGGCGCCGCTGGTGTTGCGGCGAAACTCGTCGAGACTCGCGACAAACGGGGCCATCTCGGTGGCCGGATCGTGCCCGCGGCGTCGAATCTCGGTGACCAGACCGTGATGCTTGCTCAAGGTTCGACCTGCGGCGGCGCTGAGGCCTTCCTTCACGGCAAGATTCGGCGCGGTGGCCACGGCGCGGGCCAGACTTTCGAACCCCCCGAGCTCGCAGTAGGCGGCTTGGCCCAGAAAATGCTGCACACCGGGGGCCAGCGAACTGATGTCCACTTTTTCGGTCGGCTGGAGCGCCCCGCGGGCGGAAAGCCGCGGGGCTTCATTGCGCTGCGGGCGCCGACCGAACCACGTGACCACTGGCTCAGCTTAGGACAGCGCGCCTGTGGCCGCGGTACAGACGGGGCAGTAAGCTGGAATTACGTCGTCGACAAGGATCGGCGGCCGCTGCCCGAGACGCAAAAACGGGCGCACTTCGCTTCCAGTTAATGACAGGCAAACATTCGTGACTTTCTCCGAACTTAATATTGACCAGGACATGGTCGACTCCCTTGCCGCCAAGGGCATCCTCGAACCGTTCCCCATTCAGAACCAGACCATTCCGTTGGCGCTCGCCGGCCAGGACATCATCGGTCAGGCCAAGACCGGCACCGGCAAAACCTTCGGCTTCGGCCTTCCGGTCATTCAACGCCTCGGGCTCGATCCCGAGCCCGGCGTGCAGGCCCTCATCGTCGTTCCGACGCGTGAACTGTGCGTGCAGGTCTCGGAAGATCTCGAGCTCGCCGCAACCGGCCGTAATACCAAGATCGTCTCCATCTACGGCGGCAAAGCCTATGAAGGTCAGATCGAACAACTCAAGGCCGGCGCACAGATCGTGGTCGGAACCCCCGGCCGCCTGCTCGACCTGGCCAGCCAGCGCCTGCTCACCCTCGCCAACGTGCGCGAAATGGTGCTCGACGAAGCCGACAAGATGCTCGACCTCGGTTTTCTTTCCGACATCGAGAAACTGTTCGCGCAGACCCCGTCGACCCGCCACACCATGCTGTTCTCGGCGACGATGCCCGGACCGATCGTGGCCCTGGCCCGGCGCTTCATGAACCGCCCGATTCACATTCGCGCGACCGACCCCGATGAGGGCCTGATGCAGGCCAACATCGAGCACCTCGTCTACCGTGCGCACAACATGGACAAGGACGAGGTCATCGGCCGCATCCTCATGGCGCAGGGCCGCGGCAAGACCATCATCTTCACCCGTACCAAGCGCGCCGCCGCGAAGCTCGTTGAAGAACTCGGCGACCGCGGCTTCAACGCCACGGCCGTGCACGGCGACCTGAACCAGGAACAGCGCGAACGCGCCATGGCCAGCTTCAAAAGCGGCAAGAAAGAAATCCTGATCGCAACGGATGTCGCTGCTCGCGGCATCGACGTCGAGGATGTCACCCACGTCATCAACCACACCATTCCCGAGGACGAGAAGGCGTACCTGCACCGGGTGGGTCGCACCGGGCGCGCCGGTAAAACCGGCATCGCGGTGACCTTTGTCGACTGGGATGACCTGCACAAGTGGTCCCTCATCAACAAGGCACTGGACTTCGGTCAGCCGGAACCGATGGAAACCTACTCGTCGTCGCCACACCTCTACACCGACCTCAATATTCCGGCCGGATCCAAAGGACGCCTGCGCGCGACTCCGGTGAAGGACATCACTGCTGGCGAGGCTCGCACCGGCGGCGCCGGTCGCTCCGGAGGTGCACGCTCCGGAGCCGGCAGCCGCTCAGACACTGGTCGCTCCGGTGCGGTACGCGGCGGCCGCTCTTCAGGCGGTCGCTCTGAAGGCGCTCGCTCCGAAGGTACCCACAGCGACCGGCGTGGCGATTCACCGCGCGGCTCCGACCGACCGGCAACGAGCCCGGTACGCGACGGCGGGGACGACACGGGTCGACCGACGCGGTCACGTACCCGAGTAGGTTCCAGCACCAACCCCGACGCCCCCGCCGCAACCCCGGCAGCCGGCACACACGACGGCGGCGGAACCGAGCACCACGACGGCAACAACGCACCGCTGCGCCGCAGCCGCACGCGTCGTCGCTCGCCGCAGACCGGCAACACCATCTAGTCCCTGATCAGCTCTGTCAACGCCCGGCATGCGGGCTGCCACCGTTTAGGCCGTGGCAGCTTTCGTGCCGGGTTTTGTCGCGCGCGGCCACGGCACTCACTGAGAAGGTCAGCCGTAGACGGGCTCGGAGCCGTGGCCCTCAGCGATGATGCGGTCGAGCACCTCGGGGGCGGTCGTGTTCTCGCCGAACCGATTGGGTTTGCCGGTGCCGTGGTAGTCACTCGAACCGGTGACATACAGCCCGAATTTGGTGGCGAGTTCGTACAGGCGCGCTGTAGGTTCCGGGTTGTTCTCGCGATGTTCGAGTTCGAGGCCGAACAGCCCCGCTCCCACCATCGTCTTCAGCCGGGATTCCGAGACCACGTCGGCGATACCCCGCGTGGCTGGATGGGCGATAACCGGCACTCCCCCGGCGGCACGCACGAGTTCGATCGCGTGTAACGGATCTGGCGCGTAGTGCGGTTGAAAGTAGCCGGCCTTCCAATGCAAAATGTCGGCGAAAGCCGCACTGCGGTTGAGCGCGTGACCGCGCGCGACGAGCGCGTCGGCGATGTGCGGCCGGCCGACAGTAGCACCGGGCGTGGTCTGGGCGAGTACATCGTCCCAGCTGAGGTCGTAGTCCATACCGATGCGGGCCACCATCTGCTCCGCTCGGCTCAGACGAGCGGCCCGCACCCGCGTCACTTCGGCCAGTAGCGCAGAATCGGCCGGATCGAAAAGATATGCCAAAAGATGAACACTGGCGTACTGCACCCGCGTACTGAATTCCATTCCGGGAATAAGCGTGATTCGCACGGCGCGCGCGGCAGTGGATGCCGCAGCCCAGCCCGCGGTAGAGTCGTGGTCGGTCAGGGCAACCGTTCCGAGCCCCGCACCGGCCGCCGCACGAACCAGTTCGGCCGGCGTTTCGGTGCCGTCTGACACGCTCGAGTGCGCGTGCAGATCAATCGGACCCTGAAATTGTCGCACGACTGCCATAACCCCATGCTAGTTGGACGCCCCCGCCTCTTCCCCGCTGCACAGGGCTGGGGATTCCCCAGAATTCTGATCTAGGGTTCAGAATAATGTTCACGCGACTCCTCCGGGCACTGATTCTCCTTGCCGCCGCCGTTTTTCTGCTGGTCCTGACCTGGCCGCAGGCATTCGGCCTGCACACCACCTGGGTCGTTGCGCATCTCGTCTCGTTTCGTGCCATCGCCGTCATCGGCGCGATCGTTGGCCTCATTGTGCTTGGATTGCTCCGATTCATGCGGCCACTGCGCCCAATCCTCAGCATGGCCATGGTGCTGCTGGTGCTATTCGCCGTGGCCAATGCCGGCATTCTCGCATCTCGCGGTTTCACCGCCACTACCGCCCGGGAAAACACGGGTCCAGCCGACGCCAAAACGGATGCCGCCACCGTCACGGTGCTCAGCTGGAACACGCTCGGCGATGCTTCCGGCGCTGCGGTCATCGCAGAACTGGCGCTCGCCCAGAACGCCGACGTCCTGACCCTGCCCGAGACAACGGAGGCGACCGGGATTCAGATCGCCGAAATGATGCGCGACGCCGGCCGCCCCATGTGGGTGCACACGCTCTCGTTCGATCTGATCTCCAAGGCTCGGTCAACGACGCTGCTGATCAGCCCCGACCTCGGTGACTACGCCGTGACCAACGCTGCGGGTTCCGGCCCGCCCGGCAACACCAACGTACTGCCCACCGTCGTGGCCGAACCGGTCGACGGGAGCGGGCCGACTATTGTTGCCGTGCACGCCGTCGCCCCGATTCAGTACGAGATGTCGAATTGGCGCAGCGACCTCGACTGGCTCGCCACCCAGTGCCAGGGCGACAACGTGATCCTGGCGGGCGATTTCAACTCAACGCTCGACCACATGGCCGGCCGGGCCAACGATGGCGTGACTGCTGTTCTCGGCAACTGCGCGGATTCCGCACTTTCGGCCGGTGCGGCAGCCGTCGGCACCTGGCCCACAAGCATTCCGGCGCTCCTCGGCAGCCCGATCGATCATGTTATGGCGACTGTGAACTGGCAGGTGACCCGGCTGCAGGTGATCGAGTCGCTCGACGACGCCGGCAGCGATCACCGCCCGATCGTCGCCACTCTCACACCGGCCAGATAGTTTCTGCCGGGTCCGGCATCCGCTTGGCGCAGCATCCGCACCATTATGATCGGCCACCGCCCAGAGTCCGGTGCCAGACTGGTGAGATGGCTGATACCACTGCTCCTCCTGTCATTCCCGCTGCGCGCTCGAACGAGAACCGTTCGACGACTCCCGGATCCACCGGTTTCAAATCGTTCATCGCGAGCGGCTGGGCCGATCATACGGATGCGCTGCCGGGTGCCCGCGAGCAGGCACCCTTCGCCGCCGCGCGCCGCGCACGCCTCTCGGCTCAGTACCCGGGGCAGCGCCTGATCATTCCGGCTGGCCGGTTGAAACCGCGCTCCAACGACACCGACTACGCGTTCCGCGCGCATTCAGCCTTCGCCTACCTGACCGGTTGGGGCAGTGACAGCGAACCCGGCGCCGTACTCGTGCTCGAACCGACAGCGGCCAGCGGCCACGACGCAACCCTGTACTTTCGAGAACGAGCCGGCCGCGACTCCGACGAGTTCTACGCCAATCCCGACATCGGTGAATTCTGGATCGGTCCGCGCCCATCGGTCGCCCAGGTCGCGAGCGACCTCGCCCTCCACGTGCGCGGCATCGCCGAGTTCACTGGCGTGCTGAGCGCCGTCGACAGCGAAACGCTCGTACTCCGTGAGGCAGACCCGACCTTCACCGAGCAGGTCGATGAAGCCCGCCTGCGTTTCGCCGCCGAGCGCGTACTCGGCAGCAACGCCACTGACTCACCGTTCAGCATCGAAATAAACGCCGCGCACGAGCCTGACGCCGGTCTCACCCGCGACCTCTCCGAGCTGCGCCTAGTGAAGGACGCCTTTGAAATCGCGCAGATGCGCCTCGCCGTCGCTGCAACAGCCCGCGGCTTCGACGATGTCATCGCCGATCTGCCCCGGTCGAGCCAGCACGCCCGCGGCGAGCGGCTGGTGGAGGGCGTCTTCAATACCCGCGCCCGCACCGACGGCAATACGGTCGGCTATGACACCATCGCAGCCTCCGGACCGCACGCGTGCATCCTGCACTGGACCCGCAACGATGGCGTCGTCGCCCCCGGCGATCTCATCCTGATCGACGCCGGCGTTGAACTCGACAGCTACTACACCGCCGACATCACCCGCACCCTGCCGGTCAACGGCGTGTACACCGACGTACAGCGCCTGGTGTACGAGACCGTACGTGAGGCAGCGGATGCCGCCTTCGCCGTCGTTCGCCCCGGCGCTGTGTTTCGTGACATACACGGCGCAGCGATGGCCGTGATCGCCCGGCGCACCGCCGAGTGGGGCATGCTGCCGGTCACCGCCGACGAAGCCCTGCAGCCGGAGAACGGCCACCACCGCCGTTACATGGTGCACGGCACCAGCCACCACCTCGGCATCGACGTGCACGACTGCGCGCAGGCGCGCCGCGACATGTACCTGGATGGCGTGCTCGAACCGGGCATGGTCTTCACCATCGAACCCGGACTGTACTTTCAGGCAGACGACCTCACCGTTCCGGCGGAGTTCAGAGGTATCGGCGTGCGGATCGAGGACGATATCCTGGTGACTCCCACCGGTGCCGAGAACCTCTCAGCTGCCATCCCCCGCACCGCGACAGAGGTCGAAGCCTGGATCGCCGCCGCACAGCGCTAACTTCATCGCGAAAGCGACAAGAGCACCCGTTCAGCGCAGCTGGCCCGGTGCTCTTTCGCTTTATCGCGAATTTTTACTCGTGCTCCACGGGGGCTGCCGGGTCAACAGGGTCTTCCGAGCGTGCAGCAGCTGCCGGTTCAGTCGAACTGCCACCAAGTAAGTTTCGCGCCCGGTTGACCAATTCGACGTCGACAATAATCTGATAGCTGGTCGCAATGACCTGCATGGTCGAGGTGAAGTCGCGTCGACGCCGGTTGATGGCATAGCTCGCGATGCCCAGCAGCATGCCAAAACCGGCACCCATGATGAGTGCGGCGAAAACGAACGGCAGGCTCGACCCGGTGGGCGAGAACAGAAAGAACAGAATGCCGAAGAAGATTCCGAGCCAGGCACCGGATGCCGCCCCCGCGAGTGCGACCCGGCCGTAGGTGAGTTTGCCGGTCACCCGCTCGACACTCTTGAGGTCGTTGCCCACGATCGAAAGCTGTTTCACCGGAAAGTCGGCCTTTGCGAGCGTATCGACCGCGGCTTGCGCATCGGCATAGGTGCCGTAGGTGGATAGCACCTCCCCGCGGGGCAACACGGGAGGAAGCACCGGGCGGCGTCGGGAGAAAAGGCTCTGGTTACTCATCACGCCATTCTTCCACGCCGTGCTGATCGTGAAATGTGCCTGATCAGCGATGTTCGATGTCGGATCGCACTCTGACATTTTCGCTGGGCCACTGAGAGTGGCCGTATTACCGCGCGGGTGGCCTAGATTTGTCATGTGAGTGCCACCAGAGTTTTTGTTGCCCGACTGGCCGGGTGCACCGTTTTCGACCCCGCGGGCGACCGCGTGGGCAAGGTGCGCGATGTTCTCGTGGTGTATCGAAAAAACGACCCGCCCAGCGTCGTCGGCCTGATCGTGGAGATCCCCGGCAAACGGCGCGTGTTCGTGTCGATCAATCGGGTCACCAGCATCGGCAGCGGCCAGATCATCACGACCGGCCTGATCAACGTGCGCCGCTACGAGCAGCGTGGCGGCGAAGTGCGCGTTATCGCCGAATTGCTCGGGCGCAAAGTGCTCTTTACCGACGGTTCCGGCGAAGCGACCATTGAAGACGTCGCGATCAAAGAAGGCACGGAGGCCGACTGGGCCATCAGCCAACTGTTCGTGCGCCGCCCCAAGACCAGCGCCTCGCCTTTCGTCAAGGGCGTCACGTCATTCGCGACCTGGGCCGAAGTGCGCGAAAAAGAGACCAAGGGCCAGGCGCAATCCGCCGAGCACCTCATCGCGACCTACTCCGATCTCAAGCCCGCCGACCTCGCCAATACCCTGCTGGACCTGCCGCGGGAGCGCATGTTCGAGGTGGCGGGCGAACTGCCAGACGATCGCCTCGCCGATGTACTCGAGGAGATGCCCGAAACCGACCAGGTCGGTATTCTGACCAGCCTCGGCGATGCGCGCGCCGCCGATGTGCTCGACCAGATGCAGCCAGACGACGCGGCCGACCTCATCGCCCAACTGCCAGAAGAGCGCGGCGAGCAACTGCTCGACCTGATGGAACCCGAAGAAGCCGAAGATGTACGTTTTCTGCTCTCCTACGCCCCCGACACCGCCGGTGGGCTCATGACGACCGAGCCGATCATCGTCTCGGCGGACGCCACCGTCGCCGAGGGGCTCGCCCGCATCCGTCGTCACGACCTGGCCCCAGCACTCGGCGCGGCGATCTGCGTGACCCTGCCCCCCTACGAAGCTCCTACCGGTCGTTTTCTGGGCATGGTGCATTTTCAGCGGATGCTGCGCTACCCGCCCCACGAACGTCTCGGCACGCTGCTCGACGCCGGCCTCGACCCGGTGACCGCCGACACTTCGGCCGCTGAAGTCAGCCGAATTCTGGCGAGCTATGACCTGGTTTCGGTGCCGGTGGTCGATGAGAATTACCGACTGGTCGGGGTGGTGACGATTGATGACGTGCTCGACTATCTACTGCCCGACGACTGGCGCAGCCACGACGGCAACGACGATGTGGGCCGCCGGGCCGCTGCCCGCAGCGAATTGAGAACCGGCAGCATTCCGCTGCCCGGAGCGCAGAGGACACCTCGTGGCCCGCAATAACCGCGCTGACCTGCGCCTGGATGCGCCCAAGGGCCTGCGCACCGGCAACCTCGTAGGTCTTGGCCGCACTGGTCACAGCCGGGACAGCTTCGGCCGCTTCACCGAGGCCATCGCCCGCGGCATGGGGACCCCCTGGTTTTTGCTCGGGCTCACCCTGTTCGCCGTCGCCTGGATCTCCTGGAACACCCTCGCCCCGGAGGCGTGGCGGTTCGACTCGGTTGCGCTCGGGTTCATCGCGCTGACCCTCGTCTTGTCGATGCAGGCATCGTATGCCGCTCCGATGATCCTGCTCGCCCAGAACCGGCAGGACGATCGCGACCGGGTGCAGTTCGAACAAGACCGGCAGCGCGCAGAACGCACCCTCGCCGATACCGAATACCTGGCTCGGGAGGTCGTGGCCCTGCGCATCGCGATCAAGGACATGGCCTCGAAGGATTTCATTCGCGCGGAACTGCGCACGTTGCTCGAGCACCTGGATGAGCGCAGTCGCGCGGACGAGCGCAATCCCGTAGATGAACCTCCTGCCCCAAACAGCACCACGGAAAGCCGCCCTACCGCATGAATTCTGCCCCCGACACCATCCGCTCCCGTGTTCTCACCGCCCTGGCCGGGGTGACCGACCCGGAGATTCGCAAGCCCATCACCGATCTCGACATGGTATCGGGGGTGACGGTGAGCGACACCGGGCGGGTGAGCGTCGGCATCCGCTTGACCATTGCCGGTTGTCCGGCCGCTGCACGCATCGAGAGCGACGTTCTCGCGGCCGCCGAGTCGGTGTCAGGGAAGGGCCGGGCGAGCGTCGAGGTCGCCGTCATGACTCGCGAACAACGCACCGCGCTCACCGAGAAACTGCGCGGCGGCCAGGCGGAGCGCAGCGTGCAGTTCGGCCCGGAGTCACTCACCCGGGTCTACGCGATCACGAGTGGCAAGGGCGGCGTCGGCAAATCCACCGTCACTGCCAACCTGGCCGTGGCCCTGGCCGGAGAAGGACTGCGGGTGGGTATCGTCGACGCCGATGTACACGGCTTCAGCATTCCCGGCCTGCTCGGCCTCGTGCACGACGGTCTCGCGGTCAAACCGACCCAGGTGGGCGACATGATCCTGCCGCCGATCGCGCACAACGTGAAGGTCATCTCGATCGGCATGTTCATCGACGATGCGTCGGCGGCGGTCGCCTGGCGCGGCCCGATGCTGCACCGCACGATCAAACAGTTTCTCACCGACGTGTATTTCGGCGACCTCGATGTTCTGCTGCTCGACCTGCCGCCCGGTACCGGAGACGTTGCCATCACGGTGGGCCAGCTTTTGCCACACGCCGAGGTCATCGTCGTGACCACACCTCAGGCCGCCGCGGCCGATGTGGCCGAGCGCAGCGGAATCGTGGCCCGGCAGACCGGACAAAGCGTCTACGGCGTGATCGAGAACATGTCGGCGATGGTGCAGCCCGACGGTAGCCTGCTCGAACTGTTCGGTTCGGGCGGGGGCGCCGAAGTGGCCAGGCGACTCTCCGCCGGCCAGACGGCACCGGTGCCGGTGCTGGCGCAGGTTCCGCTGAGCCTGGCGCTTCGCACCGGCGGGGATGCCGGACTGCCGGTCGTACTCGGCGCACCGGATGACCCCTCAGCCCGCGCTATTCTCGCGCTCGCCCACACTATGAAGACGCGTACTCGAAGCCTGGCTGGGCTCAGCCTGAGGCTCACGCCCCGCTGACGCCTACTCCTCGGGCTTGACCAGCGTCGCCGCGTGGTCGGGAACCTGGTGGTTACTCTCACGCGGCGGCCGCTCATAGTCGGAAGCCGGCGGGCGCGGCGGAATGTGCACCTTGGGTGGGTCGGTCTTCTCGTAGGGCACGAGCGAGAGCAGATGGCTGATCGCGTTCAGCCGGCTAGCTCGCTTGTCTTCACTCTCCACCACCCACCAGGGCGCTTCGGCAATGTCGGTGTGCACGAACATCTCATCTTTCGCCTTGGAGTAATCCACCCACTTGGTAATCGACAGCACATCGGTCTCGGACAGCTTCCACCGACGCATGGGATCTTTCAGACGCGAACGAAAACGTCGTTCCTGCTCCAGGTCAGACACCGAAAACCAATACTTGACCAGCAAAATTCCATCTTCGACCAGCATCCGTTCGAACAGGGGGGCCTGATGCAGAAACCGACGGTATTCATCACTGGTGCAATAGCCCATGACCCGCTCAACACCGGCCCGGTTGTACCACGAGCGGTCCATCAGCACGATCTCACCGGTCGACGGCAGGTGCTCGATGTAGCGCTGAAAATACCACTGGCCGCGCTGGCGTTCGGTGGGCATCGGCAGGGCCACAACGCGCGCAACACGCGGATTGAGATACTGGGTGATGCGCTTGATCGCCGACCCTTTGCCAGCGGCGTCGCGGCCCTCGAAGATCACTACGACCCGGGCGCCGGATGACTTCACCCATTGCTGCATCGTGACCAATTCGGCCTGCAGGCGGGCGAGCTCGGCCTCATAGACGGTCTTTGTTACGCGTTTGGGTTTCTTGACAGCAGACATCAACCTCTCTTTCCGCTCTGCACTACTCGCAAACGCATGCTATCTACGTGGATTCGGAATCGAACGGGGCCGGCCCGAGCGCGGTTTGGGCAGCATCTCTGGCACGCTTACGTTTCAGGTAGGCGCCTTCAGGGTTGGGCTCGGCGCGAGAAATCGTTGCAGACTGTCCTTTGAACGGGTCTTCGTCGGCGAGGGCTTCCCGGATGATCCGGCGCGGGTCATACTGGCGCGGGTCCAGTTTTTTCCAGTCCAGATCGTCGAACTCCGGGCCCATTTCATCGCGCATACGATCTTTGGCACCGTTGGCCATGTCGCGGAGCTGCCGCACGAGACGACCCAGCTGGGCGGCATAGTGCGGTAATTTATCGGGGCCAAGCAAGAAAACAGCGATGATCCCGATCAGCAGAATCTTCTCGAACGTCAGCCCAAACATGTCCTTAGAGTAGCGCCCGGCGAGGCATCCACAGACCACACGCGCCACGGCCCTAGTCTTGACCTAATCATCTACTGGAGTTATTTGTGTCTGACATTGAACTGAACTGGAAATTCTCCGACGACTGTGTCGTGGAATCCGAAGCCATCATCCGAGCGCGCCAGCAATCCCTCGAGCTGGGAATCGACGCGATAACGCCTGCGGTCGGGGCGCAATCGGCCGTTCTGGCCGCTGCGACCGGGGCGCGCAGTATCCTCGAGGTCGGTACGGGGGCCGGAGTTTCGGGAATCTGGCTGCTGACTGGGGCTCCTGGCGCCACTCTCACGTCGATCGACACCGAGGTCGACCATCTGCAGCACGCCAAGGCGAATTTCGCCGAGGCGAAGGTTCCCGCCAACCGGGTGCGCCTGATCACGGGCAAGGCCAGCGAAGTTTTGCCGCGCATGAACGAGAATTCTTACGACATTGTGTTCATTGACGCCGACCCGCAATCGGTCATCGAATACGTCGAACACGGACTGCGTCTGGCTCGTCCGGGTGGCACCGTGCTCGTCGCGCACGCTCTCTGGCGCGGCCGGGTGGCCGACCCAGCCCAGCGCGACGATGTCGCGACCGGCTTTCGCACATTGCTGACCGAGATTGCCGCGTCGAGCGCTGTCATCAGTGCGCTCTCCCCCGTCGGCGACGGCCTGCTGCAGATCACCAAGCTGCGCGCCTGACGCGCCCGAAAACACCAGAACGGCCGCGCAGTTACTGCGCGGCCGTTCTGGTGTGTCACCTACAGGAACACGAGGCTACTTCGCCGCTGCGACAACCCCGGCGAGTGCATCGTGAAGTTCCTTGGCCTCGGCGTCGTTGACTGATACGACGAGCCGCCCCCCACCTTCGAGCGGCACACGCACGATGATCAGGCGTCCCTCTTTTACAGCCTCCATTGGCCCGTCTCCGGTCCGTGGCTTCATGGCCGCCATGAACTCCCCTTCCATTCGTCTGTGTACCACCATTATCGACTATCTCAGCCTGAGACGTAAATTCGGGTCGGACGCAGTATCAGATTCGAGGGTTGCACCCGCCCGTCAGGGCGGTGTCCAATCGTACCCGTCGACGCCCCAGCAGATCAGCAGCCACCCCCACTGGCCGGCCACGAACAGTACAACCACGGCCACGCGGTAGGCCCGGCTGCGCGGCAACGCGGCCGCCCCGAGTAGGGGAAGCATCGGCATGAGCAGCCGAAACGTGCTCGACTGCGGAAAGAACACCGCGAGCAGGTAGAGGCCGTAACTGGCCAGCCAGAGCCTCAAATCCACACCAAGACGCCGGACGGCGGGAGTGAACAGCAGCACGGCGAAGGTCAGAATAAGGGCGGTCACCACGACAGTGCCCCACGGGTTGCCGAGCCACCAGATCCCGCCCTGGAACCACGCAGTGAACGGGACCAGCTCCACATAGCCGATGTACGGCGCTCGCCAGGCCAGTTCGGTGTCGGTGTAGGCCATCAGGTCGCCGGTGGCTGCCCAGGCCGTGATCGGCCAGGCCAATCCCATCAGCGCGCTGAACAGGGCCACGGATGCCGCCAACATCCACTCGTGACGGGGAAACGGGTCGCGGACACGGGTGACGAAGCGGTAGATGACATGCAGGCCGAGGGCGAGGGCGAAGGCGAGCCCGCTCGGCCGGGTCAGGGCCATGACCGCGATGACGGGGTAGAGCAACCAGTAGCGGCGCTCCAGCAGCAGGTAGAGGGCGAGGGTCAGAAAAAACAGGTACATCGACTCGGCGTAGGCAAACTGCAGAATCGGCGATAGCGGGGCGGCGCAGAACAGCACGACCGCGAACAGTGCCGTGTTCGGCGGCTGCACCCTTGCCATCAGGCGGTAGAACAGCAGGGCGGTACCCAGGCTGAACACCACCGACACGAACACGGCCACGGGCGCCCACGGAAAGTTAGTCAGCTCCATGAGCAGCCGGGCAACGACCGGATAGCCAGGCATGAATGCCCAGGCATTTTCGCCCACCTCGCCGGTGTCGGTGATCGGCAGCACGCTCGGGTAGCCGAGCATCGCGACGATGTTGTACCAGCGCCCGTCCCACATAGTCGCGAAGTCGGTGTATTTCGGGCTGGCACCGGTCCAGGCGTTGGGGCCCTGAACGCTCGCCAGCACGAGGATGAGGCTCGTTGTGACCAGTCGCGATAGCGCCCAAACCACGAACACTTTGCCCCACCACGGGGTCAGCCGGTAGCGGACGTACCAGACCGTTGGCAGCCGGCGGGCGCGCTGACTATGGGCGCGCTGACTGCGGGCGGCCGGGTTGCGGGGGCCGAGCATCCGTTCAGTCATTGTGCTGTCGCTGCGCTACCGAACGGATGCGCTCAGCCAGTCGCGCAGACCCTTCTCGCAGGCCGTGATCTCGGCCACGGCGACGCGTTCGTCGTCGGCATGAGCCTTGAGCGGGTCACCGGGCCCGTAGTTGACGGCCGGAACTCCGAGGGCCGAGAAGCGCGCGACATCGGTCCAGCCATATTTCGGGGTGGCCACGCCACCGACAGCGGCGAGGAATTCGCGGGCGAGCGGGGCGTCGAGACCGGGGCGGGCACCCTCGGCCCGGTCGACGACGGTGAGATCGTAGCCAGCGAAGAGCTCGCGCAGATGGGCGACGGCTTCGTCGCCGCTGCGGCTCGGCGCAAAGCGATAGTTGACATGCACCATGCACTCGTCGGGGATGATATTGCCGGCGACGCCGCCGGTGATGCCGACCGCGTTGAGGCCTTCGCGGTAGACGAGGCCCTCGACCTCGACCTCGCGGGCCTCGTACCCGGCCAGGATGTTGAGAATAGGAGCGGCTTTGTGAATGGCGTTCTCGCCGACCCAGCTGCGCGCTGAGTGCGAGCGCAGCCCGAAGGTGCGAATCTCCACGCGCAGGTTGCCGTTGCAGCCACCCTCGACCTGACTCCGGGTCGGCTCGCCAAGGATGGCGAAGTCACCGGCGAAGAGGTCGGGACGGTTGCGGGCGAGGCGTCCGAGGCCGTTGAGCTCATCGGAGACCTCTTCGTGGTCGTACCACATCCAGGTCACGTCCACTGCGGGGTCGGTCAGTTCGGCGGCGAGCTTGAGCTGCACGGCCACGCCGGCCTTCATGTCGACGGTGCCCCGACCCCAAAGATACTCGGTGCCGTCGATGGTCTCGTAACGGGTGGGCAGGTTATCGTTGAGCGGAACCGTATCGATGTGGCCGGCGATGACGACGCGCTGCGCGCGGCCGAGGTTGGTGCGGGCGACGACGGTGTCGCCGTCGCGAATGATCTCGAGGTGATCGAAACCGGCGAGGGCAGCCACGATCGCGTCAGCGAGGGCGGTCTCGTTGCCCGACACCGAGTCCATGTCGCAGATTTGCCGGGTCAGGGCAATCGAGGTCGCCGTTAGGTCGAGCACGGTGAGCTGTGCCGGCCGTGCGGCGGCGCTGGCGGGAGCGGCCGGGGCCGGAGTCAAAGAAGTCACCCTACTAATCTAGAGGTATGCCCTCTGTTGTCACCGAAAACGCCACATCCGCACCGACTCAGGCCTGGGGGTATGGTCTCGCCACCGTCGCCTCGGATGGCACCGTGCTCGACACCTGGTTTCCGTCCCCGACACTGGGAGCATTACCGACCGGCCGCGACCGCTGGATCGTTCCGGCCGAACTGTGCGAAGCCGCCGGTGACGACGCGCGCCGCGCGGTGCGTCTCGAGGCCATCACGGTGGAAATCACTCTCGATGCGCCGCCGGCAAGCACCTCGGATGCCTATCTCCGGCTGCACCTACTCTCGCACCTGCTCGTTCGGCCCAACACCATCAACCTCGACGGCATCTTCGCGCACCTGCCCACGGTGGTCTGGACCAATGCCGGCCCGATGCTGCCGGTCGACTTCGCCCGGCTTCGCCCTACCCTGCAACGCGCCGGCATCCAGGCCAGCGGCGTCGACAAATTTCCGCCGCTGCTCGACTACGTCGTGCCGGTCGGCGTGAGAATAGCGGATGCCTCCCGCGTGCGGCTCGGCGCCCACCTCGCCCCCGGCACGACCGTGATGCACGAGGGCTTCGTGAATTTCAATGCCGGAACCCTCGGCTCCTCCATGGTCGAGGGCCGTATCTCGCAGGGTGTCGTGGTCGGTGACGGCGCCGACATCGGTGGCGGGGCATCCATCATGGGAACCCTGTCCGGCGGTGGAACGCAGCGCATCTCGATCGGCGCCCGCGCCCTGCTCGGCGCTAACTCCGGCGTCGGTATCGCCATCGGAGACGACACCGTTGTGGAGGCCGGGCTCTACGTCACAGCCGGCACCAAGGTTGTCCTGGTCGGCGAAGCGGTAACAGCAAAGGGCACCCCGTCCACGGTGAAAGCGGTCGAGCTTTCCGGCATGCCGAACCTGTTGTTTCGCCGCAACTCCATCTCCGGCGCCGTCGAGGTGCTCGCTCGCAGTGGCAGCGGCATCACGCTGAACGCCGCGTTGCACGCCTAGACGGCGGCCGCCAAGCGGATGTCGGCGGGTTCCGCTAGCATCCGGGTAGCGGCATCCGCTCGGGTGGGGATCGCTCGATTCACGAGGGAGTGATGTGGGCACCGACGCACCGCGCAGCAGGGGGCACCGTCGCGTTCGGCGTGCGTTGATCGCGCTCGGTATCGTGGTCAGCCTGGTTGTGGTCACCGCGGGTCTCGGGGTCTGGACGGTCACGCGGTCGTTTCCGACGCTGGCTGGCACCATCGACGTTCCGGGGCTCACCGACACGGTCACGGTCACCCGCGATGACGCCGGAATTCCCCAGATCACCGCGAAGACCGCTGCCGACCTGTTTCTCGCCGAGGGCTACGTGCATGCGCAGGACCGGTTCTGGGAGATGGATTTTCGCCGGCACATCACGAGCGGGCGGCTGTCGGAACTGTTCGGAGAAAGCCAGGTCGGCACCGACACATTCGTGCGCACGCTCGGCTGGCGAGCCGTCGCCGAGCAGGAGGTTGCCCTTCTCGACCCGGTCAACCTCGGCTACTACCAGGCCTACGCCGATGGCGTGAATGCCTACCTGGGTACCCATGACGGAGCCGACCTGTCGCTCGAGTATGCCGTCTTGGGCCTCCAGAACCCCGGATACGAGGTGGAACCGTGGACCCCGGCCGACTCCGTCGCGTGGCTGAAAGCCATGGCCTGGGACCTGCGTTCCAACCTCGACGACGAGATCGACCGCGCCCTGCTGTCAACGACGCTCACCCCCACCGAGGTGAGCCGACTGCACCCGGACTTTCCGTCCGACCGGCACCCCACCATCACCGGCAGCCAGGCCGTCACCAAGCCGTCACCCGGGGCGCTGGCCGCTCGGCCGAACGTTGATTCAACGGATATCCCCGCCGCCGACCGCGGCGCCACCCCGGGCACCGAGCCCGACGCACCCGGTGCCGGTTCTGGTGCCGGTTCCAGTTCCGTCGGTTCGTACGCGCGGGCTCTCGCCGAGTTGCGCTCGCACCTCGGAACGGTGCCTGAATTACTCGGACCGGCCGGCGGGGAGATCGGTTCCAATTCCTGGGTCGTCGCCGGGGCCCTCACCGACACCGGCAACCCTCTGCTCGCCAACGATCCGCACCTCGGCCCGGCGCTGCCCTCGGTCTGGTACCAAGTGGGGTTACGCTGCCAGTCGATCACGGTCGACTGCCCGTTCGACGTTGCCGGGTACAGCTTTTCGGGAATGCCCGGCGTGATCATCGGGCACAACGAGCGCATCGCCTGGGGCTTCACGAACCTCGGCCCTGACGTCGCTGATCTCTATATCGAGAAGGTCACCGGCGACAGCTACGAGGTGGACGGCGTTCTCAGGCCCCTGCTGCTACGCGACGAAAAGATCTCCGTCGCCGGCGGTGACGACGTCAAGATCGAGATCCGCTCGACCGGACACGGTCCGCTGCTGAGCGGTTTCGAGGGCACGGCCTACCCCCAGATCGCCAGTGATTTTCCGGAGGCGGCAGGTCTGCCTCCAACTCCGACCGCCGAGGCGGGTGCTGACCAGACCGGCGCTGACCCAACCACGTATGAGCTGTCGTTACAGTGGACGGCGCTCACGCCGGGGCATACAGCATCCGCTATATTCGCCCTGAACCAAGCGGCCGACTGGACCAGTTTTCGCGCCGCGGCCGCCCTGTTCGAGGTGCCGGCGCAGAACCTGACCTATGCCGACGTCGACGGAAATATCGGCTATCAAGCGCCCGGGCTTATCCCCATTCGGGCCAGCGGCAACGGTACCCTGCCGGTGCCGGGCTATACCAGTCAGTATGGCTGGACCGGATACATCCCCTTTGACGCCCTGCCCAGCACGTTCAATCCGCCGAGCGGATACATCGTCACGGCCAATAACGCGGCCACCGACCAGAGCTACCCCTACCTACTCACCGCCGATTGGGACCTGGGCTATCGGGCAAACCAGATCACGGCCCGGCTGCAGCAACTCATTGCCGCGAAAACCCCGCTGACCGCAGAGCTGATGAGCGAGATTCAGGGTGACAACTACAGCGCCATCGCGGCGGCACTGGTGCCGGCCCTGCAGCAGGTGCGACTCACCGGTGACGCCACCGAAGCACAGAAGTTGCTCGACGGCTGGGACTACCAAATGGACGCCGACAGTGCCGCCGCCGCGTACTTCAACGTGATCTGGCGCACGCTTGTGCACGACATATTTACCGGCAAGATCGACGCCGGCGCTGCCCTCACCGGCGGTGATCGTGCCTTCTCCGTGGTCACAAGCCTGCTCGCTGAGCCGAACTCCCCGTGGTGGTCCAACGCCGCCTACGGAACCATCGGGCAAGACAGCATGCTGCGCCGAGTAATGACGAATGCCGCAGTGGAGGCTGCCGACCTCATGGGATCGAACCCGACGGACTGGCAGTGGGGCAACATCCACACCCTTGAGCTCACCAACCAGAGCTTCGGCAAGTCCGGGATTGCCCCGCTGGAATGGTTGTTCAACCGAGGCCCGTACAAGCTCGCCGGAGGGTCAGCCGTCGTCAACGCGGTCGGCTGGGATGCCACCTTGGGCTACCAAGTGGACTGGGTACCGTCGATGCGACAGGTCGTCAGCCTGGAGAACTTCGACGACTCCAGCTGGATCAACCTCACCGGGGCATCCGGACACGCTTTCCACCCCAACTACACCGACCAGGCGCCGCTCTGGCGCGACCACGAAACCCGCCCCTGGCTGTTCACCCCCGCTGCCATCAACGGCAACGCGGCCAACACCCTAACTCTCGGGCCCGCGTCTTAGGTAGGAGCTCCTCTAGCCTCATTTGGGGCGGGACACCAGCCTGTGCATAAGTTAAATGGGATCGCAGTAATCCGGTCTATGGTAACCGCATGCGAAATCCACCACGTCGCCGCCGCGTGCACAGAGTTGTGCTCGCTGCTATTGTGTTGCCGTTCGCCCTAGGCACGCTCAGCGGATGCATGAGCGCTCCGGTTGCTGTTCCCAGCGACACGGCCGCGCGCATCGCCGAGGCGACGAGCGCGCCAACCGAGACTCCCCCGGTCTTCGCCTCGAACGTCGAAGCTCTGGCTGCCGCGAAGGCAGCGTATGGAAACTATCTTTCGCTGGGCGATTCTGTCCCTTCCATGCGCTCCGAATCCTGGGATGGGTACCTAGACCTGACGACTGGGGTTGAACGAGAGGGGCTCATACGCGGAAGAGAGCTGATGGAAGAAAATGGTTGGGCGTTTACCGGGGTCACCCGGTTTGATTCGATGACCATCCAATCGTCTCGAGCCCTGCCAGATTCCACTTGGGAGATTCGAGCCTATCTCTGCCTAGATCTCAGCTCCACCGACACGGTCAACAAGGCGGGTGAGTCTGTCGTCAAATCAGATCGTCAAGTGCGATCACCGATGGTGGTCGTTCTTGTTGCCCCCGATAAGAATTCCCGACAACTGCTGATTTCGGAGTCTCCAATATGGTCCGGTTCAAACTTCTGCTCGTAATCGGCGTGGTTGCCGCGATGACGTTTAGCGTCGTCCCCTCATCACCTTCTCGCGCCGACATTTCAGCCTGCACGGCTGAAAATCGAAAAATGGGACTCTGCCCGGATGGTCCGGAAACGGGCGGGAAAGCTAAGGGCGGCAGTGTTGACGTGACAGCAGATACCACCACGGGCTCCAGCGGCACCGGAACCGGAAGTCACCCACGGCGAGGACGCAGCGCATCGGACACGCCAGCGGCACCGACGGTCTGCGCAAACGGCGACCCGGCGAAGCCGGGCATCAAGACCATCCCCTGCGGCAATGGCTCCTTCCTACCCCTCGCCCGCCCCAACACACCCACAACTCCCTGCACCGCATGCTCCCCCTCCACCATCGTGAGCGTCTCCGACCTGCAAAACTTCCCCGCCTACGCCGCCCCCACAAACATGGAACCAAACGGCTGGACCATCGTCGGACTGCCCACAAATTTCTGGGCCGACGCATCCGCACAAATTCAAGAAGGACTACTCCTCGGCCAACCCGCCCACGTCATGTTCACCCCAATCGGCTACCACTGGAACTACGGAGACAACAACACCACCTCAACCCCAACAAGCGGCTCAAACTGGACAACCCTCAACCTCACCGAATTCTCCAACACCACCACCAGCCACAAGTACACCGCGAAAGGCACCGACACCGTCGCCCTCACCATCGACTACCGCGCCGACTACAGCTTCGGCGACCAAGGCTGGCGCCCCGTCGAAGGCATCGTCACCGTGCCGTCAGCCCCCTTCACCGTTATCGCCGCCAACGAATCCACCGTGCTCGTCGCCCAAGACTGCAACACCAACCCCCGCGGACCCGGCTGCTGACCGGTCGGCGACGGCCCAGCCAAACCTCCCCGCGCGCCCATAAATCAATTCGGGCACGACAATCGGCCGGGACGCTGCCAATTCGGAGGTCATATGTGGTGACATCGGACTCTCGGGACCGCCACATGCCTGTGGCCATTCCATATGCGTCGATCGAGCTGGTCAACGCTGTGGCTGGTCAAGACCCTGGCTGGTGCCAAGCTCGCACCTCGCACCGAGCCCCGAGCCCCGAGCCCCGAGCTCAATTTTCGTTGGTCACGCTGCTCGAGACCGCCATCCCGAAACCCGCCGCAATCCGCCGTGCCAGCCATGGAAGCACCGGTGGGTCGTCTAGTGCTGGTCGTCGTCGAGCGAGTGACCCGGTCGCGGGGAAAAGCCCCCGACAGGGTGGTCAAGTCGGACGAGACTGCCAACTTGTGCCTCGCCAACGCCTGCGGTGTCGGCCGCTCATCTCGTCGACCTCGGCACGTCGAGCTGGATCGGTACGTCCATGAGCGGGTTCTTGCTCGGCAGGGCAATCAGCGTTTGCTTTGGGTCGATCTCGACCGGCGGTTGCAGCCAATATTGGCCGTTGAGAACAAGCACCTTCCAGTGCCGATTGTGCAGCAACAGATGATGGTGAGCGCAAAGCAGTATGGCCTGATCAATATTGGAAAGTCCTAGATCAACCCAGTTTTCGATGTGGTGCGCCTCGGTCCACGACGGCGGTTGCTCACAGCCGGGCCAGCGGCATCCACCGTCGCGCACGGCGAGGGCCCGACGTTGCTCACGGTTGAAAAGACGTTGCTCTCGTCCAACATTGAGGGGCTGCCCAGTCTGACTGAACAGGATACCGAGGTAGCCCGTATCGCACAGGTGGCGGGAAATCGTCTCACCCGAGACCGCCGCCGGGTTGCCTTCGAAATATCCGAACGTCTTCCGGGTCTGGGCCGCCCCGGCGTTTCCACCGACCCGTCCACCAGATTCACCACGAGACATCCCGTCCGTCGCCGGCCCCGGCTCGTTGTTCGTTTCTTTGCCCGTTTCACTGCTCGTTTCGATGCCCGTTTCGATGACCGTCACAACGCCCGTTTCGCTGCTCTTTTCGCTTCCCTTGAGCGTGACCCTTGGTGTTCTCCCGCTGGCGTCATCCGTCTCGGCGGTTCGTGAGGGCTTCGCGTTTTCACCGCTCCTCGCGGCCCCGATGAGCGGGGCGTTCTCGGTTGTCTCGCTGGTCTGACCCGCCTCATTGCTCGCGCCACTCTGGGTTGCTGCACTCGCCGCGGCAGTCGGAGCTTGGATGGTGGTGGGGCGATCGTGTTCGGTGACAATGACGCGCACCACCGGGCGACGGCCTCCAAAGAGAGTGTTCGGGTCGGCATCGGCGCCGAGTTTGAGAAGTTGGGTGAAGGAATCCGCAGCGATCTGATCGACGGTGCGCGGGTCGTCTTTCACGCTCTGCGCCCACGCTGCCCGTTTCGGATCGACGAACCGCACCCCGCCACGCCGCGGACTGGTCAGGGCGTCATAGGTTGCGATCCACATTTCGCCTTGCTCCGCCGGCAGCAGCGCGTGCAGAGTCACCATACCGTCGGCGCGGCGCCAGAGCGACCACGTCGTGTCGTCGCGGGCCTGCTTCTCCCGAGCCAGAATACCCGCCGCATCCAGCTCGTCACGCAAGCGCCGGGCTCGTTTATAGGCCTGCTCGGTATTCATTCCGGGTGCATCGACGAGCAGCACGCGCAGGGCGGCGGCAAGTCTGTCGGCGGTCACGGCCTGGTCGAGGGTGCCTAGGCCACGAAGCAGGGCGTCGCCGACGCCGGGTGAGAAGGTACCGGCAGCGACGGCGTGCATGATCGGCGCCTGCCAGGGAATCACCACCGGCAGCAGCACCACCGCCGGTGGTGGTGGGACCAGCACGATCGGCACGATCGGGACCGCTGCGTCAACCAGGGCAAACGGGCGGGGTGGGGCGTCAAGGAGCGGCAGATCGGGGTTCAACTCAGCCCAAGCGGCGGCCCGATCTGCCTCCCGCGCCTCCCACTGGGCCGCTTGCCACTCCATCTCCCGTTGCGCGTCGGCCGCCGTGTCAGCGGCAGCTTCCCTTGCGGCGGCCTCCGCCGCTTCCGTCGCGGAAGCTGCCGCCCGCTCGGCCTCCCGCACCTCGGCTGCGCTGCGTTCAGCCTTCTCGGTCTCGCTCATCAGCATGCCGACGGCGAGCAGCCGACCAGATTCGATGCGGCTGAGGCCGGTGGCGTGCTGCACCATCAGTGTCGGATTGCCAAACCCGTGCCGCGCCGCCAAACCCGACTGGCCCAGCTGCGGCCGGGACCGCTCCGCGATGGTGCCCGCCAGCAACGCTGCCACCGTGTTGCTCAGCCGCAGCAGATCCGCAATGGGACCACGCGCTGCGAGCACCTCCGCATCACTCAAAGTGGCGAATTCGGCACTGGAGCCGCCGAGCGCGGCGACATCGGCCGCCACCCGGGTGAGCTCCATCGCCATGTTGGTCATGATTCAACCCAACACCCGACCACCGACATTCCCGAGGAAAAATCACTTATATAAACACTAAATCGGTCAAATCCGACAAAGAATACCCAAAAAAATGTTTCTGCTCGTACGTCGACCGATTTAAGGCGACTTCGATCCGCGCCGGCTACTCAGTCCCACTTAACTCGGTCCCGTCACACCCGGTCAAGCAGCGTCACGTGAGGCCCACTTCTCACGTGCCAGTCAGCGAACAGAAAGCCAGAACGACCACAACAATGCCACGTAAGGCCCGTAACTCGACGCGCGACCAGTCGGCACGCTGCGACAGACGATTGGTCGCGTGAGGATGGGTCACACTCCTAGACCGATTCGCACCGTTTCACCAGGTTGTGCATAACTTAAATGGGATTGCGGCAATCCGGTCTAGGGTGACCGCATGCGAAATTCGCCGCGTTGTTATCGCGCGCACAAAGTTGTGCTCGCTGCCTTTATTTTGTCGATCGCTAGCGCCACGCTCAGCGGGTGCACGGCTGCCCTCGAGCCAGCACCCAGCGAGTCTGCGGTGGCTGGCGCCGATGCGACCGCCGCGCCCACCAAAACTCCACCGGTCTTCGCCTCGAACGACGAGGCGTTGGCGGCCGCGCGGGCCGCATATGCCGCATACACGCTGGGCTCCAACGAATTCGCAGCATCACCCCAAGCTGGGAATGGTTTCGATACCTTCAGCGGGTTGGTCAGCAAACGATATCTTCCCGAGGTAACGGCATCAGTGGACAGCTTTGCCGAGTCGGGTCACGTCGGGCGAGGCGCAATTTCGTTTGACACTGTTTCACTCATGAGCTTCTCCGAACCCTCACCAGGACATGTTGAAGTCAGCCTCTATTTGTGCGCGGACGTTTCCGGCCTCCGAATCGTTGACAAAGCAGGGGCAGATGTCACCCCGGCAAACCGCTCCGAACGCACACCAACCCAGGTTGCATTAATTTCAAGTGATACGGACGCATCGAAACTTCTAGTCGATAAGGAAGACACATGGACCGGTCAAAATTTTTGTGGGTGACGCTGACAATCGTGTCGATCGCATTCTGCTCGATCGGTGCGTCTAGTGCCTTCGGCTGCACGCAACTGGGACAGTCTGCCGACGATTGCCCATCATCGGAGCCGCGTGCTCAAGCAATCGTGGTTGGTCCGGGCATTGACCTGACGGCAGATACGACGACGGGCTCCAGCGGCACCGGAACCGGAACCGGAAACGGAAGTCACCCACGACGAGGACGCGGCGGGTCGGGCACGCCAGCGGCACCGACGGTCTGCGCAAACGGCGACCCTGCGAAGCCGGGCATCAAGACCATCCCCTGCGGCAATGGCTCCTTCCTACCCCTCGCCCGCCCCAACACCCCCACAACTCCCTGCACCGCATGCTCCCCCTCCACCATCGTGCACGTCTCCGACTTGCAAAACTTCCCCGCCTACGCCGCCCCCACAAACATGGAACCCAACGGCTGGACCATCGTCGGACTGCCCACAAATTTCTGGGCCGACGCATCCGCTCAAATCCAAGAAGGACTACTCCTCGGCCAACCCGCCCAAGTCATGTTCACCCCAATCGGCTACCACTGGAACTACGGAGACAGCAACACCACCTCAACCCCAACAAACGGCTCAAACTGGAAAAACCTCAACCTCGCCGAATTCTCCAACACCACCACCAGCCACACCTACACAACAAAAGGCACCCACACGGTCGTCCTCACCGTCGACTACCGTGCCGACTACAGCTTCGGCGACCAAGGCTGGCGACCCGTCGAAGGCATCGTCACCGTGCCGTCAGCCCCCTTCACCGTTATCGCCGCCAACGAATCCACCGTGCTCGTCGCCCAAGACTGCAACACCAACCCCCGCGGACCCGGCTGCTGAACGACACAACCACCACACGCTCGACATCGAGAGATTCACCGCAACTCCATGTGCGCGCTCGTCGTGGCGACAACGTCCCGGCCTCAAATCACCGATACCGCTACCTCGGCCATAACCCGACCGATAAGACTCTCCCCTGCTCAGTTTTCCGGGTGTACCCGCACGCCTGAAACCCGCACTGCGCCGGTTCAGTCCGTGGGCTGCCATCGAGATTTAGACTCGAGATAGGCTACGGCTTCGGTGGCGGACCAGCCCTGGGGGTGCGCGGCACGCAAGGCGGTGACCCCGTCGAGGTCAGTACCGAGAGTGACCAGCGGCAACTCCTCGTATCCGTCTCGTCGGGTCTGGCTGAGTCCGACGTTGGCCGTGAGGGCGTTGCACAGGCATTTGCGGCCGGCGGACTCCGCGCTGGAACCGCCCTTGCGCACAAACGTCGCGACCGGTTCGGCTGGGCACCGGTAGCCGAGCACTCCGGGGGAACGTTCGTACGGCACCCGGAGATAACCGAGATCGCATAGGCGTGGGCGCTCTTCATACAGGGTGGCGTCCGACAGGGTTCCCGGCAGCGTCGCGACTTTGAACGGGAATCCTGTCGAAGAGGCCAGCGGATCGGTACGAATCTCCAGCCCCTGGCCGTCGATTTGGCGGAGCAGCTGCTCCCGCAGGGTATCGTCGAGGCCGGATTCGACCGAGAGGGCGAACAGAGTCCCCACCTGAACGCCAGCAGCACCAATCGCGAGCGCTTCGCTGACCCGCTCGGGGGTACCGTAACCGCCGGCGACCCAAAACGGTAGGCCGACCGCTGCGACCTTCGCCAGATCGGCATCATCCCGGGGGCCGTAGACGGGTTGGCCGTCGTTATCGAGGGAACCGCGTCCGCGCGGCGGCGCATTATGCCCGCCGGCTCGCGGCCCTTCGATGATGAAGCCGTCGGGACGCGTCGACTCCTCCCGGGTCAGGTACACAGCGAGCACATGGGCAGCGACGATTGCCAGAAAACGGGGGCGGTGTAACGGCGGCAGTCCTCCACCGGTAAGGGCTTCCGGATCGAACTCGACGGAGTATCTGGTGGTGGAGTTCTCGACGTGCAGGTCGAGCGCCCGGGTCTCGTGCCGGGCCAGTCCGGTGAGCAACGCAGGTATCTCGGCCGGGATTCCAGCTCCCATCAGCACATAGTCGACGCCAGCCAACATTGCTCCGTAGGCCGCGCTCGGGGTGGCCAATTGCACCTTCTCAAGAAAATTGATGCCGACCAAACCATCGTGGCCCTCCTTGGCCAGCCAGACTTCAACGAAGTTCGCGACGACACTCAGCTCTAGCGATTTCACGAGCGGATGCTGGCTGACCTTCGCGATGGGAAGGTACGGAATTCCAGAGCGACGGCCACCGGCCCGAAAGTATTTCCGCAGTACGCGGTCGGCCAGGGCCGGCACCGGGAAGTGAGCCAACGCGCGGCGCACGTGGCCACCCGCGTCGCCGTCCTGCAAGCGCCTTGCGATGACCGTGTCGAGAGCGGTACCGCTGACGACACCGAGCTGCCCCGCCTTGGACACCGCGCGGGCGAGTTGCCACGATGACACGGCAACGCCCATGCCGCCCTGAATGATGGTCGGCAGCGCCTGCGTTGGGCGCGGAGTCGTGGATGTGGCCGTCTCAAGTATCACGGACGCAGTCATCTGGAGCAGAGTCATGGGCGAACCTTTCAGTGACGGACACCACGGCTGGGCGCCCTTTCACAGACTATTCCCGTGCATATTCCGCCCCACGAATACGTTCCGGAGGTCCATGCCAGCTCCGGCCAAAAGCGAAAAGCTAGAAGCGGAGGGCAGACGGCGGAAGGCGCGCTCAACGCGGGACAGCCGTCGTCCGAGTGATTCGGGGCGTCGGTCCGCACGCTCGACCGTGCGGAAGTACCCACAAATAATTACTGCGCCGTCGGCCGACGCAGGCCACCGCGTCAGCGCGCGTCACACCAGTCACCAGTAACCAGTAACCAGTCACCAGTCACCAGTCACCAGTCACCAGAGCACATCAAAGCTATTGCTCTTCAGGCACCCACCAGTAGCTCGCGCGACCGCGCTATCGACCCATGATTGCGCCCTGTTCCCAGCGAGCGGGGTCTTCAGTACTGAGTCATTAGCGCAGGAAGAGTGCTGCAGCGATGCTATTTGCGCGGGTAGTCGCGGGCCGGGGAGCCCACGTAGAGCTGCTGCGGGCGGCCGATCTTGGTGGCCGGATCCTCGTTCATCTCACGCCAGTGCGCAACCCAGCCGGGCAGACGACCGATCGCGAAGAGCACGGTGAACATGCGCGTCGGAAAGCCCATCGCCTTGTAGATGACGCCGGTGTAGAAGTCGACATTGGGGTACAGGCGACGTTCCTTGAAGTAATCGTCATTGAGCGCAATGTGCTCAAGTTCCTGCGCAATGTCGAGCAGGTCGTCCTGCACGCCGAGGGCGGCCAATACCTCATGGGCGCTCTCCTTGACCAGAGTGGCGCGCGGGTCGTAGTTCTTGTAGACCCGGTGCCCGAAGCCCATGAGCTTAACGCCCTGCTCCTTATTCTTGACGCGTTCGACGTACTTTTCGACGCCCTGGCCAGATGCCTGGATCTCACCGAGCATCGATAATACGGCTTCATTGGCGCCGCCGTGCAGCGGCCCGAACAGCGCGTTGATGCCGGAGGAGACCGACGCGAATAGGTTGGCCTCCGTCGAGCCGACCAGGCGAACCGTCGAGGTCGACGCGTTCTGCTCGTGATCTTCGTGAAGCATGAGTAGGCGTTCAAGGGCCTTACTGACGACCGGGTTGATCTCGTAGGGCTCGGCCATGTTGCCGAAGTTGAGCTTGAGGAAGTTGTCGACGAAGCTCAGGGAGTTGTCGGGGTAGAGAAAGGCTTGACCGACGCTCTTCTTGTGCGCGTAGGCGGCCATTACCGGCAGCTTGGCCAGAAGGCGAATGGTCGAAATCTCGACCTGTTCCGGGTCCCTCGGGTCGAGCGAGTCCTGGTAGAACGTAGACAGGGCCGAGACGCCCGAGGCGAGCACACTCATCGGGTGCGCCTTGTGCGGCAGGGAATCAAAGAACCGACGCATGTCTTCGTGCAACAGCGTGTGATGGCGGATGCGATCGTCAAAGTTAGCCAGTTCACTCGCGCTGGGCAGATCACCGTAGATCAACAGCCAAGCCGTCTCGAGAAAGTTCGAGTTCTGAGCGATCTGTTCGATCGGATACCCGCGATAGCGCAGGATACCGGCGTCACCGTCGATATAGGTGATCGCGGAGCGAGTTGCCGCAGTATTCACGAAACCGTAGTCCAGCGTGGTGAGGCCGGTCTTCTTGGTCAGGGTGGAGATGTCGATGCTCGACACGCCGTCCACACTGGTCAGGATCGGGAACTCTGCACTCCCCCCAGGAAAAGTGATGGTGACCTTATTCGGGTCAGCGCTGATCGGTTCGCCGGATGTTGTGTGCTGCGCGACGTCGGTCACGGAGCCTCCTCGGGTATCACTGCCGGATGAAATGTGACGACGCGTCACTGAATCGGCCAGTGATCAAGATGCTGTGGTCGACTCCGTCGCGACTACAGCCTAATCGGCCTGACCACCCGCTGTTGCATCAGCTAAGACTTCGGTCGATTCGTTGGCAGAAGTCCACAAGCCCCAAGCCCAGACAAACGCTGCTTCAGACCACCAGGCGTGCTGCTGCTGCGGCAATACGCTCGTCGGTCGCGGTGAGCGAAAATCGCACGTGCTCAGGGTAGACATCGCCATAGAACGGACCGGGACCGGCCAGAATGCCGAGGGCGGCCATCCGTTCGATGGATTGCCATGCGGGTCGTCCCTCGGTCGCCCACAGGTAGAGCCCCGCCTCGCTGCGATCGATGCGAAAGCCGGCCTGCTCCAGCGCGGGAAGCAGCACAGCGCGGCGTGCGCGATAGCGCTCTTTCTGAACGCTCACGTGCTCGTCGTCGCCGAGAGCGGCGATCATTGCCGCCTGCAGCGGCGCCGGAAGCATGAGGCCGGCGTGTTTACGCACGGTCAGCAGGCGCTCGAGTACGCCGCTACAGCCGGCCGCGAAGGCCGCCCGATAGCCGGCCATATTGGACTGCTTGCTGAGCGAGTAGATAGCGACGATTTTGCGTCGGTCGCCGTCAATAACTCGGTGGTCAAGGATGCTCGGGATGGCCTCGGCATTCCACGGCGCGTCCCAGCCAAGCTCGGCGTAACACTCGTCGCTCACGATCACGGCGTCGAGTTCGCGGGCGCGCGCAACGGCAGCGCGCAGGTCGTCGACCGACAAGACTCGGCCGTCCGGGTTTCCGGGGCTGTTCAGCCAGATCAGCTTGGTCGATTCGGGCCACTCGGCCGGATCATCAGAGGCCACGGCCTTAGCACCGGCAATAGCGGCGCCGATCGCGTAGGTCGGATAGGCCGCCCGCGGGTGCACGATCGTGTCGCCATCGCCGAGGCCGAGCATGAACGGCATGAGCGCCACGAGCTCCTTGGAACCAATCGTGGGCAACACGTTCTTGGGCTCCAGCCCAGTGACACCGCGGCGCCGGGCATACCAGGCGCTGATCGCCTGCTGCAGGGCGGGCGTGCCGACCGTTTGCGGATAAGCGTGGGCATCCGTTGCGGTGCGCAGCGCTTGCTGCACGACGTCGGGCGTGGCATCGACCGGTGAACCGATCGACAGGTCGACGATCCCGCCTGGATGCTGCCGAGCCTGTTCGGCGAACGGAACCATCTGGTCCCAGGGGTAGTCCGGAAGCGGCTTCAGCACGAAAATCGCTTAGTGCTGAACCTGTGGTGGCAGTGCGGAGATGACGGGGTGGTCCTTGGCGAGGACGCCGATTTTGGCGGCTCCGCCGGGGGAGCCGATGTCGTCGAAGAATTCGACGTTGGCTTTGTAGTAGTCGGACCACTGTTCGGGCAGGTCATCTTCGTAGTAGATGGCCTCAACCGGGCAGACCGGTTCGCAGGCGCCGCAGTCGACGCACTCGTCCGGATGGATATAGAGGGAGCGTTCGCCCTCATAAATGCAGTCCACCGGGCATTCATCGATGCAGGCACGATCTTTGACATCAACGCACGGAAGAGCGATCACATACGTCACAGGCTGGGGGTTCCCTTCGAGAGCGGACACCTGATTGTACGCCCCCTCGGTCAGGCCTCTTTCCGTATTACGCGCAGCCGGCTAACGTCGGCGCGGCGGCAGTTTCGGCCAAGCCAGCACGAAAGCCGCGATCAGCGCCGGAACAACAGTCCACAGGGTCCCGGGCAGGCCCGCCGGCACAAGCACCGACCCCCCGGAACCGCGCAGTGACAGCACAAAAATGGTCAGGAGCAATCCCGTCGCGGCGAGGCCGACCACGAACCTGTCCCCCACGACAAGGCGCAGCCCGATCAGCAGCGCTCCGATGCCGACGAACGCGATTGTCAGGCCAATCGGCAGCGCCACCCCGAACAGGGTCAGGGTGGCCTGGTGAGCGATGGTTCCCAGCACACCGAAGAGGATGCCCAGAACCAGTCCGCCGAGACCGCCCAACGAACGGTTCGCCAGGGTCGGGCGCGCGGGCCGTCGGGTGGGCGCGGGCAGCGCTGTGCGCGGGGCATCCGCTCTCAGGAACGTTTCGGTGTCGGTGATGACATCGATGGCCCCGTCCACCAGGACGCGGGTGTGCTCGGTCAGCATCCAGCGCGCAGGGAAGTGCGAGAGTGCGCGCAGTTTCTGGTCGAGGTGAGCGCCGACGTCGATGGCGATGAGACGCTGGCCGGCTGCCTGCCGCACCGTGCAGGCCAGGAACACCGGCAGGCCGGCGTCGTGCGCGGCGGTCGTCGCGACCACACGCAGACCGTCATCGACGGCGCCAACGACCACTGCGGTTGCCCCGAGTGCGTCAATGGCCTCTCGAAAAGTCGAGACCAATTCGAGCGCGGAGACCTGGGGCAAGCGGTGCCAGCTGCGCGCCCCCAGCTCGGCCAACGCCGCAAAGATCGCGGCGTCCGCTTCGATGAGAGCACCGGCGTAGAGCACAACCACCCGTGACCCATCGGCGCGCAGCCGGGCAATCGTGCCGCCGGTAAGTGCGGATTCGTCGCCGGGCCGGGCATGCACGAACAGGATTCGCTCGCCGCTGCCGGACATGACCATGGGCGTACGCACCGTTTCTGTTCTGCTGGCTATTCATCTTGCTGGGTAATACCCGTGCCCGAGTCAAATTATAACTAGACACGTTCGCGGCGTTCCGACTAGAGTCGGATTCGGTAAGGATAGCCTTACCAAAGCTTTCACCCGAAACTTGCCCGAACTATTCGAGGGACCCTGTGCTCGCAAACTACCTGATCGGCCTGCGCGAAGGCCTTGAGGCCGCGCTGATCGTGACGATTCTCATCGCCTACATCGTGAAAATCAACCGTCGTGACGTGCTGCCGCGCATCTGGATCGGCGTGAGCCTGGCCGTGCTCCTCGCCCTCGGCATCGGCGCCTTGCTCACCTATGGCACCTATGGTCTCTCGTTCACCGCACAGGAGACCATCGGGGGCGTGTTGTCGATCGTCGCGACCGGCCTGGTGACCTGGATGGTGTTCTGGATGCTGCGCACCGCACGCGACCTCAAGGGGCACCTGCAGGGCAACATCGACAAGCACCTTGTCGGCACCGGTCTCGGCCTCGTTCTCGTCGCCTTTCTCGCGGTCGGTCGTGAGGGTATCGAGACCGCCCTGTTCCTCTGGGCCGCCGTGCAGGCCACCGGGGCGACGACCATGCCGCTGCTCGGCGCGGCGCTCGGCATCGCGACGGCGATCGGCCTCGGCGCATTGATCTACGCCGGCATGCTCAAGATCAACCTGTCCAAGTTCTTCACCTATACCGGCGCGATTCTTATCATCGTCGCTGCGGGCGTACTCTCCTACGGCGTGCACGACCTGCAGGAAGCCGGATTCCTGCCCGGCCTGCATGCCCTGGCCTTCAACGTGAGCGCCGCCGTGCCGCCGGACAGCTGGTATGGCACGCTACTCAAGGGCACCCTGAACTTCTCTCCCGCCACTACCTGGCTGGAGATGTTCGCCTGGCTGGCCTACGCCGTGCCGACACTGAGCCTCTTCATCAAAAAAAGCCGCCATGGCCGCACGAACACCCACCCGGTTCAGACCGCACCCCAGACGCCGGCGCCCGTTCCGGTTGCCGCGCACTGACTTCTCATCTCTCTGCCAAAGGATCTTCATGCCTCGTGTCTTACGTTATGCCCGCCTACTCGGCGTCGGTGTTCTCGGTGTCACTCTGCTCAGCGGCTGCGTCGCAAACAACCCGGCCGCCTCGCACACTGCCCTCGCCGTAGACAGCAGCGCGACGAATTGCGCAGTATCAGCCAACGAGGCGCCGGCTGGCAGCATTCGCTTCTCGGTCACCAATTCCGGTGATCAGGTGACCGAGTTCTACCTGCTAGCCGCCGACGGCCTGCGCATCGTCAGCGAGGCCGAGAACATCGGCCCCGGTCTCAGTCGCGACCTCGTCGTGCAACTCGACGCCGGCAGCTACTTCACCGCTTGTAAGCCGGGGATGGCCGGCGACAGCGTCGGCAAGGCCGAATTCACCGCCACCAAAACGGATGCCGCCGCCACCGTCAACGTCGACCGCGCCGCCCAGATCGACACCGCCAACTCCGACTACGCCTCATACGTCTCTAATTAGATCGACCAGTTCGTCACGGGCACCGACTCGTTCGGCGACCTTGACCCCAAGCTCGACCTGCGCGAGGCCGACCTCGAAGAGGGCCAGGACCGGACCGCCTGGCACGCGATCGAGAAGGATCTCTGGCCAGCCGAGGCTGAAACCAGTTTCGAGCCCTACAGCGCCGAGAAGCGCGCAGCCTTCACGCAGCAACTCATCACCGACACCGACACCGACACCGACACCCTGCACACAAAGGTGCAGGGTGTGAGTTTCACCCTGTCGCAGCAGTCCAATGGTGCCATCGGCCTGCTCGACGAGGTCGTCACCGATCAGGTCTGGGTGTCGGCGTCCGACGGCCCGGCCTGGCTGGTGGGCGGCTTCTACCTGGTGGCGCGGCGCATCCGCGTGACCATCGAGACCTGGGACCTCTCGATTCACAGCGAGCAAGAGGCTGTGTTCGGGATCACCATGGGGTCAGGGTCTCCGCTCTTCGGCAGCACCGAGTTCACCGAGCCCAACTCCGCCCTGGCCGGCCGGGCAGACCATCCACTCATCGGTGCTGCTGCACACGTGCGGCTGGCGCATCCAGCCCAGAACAACGGTGCCAAATTACTGCGTCGCAGCTGAACCTGGCCAAGCACGATGCGCTCAACGAGTACATTCGGCACGTCAGCAGCGCCCTTTTCGCCGTTCCCGGAGGCATCTCCGACCAGAGTTACGTCGGCGCAGCCCTGGTCGCCTAACCGAGCGCCGGCACCGGAGTGACGGTGTAGAGAACACCATCGGAATTGCCAGCGACGACGACGCCGTAAGCCGCGTTCGCCATTGTGACCACCTCAGCGTCGACTCCGGCCACAACTTCGGTGAAGCCCGCCGCCAACAGCTGGGCCCGCGCGTCGTCCAGGGGAGCCGTCGACGTGGTACTGACGGTCACGACCCAGACACCGACCCCACTCTCGCCCAGGCCACCGGTCGCGAAGAGAACCTCTCCGTCGAGCACAGGAATTTCGGTCGGCCAGTCGGCGGGAAGCTGCCCACCGAGGCTGACGTCACCGCCCGTCGCGTCCTGAACAGCCCCGTTGACGGCGCCATTGACGCTATCGCGCACGGACTCGCCCACGGAGCAGCCCGCCAGGAGCGGTAACCCGGCTGCAGCGACTACAAGAGCGAGAACAACTCGCCGTATTGGTCTGCTGGTTGTCATGAAAAAACCTTTCACGTTATGCGAATGTGTATACCGCGAGGATGCACAAAGTGCCGCTTTGACCTGGTCAAAGCGGCACTCTTTACGATCTCGGGAGCGAAACTGGCTAGTTCGCGTCCATCTTCTTGACGCGTGAAACCTGGCGTGAGCGAGCGGATGCTGTCAGCTCCACCTTGCGAATACGCACGGCAGCAGGGGTGACCTCGACGCACTCGTCTTCGCGAGCGAATTCGAGGCACTGCTCGAGCGAAAGCACCTTGGGCGGCGTCATCGACTCGAACGTGTCGGAACTGGACTGACGCATGTTGGTCAGTTTCTTTTCCTTGGTGATGTTCACGTCCATGTCGTCGGCGCGCGAGTTCTCGCCGATGACCATGCCTTCATAAACCTCACTGGTCGGCTGCACGAAGAACGACATGCGCTCCTGCAGGTTGATGATCGCGAACGGCGTGACAGCACCGGAGCGGTCGGCCACGATGGAACCGTTTGTGCGGGTGTTGATGGTGCCGGCCCAAGGCTCGTAGCCGTGCAGAATCGCGTTGGCGATACCGGTACCACGCGTGTCCGTGAGGAACTGGGTGCGGAAGCCGATCAATCCACGTGACGGAACGATGAATTCCATGCGAACCCAGCCAGTGCCGTGGTTGGCCATGTTCTCCATGCGACCCTTGCGGGCTGCGAGCAGCTGCGTGATGGCACCGAGGTATTCTTCGGGCGCATCAATGGTGAGGTGCTCGTAAGGCTCGTGGATCTTGCCGTCAACGCGCCGGACAACCACCTGCGGCTTGCCAACGGTGAGTTCGAAGCCTTCGCGACGCATCTGCTCGACCAGGATGGCGAGGGCCAGTTCACCACGGCCCTGAACCTCCCACGCGTCCGGGCGTCCAATGTCAACGACCTTGAGCGAGACGTTACCGACGAGTTCGCGGTCAAGGCGGTCCTTGACCATGCGGGCGGTGAGTTTGTGGCCCTTGACCTTGCCCATGAGCGGCGACGTGTTGGTGCCGATGGTCATCGAGATGGCCGGGTCGTCGACCGTGATGGTCGGCAGGGGGCGCACGTCGTCGGGGTCGGCGAGGGTCTCACCAATGGTGATGTTCTCGATACCGGCTACGGCGACGATGTCGCCGGGGCCGGCGCTCTCGGTCGGGTAGCGGTCGAGCGCCTTGGTGATGAGCAGCTCGGTGATCTTCACATTGCTGACGGTGCCGTCCTGCTGCACCCAGGCCACGGTCTGGCCCTTCTTGATCGTGCCCTGGAAGATGCGCAGCAGTGCGAGACGGCCAAGGAACGGCGATGCGTCGAGGTTGGTGACGTGCGCCTGTAGCGGGTGCGTGTCGTCGTAGGTCGGTGCCGGGATGTGCTTGAGGATCGCATCGAACAAGGGCTCGAGGTCGTCGTTGTCCGGCAGGGTGCCGTCTTCGGGCTTGTTCCAGCTGGCGGCACCGTTACGGCCCGACGCGTAGACGACGGGTACGTCGAGGACGGCGTCAAGGTCGAGGTCGGGAAAGTCGTCGGCCATATCGCTCGCGAGGCCGATGAGGAGGTCCTGGCTCTCGGCCACGACCTCGTCGATGCGGGCGTCGGGACGGTCGGTCTTGTTGACCAGCAGGATAACGGGAAGCTTGGCTTCGAGCGCCTTGCGGAGTACGAAACGGGTCTGCGGCAGCGGGCCCTCTGAAGCATCGACGAGGAGCACAACGCCGTCGACCATGGACAGTCCGCGCTCGACCTCGCCACCGAAGTCGGCGTGGCCCGGGGTGTCGATCACGTTGATCGTGATGGGACCCTCAGTGGCGTGGATGCCCTTGTACGAAACCGCCGTGTTCTTGGCGAGAATCGTGATGCCCTTTTCGCGCTCGAGCTCGTTCGAGTCCATCGCGCGCTCTTCAACGTGAGAGTGGTCCGCGAAAGAGTCGGTCTGCTTGAGCATCGCGTCGACCAGCGTCGTTTTACCGTGGTCAACGTGAGCAACGATTGCAACATTTCGGAGGTTATTGCGTGTAGCAATCGCCATAAAAATAAATCCTTACGAAGAATGAGTGCCGCAGAGTCTCGCGCGCGACGAAGAATGGATACCAAGGGTCATAGTGTGACCCAAAGTAGTATCCTACCGTATGATTTTTACGCTCCGGCGGACGGCGAGCCCGGAGGAACTCACAAGCGGGGCGAGACCGGATGGCCTCACCCCGCGTATCAGTACTGCGAGTCGGTTAGCTCTTCCAACCGACGAGGGTCCAGTCGACGGTTTCGAACTGGGTGGCTCCGTAATTCACGAGACCGTCCTTGACCGCGTACACGTTGGGGAGCGGTGCGATCGGAATGATGGGCACGTAGGCGGCCAGCACCTTGTCGATCTTGTCGGCGATCACCAGGCGCTTCTCGGGATCGAGCTCGGTGTTTGCTTCGTCGAAGAGACCGGTGAGCGAGTCATCGGTGATCCCGGTGAAGTTCGACTCGGAACCGACCGGGGAGAACAACGCCTCCGACGACGAAATCGGGAAGGCGGTACCGGCCCAGGAGAAGCCCGTCATTTCAAAGTCGCCCGTGATGACGTAGTCGGAGAAGAATCCAGCCGCGGGAACCTCGTTCAGTTCAACAGTCACGCCGACATCCTTGAGGTCAGCCTGCACCTGAACGGCACGCTGCTTGTTCGTGGCCGTCTCGGCTGGGATCGTCATGGTGAGAACGAGAGGGGTGCCATCCTTCTCACGCACGCCGTTGTCACCTTCCGTGTAACCGAGTTCATCGAGAAGTGCCTTGGACTTGTCGACGTCGAAGCCGATCGCGTCACCGACGTTGTCTACGAACCCCTTCTGACCGGGCATGAAGATGTAGCTTCCCTGCTCGGTGGCAGGAACGCCCACCGGGGTGTTGGCTGATTCGGAAATAACGGACCGGTTGATGGCGTGACCAAGCGCTGTACGCATCTTCACATCGGCGAGCGGCCCCTTGGAACCGTTGAAGGTCACGTGCGTCCAGGTGAGGCCACCGGAAGACTGGATCTGGGCATCCGTTCGTCCCTGGGCGGTCTGGTAGGCGTCGGCGTTGGACGAAATGTAGAGCACGTCCGTTTCGGAGTTGCCGAATGCTGCCGCCTGCGCGTCGCCGCTGACGACCTTTACGTAAATGGTCTCCAGCTTGGGAGTCTGACCCCACCACACCGGGTTGCGGGTGAGCGTGACGACCTGGCCGGTCGTGTCAATGTCCGAAATCATGAACGGTCCGCTGGACGGTATCGGCGACGTGATGTAGCCGGTGTTGAAGGCCTCCGACGTGGAGGTGGCAGCAACCGGAAGAATAGCAGGCAGGTCCGCAAAGACGGACTGCCAGTCCGCGTTGACACTGCTGAACGTCACCGTGAAGTCGAAGTCCCCCTCGATCGGCTCTATCGATTCGATCTCTTCCCAGATCGCGCTCGAGGCCGGCTGGTAGGCCTCATCGGCACCGCTCATGGCACCCCAGGTGGACTCGTAGTCCTTGTAGGTGATGGGAGTGCCGTCTTGCCAGACGGCGTCCGGGTTGAGCTTGATCTCGACGACCTGGGGATCTTCGCTGATGAGCTCGACCGACGTTGCATAGTCGGGGTTGAGCTCCGGTGTTCCGTCTTCGCCGATGGAGTAAATGCTGCCAGCAGTGGGCGAGATGGTGGTCTTCGTATCGACCTCGTTGCCATCGACGTGGGCGAGGTTCCAGTTTGCCGGCATAGCGTTGATGGCCAGGTTGAGCGTTCCCCCATCGGTGATCTGGTCGGCCGTGGCGCTGTCCCAGGCCGTAGACGGCACCGCACCACTCGGGGTGTCGGCGGCACCATTTTCTGCGGTATTGCCGGGCGCGCATGCCGTGAGGAACAGGGCAGACGCACTCAGAACGGCAACTGCTGCGAACGCAGTACTTTTCCGTCTCATAGGGATTCTCCTTTGATTCTTGGTGGGACTATTTCTGTACATTGCTGGACTGTGCGGTCAGATAAGTTTTGGTAACGCCCATGTGATGGCAAGCTGCTTCAACCGTGCCGTCAGGGGTCAGTTGTGGGTCGGATTCGGCGCAAAGCGACTGCGCCGCAGGGCCGAGGGTCGTGAACAGCGGGCAGCGGCTGCGAAAATTGCACCCGTCGATCTGCTCGGTGGGGCTCGGCAGGTCACCCGCGAGCAGCACACGCTGGCGGCTACGCTCGATGACCGGGTCAGGAATCGGGGCTGCGGAAATCAGTGCCTGAGTGTACGGATGCCGCGGATGCGCAAATACATCGGCCACCGGCCCGTATTCCACGATGCGGCCCAGGTACATGACGGCCACGGTGTCAGCGATCTGTCGCACAATGGCCAGGTCGTGAGCCACGAACAGGTAGGAGAGACCGAGCTGCTCCTTGAGATCTTCGAGCAGGTTGATCACACCGGCCTGGATCGACACGTCCAGTGCTGATACCGGCTCATCGAGCACGACCAGGCGAGGATTGGTCGCCAAGGCACGGGCGATACCAATGCGTTGGCGTTGCCCCCCCGAGAATTCGTGCGGGTAACGGTCGGCCATGAGCGGGTCTAGGCCCACGAGGTCCAGTAGCTCGCGCACTCGCTCCCGCCGGGCTTCGGTCTTCACACCGTGCACGGTCAGCGGTTCGCCAATGATGTCGCCGATCGGAAGCCGGGGATCAATAGCCGCCATGGGGTCTTGAAAGACGATCTGCACGTCACGACGCAGGCGCAGCTTGTCGACGCGATTAAGCTTCGCCACGTCAGTTCCGTCGATCAGAATCTGGCCGCCCTGGGGCTTGGTCATCTCGAGAACTTCGAGAATCGTGGTTGATTTACCGCACCCCGACTCCCCGACCAGACCGAGGGTTTGCCCAGGTAAGACTGAGAATGAGACTCCGTCGACCGCCCGCACGGTTCCGATACGCCGAGAAAACACTCCGCCCTTAGTCAGGGGAAAGTGGCGCACTAGGTTCGACACCGTGAGAACAGGCGCCTCCCCCGGCCGTTGTGAGGGCTGACTGACGACGAGCGGTTCCGGCCGAGGAAAAATATCGCCCTTGGCCAACGAACCCGATGCGATCTCATCAGAGCGATGGCAGGCCGCCACATGGGTCACGTCGTGCTCGCCGGTCAGGACGATCTTGGATGCCGCAGCGCGGTGTCGAAGCAACTCCGGCTCCGTGTCACGGCAGGTATCGATCGCAATCGGGCAGCGCGCAGCGAACGGGCATCCATTCGGCAAAGCCGTCAACGACGGCGGTCGGCCCTCGAGGGGAACGAGCCGTTGCGTTCCTGCTGTCTGCATGTTGGGAACGGACCGCAGCAGCCCCACCGTGTACGGCATGTGGGGGTCGGCGAAAACATCAGCCGTCAAGCCGTTCTCTATGAGCTTTCCGGCATACATCACCGCAATGCGATCTGCATGGCCGGCCACGACACCCAGGTCGTGGGTGATGAGAACCACGGCTGCCCCGGTAAGTTCCTTGGCTGTTTCGAGCACGTCCAGGATCTGCGCCTGAATGGTCACATCGAGGGCCGTGGTCGGTTCGTCCGCGACGATCAGCCGAGGGTCGTTCGCGATGGACATCGCGATCATGGCACGCTGACGCATGCCACCCGAGTACTCGTGGGGGAAGGCCTTCGCACGTCGTCGTGGGTCGGGGATACCGACGACGGTGAGCAATTCCACCGCTCGCGCACGCGCGGCCTTCTTGCTGAGCGCCGCATCGTGCAGCAGGAGCGCCTCGGCAATCTGGTCACCCACCGTGTACACCGGCGTCATGGCCGAGAGTGGGTCCTGGAAGATCATGGCGATGTCCTTGCCACGTATCTTCGACAACTCCCGGTCATTGAGGTCGAGGAGCGGTCGGCCGTCGAACGTGATGCTGCCCTGCACCACGGCCGCGCTCGGAAGGAGTCCCATGAGGGCCAGCGATGAGACTGATTTTCCCGAGCCGGATTCGCCGACGATACCGAGGAATTCTCCCTCGTGCACCTGATAGCTGATCCCCCGAACGGCCTGCACACTCGGGCCACCTCGTTGCGGGAAAGTCACCGACAAGTTTTTCACCTCGAGCAGGGGCGGGCGGGCGATCGATCGCGCGCTGACCTGCCGCGAGGCCGCAACGATTTCTGTTACTGAATTACTCACGGTTTACTCCCGAGGTTGGATCGACAGCATCCCGCAGGGCATCACCCACGAGGCTGACGGCGAAAAGGGTTGCCACGAGAACGCCGGCCGGGAAAACGAACAACCAGGGCCGGGTGATTGCCGCGCTGGTGCCCTCGGACAAGAGCGTTCCGAGCGACACGTCCGGCGCCCGTACACCAAAGCCGAAATAGCTCAGGCTCGTCTCAGCCATGATCGCCCCGACGACACCGAGCGTCGCGTCGATGATGAGCAGCGAGGCGACGTTGGGAATGATGTGACGGCCGAGAATTTTCGGCATCGGCACTCCCATGTATCGCGCCGCTTTCACGAAGTCCTGATTTCGCAGCGAACGGGTTTGCGACCGGATCACTTGCGCCATGATCATCCAGCTAAATGCCGCTAAGAAAATGGTCAGGAATACCCACGAGAGTCCCTTGAAAAGCGGGCTCAGGATGACAAGAAGGATGAACGATGGCAGAACGAGCAGAAGATTGATACACCACACGATCACTTTGTCGACGATGCCGCCCATATAACCGGCCACCGAACCGGCAATTGCTGCGATGGCGGTTCCAAGCGGTCCTGCGATAAGCCCGATCACCAGGGACTTCTGCAGCCCCACAAGTGTCTGTGCGTAAAGATCCTGCCCGATGCCGTTTGTACCGAACCAATGAAGCTGGGTGGGACCGATACCCATATTGAGCGAATCGCGTCCCGTGGCGTTATAGGGGTAGAAGACCGGACCAAGAATCGCCCAGAGAGCGATGAGTGTTATCGCGATCGCGCCCACCCAGAACCGCGGTGTGTGGACGAGACGGTGCCAGATGAGCCGTCCGCGGGATCGTGCCTTAGAAGAGCGGATGCCGCCGGCCAGGTCGGCTGCCCCCTCGCTCTGCAGCGCGGTCGCAGTGTCCGGTATCGGCCTAATGTCGATATCAGCCATATCAGTACCTCACTCGTGGGTCGAGGGCTGCGTACAGTACCTCGGAAAGCGTGGACGAGAACAACACGAGAATCGCAAGAAACAAGGTCGTACCGGCGACACCGTTGATATCGCTCTGGGTGATCGATTGCAGCGCAAACTCGCCCATGCCATGGAATGAGAAGACAATCTCGAGCATGATCGAGCCCGAGATGAGCGTGCCGAAGCTGTAGGCGAAAAATGTCGACATGGGAATGAGGGCGACCCGCACGCCGTGGCGCACCAGGGCGGAATTTCGCGAGCGGCCCTTTGAACGGGCCGTGCGAATATAGTCGGCGGCGAGCACATCGAGCATGACGCTGCGCTGGTACCGCGAATAGCTGGCCGCTCCCATGAGCACCAGGGCGAGGGTGGGCAGCAGCAGGTGCACCGCCCGGTCAGCCGCGAGCACCCACCATGGGCCGGAAAGACCCGCGGAGTATTCCCCGGTGAAGTTGATGAGTTGTTTGCCGACCGCACCGTTCATGGCCGTCGCGCCGATCATGAGCAGCACGCCCACGACAAAGGTTGGGGTGGCGAAGATGAGGTAGGAGCTGTACGTGACGATTTGGTCGCTCGCACGGTATTGCCGCACGGCACCCCACACTCCGAAAACCACACCGAGGATGGCTCCGATGACCGACCCAATCAGCAGCAGACGCAGGCTCACCCCCGATCGCGCGATGATTTCCTGCACGACCGGCGTTCCGCCGACCGTATTTCCCAGCGACCCGTGCGCAACGAGGTTGACGATCCACTCCCACAGCCGCGAGAGTACCGGTACGTCGGGATTCACGCCGAGCCCGTCGAGAATGCTCGTGATGGTGCTGTCGCTCGGCCGAGGGTTACGGCCGAGATACTTCGCCGCGGGGTCGAGCGCGACACTGGCGACTACGTAGGCCAGACAGGTTGCAATTGCAGAGAGAACAAAGTAGTTGAGGAATCGACGAACGATGTAGAAAACCACGTGGGAGCTTTTTCGCTGCCTCTAGTACCCACACTCGTGATCCGTTAGGCGAACAACAGCCAACTTTAAACGTGTCGAAACCACGGTGATCCTCCTTTGCATCTCCTTGCAGGAAATGCATGTGTACAGGTGCAAAGCATCCTTGCTTTGTAGTGCTTTGATCAGAGCCTAGGGTTCTCGAGAGCTTCTACGTACAAAAAGCGACGAAATCGCACAAATCCGCGTCTAACCTTGATTAAATCGAATTATTCACCATTAATCGTTGTGGGTCTGTGACCTTTGCGAAGTTGGTAGCGTGCTACGGCAGGCACGATGAAGGGCCCCAATACGAAGGCGGTGAGTGCTGGCCCTAGTTGTCGGAGCCGCCGGCCAGCAGCTCGCGGCGCAGTTCGCGGCGGGCACGCTGTTCGGTCGGATCGGGGATCGGAACGGCGGCCAGCAGACGCTGGGTATAAGGGTCTTTCGGGTAGCGCAGAATCTCATCCCGCGTGCCGGTTTCCACGATGCGGCCGTGGTGCATGACCGCGATGCGATCGGCCAGCACGTCGATGACGGCGAGGTCGTGGGTGATGAACAGGCAGGCGAAATTCATCTGCTGCTGCAACGCCTGGATCAGCTGCAGCACGCGGGCCTGCACCGATACGTCCAGCGCGCTGGTCGGCTCATCGGCGATGAGCACCTTCGGTTCAAGCGAGAGCGCACGGGCAATGCCGACACGCTGCTTCTGCCCACCGGAGAGTTCGTGCGGAAAGCGGCTGCGATAGGACCGAGGCAGCTCAACGCTATCGAGCAGCCGTTCCACCTCGGCGCTCAGGGCCGCGCCCTTCAAACCCTTGCCGAGCTTGAGGGGTTCCCCGATACTGTCGCCAATGGGCATCCGCGGATTGAGCGAGGAGGAGGGGTCTTGAAAAACGATGCCGACGCTTTTATGCAATCGATGGATCTCGTCACGGCTGGCCTTCGAGATATCCTGACCGGCAACGTGCAGCGTTCCCTCTGTTATCGGGAGTAGACCGATGGCCGCACGTCCGAGGGTGGTTTTACCGGAACCCGACTCCCCCACGAGTCCGAGAACCTCTCCCTGGCGCACGAACAGGTTGACCTTGTCGACGGCGCGGAACGCCGCGACGCGACCATGCTTGGGGTATTCGATGACGACGTCGTCAAACTTCACGACCACTTCGCGGCTATCGCGCTGGGCTGCAGCGGCGGCCTCATTCGCCAGACGCTCGTTGACCTCGATGCGAGCGGCGAGCACGGCGTCCACCACGATGTCGGTGCCGATGGCGAGCGCGGCCGTCATGTCGATCGCCTGGTCACCGCGCTGGCCGAGGTGCGGAACGGCTTGGAGCAGGGCGATGGTGTACGGGTGGGTGGGTTCGTTGAAGATCTGATCGACCGTGCCGCGTTCGACGATGACCCCCCGTCGCATCACGGCGATGTCATCGGCAAGGTCGGCAACGACACCCATGTCGTGCGTGATCAGCAGGATGGCGCTGTCGAGTCGGTCGCGCAGGCTACGCAGCAGGTCGAGGATCTCGGCCTGCACCGTCACGTCAAGGGCTGTCGTCGGTTCGTCGGCGATGAGGAGCTGCGGGTCGCAGGAGATGGACTGGGCGATCATGGCGCGCTGGCGTTGTCCGCCGCTCAGCTGGTGCGGGTAGGAGTCGAAGGCTTTGAGCGGATCGGGCAGCTCGACCAGGTCGAGCAGCTCCAGGGCGCGCGCCTTGGCCTGTGAGGGTGACATGCCGAAATGGGCGCGCAGAGTCTCGATGATCTGGAACCCGATCGTGTAGACCGGGTTGAGTGCCGTCATCGGCTCCTGAAAGATCATGGCGATCTGGCCACCGCGCACCTTATGCATCTGGGCGGGCTTCAGCCCCATGAGCTCCCGGCCGTTGAGCTTGACGCTGCCGGAGATGCGGCTGTTCTCGGGGAGCAGGTCGAGAATGGCCATCGAGCTGGCGCTCTTACCCGAGCCGGACTCGCCGACGATCGCGAGCACTTTGCCCCGCTCGATCGAATAATTCAGGTTGAGCGCGGCCGGCACCCAGACGTTGTCGACGCCGAAATGCACCGTGAGATCAGTGACCTGCAGCACCGGGCCGGAGAATGTGGTCGTCACCTGGTCGGTCATGAAGTCCTGCTTTCGTCAATGCTGCTGCTTCGGCGGTTGCCGCCAAAATCTGGCAGCATGGCTGCATGCCCGTCGCTGCCGTTCCGAATGTTTTCTACTCGCGGTTCAATCGCATCATCGCCGCGGTCTTCTGCGCGGTCGCCGCACTCAGCGCGCTGAGTCTGTTTCTGCTCCCGACAGCGTCGAACCGTTGGCTGGTCATCCCGGCCCTGTTCGTGATGCTGTTCGTCTGGGAAATGCTCTGGCGGCCCGACCTGCGAGTGAGCGATGATGCCGTCACCATTCGCAATCCGCTGCGCACCATAGTCGTGCCGTGGGCGGCGCTCGTGCACGTGGACACCAAGTTCGCCCTCACCCTCTACACGCCGGGTCGTAAGTTCGCGGTATTTTGCGCCCCAGCGCCTGGCCGCAGCCTGACCAGCTCCGGACGCCGCAAGAGCACCGACCCGGTGCCCTACGTCAGCGGCTTCCCGCGGCCCGGCGATTTGCCGGGAAGTGAGTCCGGGGAGGCGGCGCAACTGGTGCGCGCACGCTGGGACCTGCTCCAGAAGACCGGTCGGGTTGATGGCGGCCTCGCGGCACAGACGCCCGTTGCGGTGGTCTGGGCCTGGGGTCGCGCTGGCGTGCTGGCGGCGGGTGCTGCGGCATCCGTTGTGGCCATTCTGCTGGCGTAGCTCTACGGCGCTGCGCGACGTCACGGCTGGGTCTCCAGCTCCGGCTCCGGCCGGGTTTCGCGCATTTTGCTGAGGTTGAACCGGCGGTGGCGCGGGTCGAAGGCATCGCGGAGGCCGTCGCCGACAAAGTTGACCAGCAGCGCCAGTGACACGATGAAGGCGCCGGGCCACCAGAACAGCCACGGTCGGGTCTGGAACGCCGACTGGTTGGAGCTGATCAGCAGGCCCAGCGACACGTCGGGAGAGCGGATGCCGTAGCCGAGAAAGCTCAACGCTGTCTCGAGCAAAATGGCAGACGCCATGATGAGCGTGGCCGACACGATGACTACTCCCATGGCGTTGGGCAGGATGTGTTTGAAGATGATGCGCGCGTCCGAGGCCCCGGCGACCCGGGCGGCCTCGACGAACTCGCGTTCGCGTAGCGACAGGAACTCGCTGCGCACCAGCCGGGCGATGCCCATCCAGGAGAAGAACCCCAGCATGACCGCCAACACCGGGGCGCCGAGGCTGCCGAACCAGTGGCCGACGACCGAGCCGATGACGAGCGCGGGAATCACGATGAAGACGTCCGTGATTCGCATCAATACGGCATCGACCATGCCGCGGTAGTAGCCGGCGACCGCCCCGATCACCACTCCGACAACGGTGGCAATCAGGCCGAGAACCACCATGACGAGCGCGGAATTTTGAATTCCGCGCATGGTCATGGCGAAGTAGTCCTTGCCGATACGGTCCTGGCCAAACGGATGTTCGCCCAGCGAGATTCCGTTGCCGCCGAGGAATTGGGGCAGGAGCGACAGGGTCGGGTCACCCTGATTCACCTGTGGATTGAGTGATTTGAAGTCGTATTTCCACCAGCCGGGAATGGCGCCGACGCCGATGGCGGAGAAGGAAAAAATGACGATTAAGGCGATGACGATGATCGAAGCAACGGCGACCTTATTGCCGATGAACCGTCGCCAAATCAAACGTCCCTGGCTCTCGGGGGTAGCGCTGGCGGCGGCGAGTTCGTCGGCCGGAATTTCGGTGGGCGGGGTCTGCCCCGAACCAATCGGTGTGGACATTTAGCGAATCCTCACTCTCGGGTCGAGCCCGGCATAGGCCATATCGGCCAGAAAGTTGAAGGTGATGGCCATCGCGGCCACGATCAGGAAGTATCCCATGACCGGATTGACGTCACCGCGCTCGAGGCCCGCATTGAACAGGCTGCCCATGCCGGGGATAGCGAAGACATATTCTGTGATGATCGCGCCACCGAGCAAGGCGCCTACGTCGAAAGCGACGAGGGTTGTCAGGGGAATGAGCATGTTGCGAAAGGCGTGGCGCATGATCACGGTGCGTTCGGGTAGTCCCTTGGCGCGAGCCGTCCTGATGAAGTCCAGACTGAGAACTTCGAGCATGCCGGCGCGGGAGTATCGGGTGTACCCGGCGAAGGAGATGAGCAGCAGCGTGATTGTCGGCAGGGTCAGGTGTACGAAGGCGTCGAGGCCCGAAAGCCACACATCGCCGGACAGCCCCGGTGTCTGCGAGCCCACCGTCGCGATCGGTCGTCCGTTCGTAGCGGACAGCAAATCGCCCCAGGACTGCATGAAACGGTCCAGCAGAACGACACCGCCGGAAAACAGGGCAGTGACGAGACCGACCCGCATGTTCTGGCCCCGGTCGTAGCCCCCGGCCAGAAAGCCGCTGACCAGCCCAACGGCGATGGTGGCGAGGGCGAGAATGAACAGGGTGCCCGCGCTCGACACGTCGAACAGTGGTTGCAGGGTGAAGTACGCCGCAATGGCAATCACCGCGTTGATTGTCGCCGTGATGAGTGCCCGACGGTTGCGCAGGCCGGCCAGCAGGGTGGCCGAGCCGAGGGCGATCCCAGCGACCAGCAGAATGATCGGGATCGCGCCGAGGCCCGGGCGCATGAACCAGCCCGTCGCACTCACCAGCAGCAGAACACCCGATGTCGCCAGCCCCGACACGAGGAAGACGACCAGTCTGCGCCGCCTGTCACCACCGAGGAGCGACTGCCAGATGGCCCCGACGATGAGGCCGATGACCAGCAAGGCTATGCCTCCGATCACGGGGTCGCGCAGAAAGTCGTTGAAACCGATGGCGATGAATTCTTTCAGCAGCACGGCAACGAGGAAGGCGGGCAGCGAGTACAGAAAGAAACTGACGAAGGTGACCGTATTGTCCAGGCCGCTGTACTGGCGGAGGGCGGTAATGATGCCGATCGTCACGCCGAGCAGAATGGCCAGCACAAGCGCGAAGGTGACGAGCTGCACCGTCGCGGCAAGGGCGTTGGGCAGGATGTCGACCACTCGAGCATTCGAGATAGTCGAGCCCAGGTCGCAAGCGTTGGCGAACGGAATCGCACATTTCGCCACACCTCCGATCCAGAGCACCCAGCGCAACGGCGGCGGAACGTCAAGGTCGAGGAGCGAGACGCGGGCGTTGATCAGTTGCTGCTTATTGGGCGAATTGCTGCTTCGGAGGTCTTGAAGCGGGTCGGCCGAATAACCCACCATGACGTACATCAGAAATGATGCAGCGACCAGGATGAGCACGGAAACGAGAACACGTCTCAGGATGAAGGTCACCATGTGTGGGCTACCTCGCTGTAGGGGTTGGTTCGCACTTCTGAAATAGGCGAAAAAACGGATGCCGCCAGACTCACGAGTTGGGCTCCCGGGCGTGCCCAGGAGCCCAACGGCGCGATCGAGCTGTATATCTCGGTCGTGCTATTTACTGACGGACCACTCCCAGAAGTTCCAGAACGGGCCGGTTTGGTTGCCCATGTACTCCACACCGCTTACGCGCTTGGCGACACCGAACACACCGGGCAGTTGGAACATCGGAAGGCCGTAGGCATCCGTGAACATCTGCTTGTCCATGCGCTTCTCGATCTTGACGAGTTCATCGGGATCCAGAGTGGTCTGGGTCGCGATGGCATCAGCATTGGTTCCCGTGTAACGGCTGTAGTTTCCACCGCCGTCGGTTGAGAAGATCTGCGAAATGCCGGCAGAGCCGACACCCGGGCTGATCCAACCAAAGATCGACGCGTCATAGTCGCCACCGGCCAAAAGGGAGGCCCAGTCGGGTGAGCCCTTGTCCACAATGTTGAACCCGGCTTTGGTAGCCGATTCCTGAATGGCCTGGAACTCATCGACGCGGTTTGGGTTCTTGGTGTTGTAGAGGATGCTGATCGTTGGTGTTGCTCCGGCGAGGAGTTTCTTGGCGCCTTCGATGTCGACCTCTGCGTAGTCGCTGGATCCGTTGTTCGCAACCGAGTCCGCGTACGGTTCGTTGGCCGGAACCCAGATTTGCGAGTTCAGAACCTTGGCGTCCGGGTTGACCGGGGTCACGATGGAGTCAAGGATCTGCTGCCGCGGAATAGTCTTTAGGAACGCTTGGCGAACACTCAGGTCGGCGAAGACCGGGGCTCCGAAGTTGAGGTCGAGGTGGTCGTACGAGACCTGGTCGCCGGTGAGCACGTCAGCGCCGGTGTTCTCCAGTGCGGTCAGTGTGTCAGCGGATGCCTGCGGGTTGATGATGTCCACTTCACCGTTTTGCAGCGCGGTGACCTGCGCGTTCGCGTCGGGGATGACGCGCAGCACAATCTTGTCGATTTTGGGAATCATGCCGCCGACGTAGTACTTGTTGCGCTCCATCGTGAACGACTGGCCGGGGGTCCAGCCGGTCGGCACCATCGGACCACTGGAAACCAGTAGGTCGGGGTCGGTTGGGAAGGCGGTCACGTCGTAGCCGGTGTTTACGAAGTCCGCAGCAGCTTTGAGCGTGGGGTCGGGAGCCGCCGGGTTGGCCGGGTCGCCTTTTGGCAGCCCCTTGAGCAAGGCGGTCAGATCAGCGGCAGAGCTCAGCCCGGCCTTCTTGGCAACGATGTGTGCGGGCTGGCCGATCGGGTTGACCAGCTCCCAATCCACATAGGGGGTGCCGTAGACCAACGTCATCGACAGGTTGTCGTCGCTGACCGTGGGAAAAGCTGTCGTGTCGAGGCCGGCAGTGCTCGCCGCAATCTCGAAGTAGGTCGTACCGGTGGTCACCTCACCGGTGGCCTCATCGGTAGTGGAACTGTTGTAATAGCCGGCCTGGGTTGCCCAGGAAAGCACCATGTCATCGGCGGTCACAGGCTCTCCGTCTGACCACTTGTTCTCGGGATTCAGCGTGTATGTGACGGTCTGCGGGTCGTCACTGGTTTTCTCGAAGGTGCCGAACTTTTTTTCATGCACGATCTTGAAGTCTTTATCAATGTAGGAGAAGGCCGAACCGTAGCTACCCATGAGGTAACCGACCTGGCCGTTGGTGTCGAGATTGGACTGCGGCGTCTGGTTATTGAACGACGTGAAGTCGTTGACCACCGCGACCGTGACCGTGCCGCCGCTGGCCGCGGCATCTGTATTCGGGGCGGTGCTGCCGGCTGTGGTGCATGCGGTCAAGGCAAGGGCAGCGACGCCGAGAACGGCGACCCCGCTGAGGCTCTTCCTGAACAGTTTTCCTCTGATGGACAAGATTCCTCCTGGGCGAAGTGATCGTCGACACCGGCGAGGGGCCGCGAGTCGATCGTGGTTAGCTACGACCATAGAGAGAAATCCCCAGCTTGCCAATCAAATTGTCGAACTGTTATCAAATAGGTCCATTCTTTTTCGTTCAAGTCGGGCATTCTGCACAAAAATTGCGTCTGGTCTGCCCGTGCGCGGAATTTGTCCCGTTTTTACCGACCAAACCGCGGAAAGCGCCACAGGGCCGCAGGGCCGCACAGCTGGTCCGCGGTCCTCAGCGGCAGTGAACGCCAGACAGGCCTGACCGGCAATGCCGGTCAGGCCTGTCTGGGACGAATCGAGCGGTTAGCGACCGAACTCGAAATCGCCACCGGGGATGGCGCCGAGGAGCTCCTGCGTGTAGAGCTCCCGAGGGTTGTCGAACACGTCGTCGGTGGATGCCGCCTCGACGATACGCCCCTTCTGCATGACACAGACGTTGTCGGCGACCAATCGCACCACCGCAAGATCATGGGTGATGAACAGGTACGTCAGACCCAGTTCCGTCTGCAACTCGGTGAGCAGGTTCAAAATTTGACCCTGCACGAGCACATCGAGCGCAGACACAGCCTCGTCGAGCACGAGGACATCGGGCTTCAGCGCCAGGGCGCGTGCAATCGCGATGCGCTGCCGTTGGCCGCCGGACAGCTCGCTCGGATAACGAAACTGCGTCGCAGCCGGCAGCGACACCTGATCGAGCAGCTCCAATACCCGCTTCTGCCGTTCCTTTCGGGTTCCCACTTTGTGCGCGAGCAGGGGTTCAGCGATGGTGTTGCCCACGTTGTACTGCGGGTCGAGTGAGCCATACGGGTCTTGGAACACGGGCTGCACGCGCCGACGAAAGTTCAGCAGTTCCCGGCCCTTCAACCCAGCGACGTCGCGCCCCTCGAAGTCAATCCGCCCGCTGGTGAGGCTCTCCAACTGCAAAATAAGCTTGGCCACCGTCGATTTGCCGGAACCGGACTCCCCCACGATCGCCGTGGTCGTGCCCTTCTTCACGCCAAACGACACGTCGTTTACGGCGAGGAGTTCGTCGTACTTCAGGCCGGATTTGCGAATGCGGTACATCTTGCTGATGCCCTCGACCGAGATGAGGTCCTTGCCCGACGCCGCCAGTTCGCGTTCGGTGGCGCGCGTGATCAACGCGGTGTCGATGCCGCCCATCGAGAAGATCTCGGTGGCGGCGGGCTCCTGATTCTTTTTGGCCTGGATGCGCCGCGACGCGAGGCTCGGAGCGGCCGCTACGAGGCGCTGCGTGTATGGATGCTGCGGGTTGGCCAGGATTTCCTGCGACGGCCCGGACTCGACAACCTTGCCTTTATACATCACCACAAGCTGTTCGGCCCGTTCGGCAGCGAGGCCGAGGTCGTGCGTGATGAACAGAACGCTCGTGCCGTAGTCCCGAGTGAGGGTGGCGAGGTGATCGAGAATCTGACGCTGCACGGTGACATCGAGCGCGCTCGTGGGCTCATCGGCGATAAGCAACTTCGGCCGGGCAGACAGCCCGATGCCGATGAGCACGCGCTGGCGCATTCCACCGGAGAACTGGTGCGGGTACTGCTTGAGCCGGTCGGCGGCATCCGCCAGCCCCGCGTCCTGCAGCACTTCGATGGTGCGCTGTTTCAATGCCTTGCCCCGGAGACCACTATTGACCCTGATCGCTTCGGACACCTGAAAACCGATGTTCCACACCGGGTTGAGGTTGCTCATCGGGTCCTGCGGAACGTAGCCGATCTCACGGCCGCGCACGGCCTGCATTTCGGCGGCGGTCAGGGCGGTCAGGTCGCGGCCCTCGAACAGGATCTGCCCGCCGGTCACGTGGCCGGTACCGGCCAGCAGCTTGATGATCGCCTGGGCGGTCGTGGTCTTACCCGAACCGGACTCCCCCACGATCGCAAGGGTCTGGCCAGGGTAGAGCATGAGGTTCACACCGCGAACGGCGGGCACGAGACCACGCTGGGTACGGAAGCCGACCTCGAGGTTACGAATTTCAAGCAGCGGTGCGGAGTCGGTGGACGGGATCTGCTTCACGGTTTCGGTCGCTAACTGGGTCATCGGCGTGCCCTCGTCTGGGGGTCGAGCGCATCGCGCAGAACGTCCCCGAGCATGAGGAACGCCAGCACGGTCAAGGAAAGCGCGATCGAGGGGTACAACAGCACCTGCGGGCTCGTGCGAATGGATGTCTGCGCTTCACCGATATCGCGTCCCCACGACATCGTGCCGGGACCGAGGCCGATGCCCAAGAACGACAGCGTCGCTTCGGCAACGATGAACGTTCCAAGTGACACCGTCGCGATAACGATCACGGGGGCGATGGCATTAGGCATCACGTGCCGCACCAAAATTTTGAACTTCGACACACCGAGCGCGACCGAAGCCACGACATAGTCCGAGTTGCGGGCGGTGAGTACTGCGCCGCGCATAATGCGGGCGACTTGCGGCCAGGCGAAGATCGAGATGACCAGGGCGATCACCACCGGAGTGCGGTCCGGCAGCACCGAGAGCAACACGATGGCGCCGAGCACGGTGGGAACAGCGAAGAAGATGTCGCCGATCCGTGAGACGACGCCGTCGAGGAATCCGCCGTAGTAGCCGGCGAGGGCGCCGACGATGAGACCGAACAAGGTCACGATTACCGCAGCCAGTATTCCCACGGTCACCGAGGCACTCGTGCCGAAGATGATTCGGGCATAGACGTCGCAGCCCTGGAAGGTGAATCCCAGCGGGTGCCCTGACTGCGGAACCCCGTTGCTGTCCGACAGCTGGCACTGGGTCGGCGATACCGAAGCGAACCAGGTGGGGAACAGCGCCACCAGCACGATCAGCAGGATGAGTCCCGAGGAGATCCAGAACGTGGGGCGACGTCGCATCGCCTCCCAGGCATCCGCCCAGGTGCTGCGAGCTTTCGCGGTCTCGTCGAGGCGATCGATGGCGACGAGCGGGGTGTCTTCGAGCGCGGCAACGAAGTGCGGCTGCACGCCCGGATTCTTATTTGGCATAACGGATCCTTGGGTCCAGAGCTGCGTACAGCAGATCGACGAGCAGGTTGGCGAGTACGAAGATCACGACCATCACGGCAATGAACGAGACAACGGTTGGTCCTTCGCCCAGGCGAATGGCCTTGAAAACGGTGCCACCGACCCCGTTGATATTGAAGATGCCCTCGGTGACGATGGCACCGACCATAAGCGAGCCAATGTCGACACCGAGAAAGGTGATCACGGGAACGAGGGAATTGCGCAGCACGTGCACGGTCACGACACGGGGGCGGGATAGGCCCTTGGCCGTCGCGGTGCGCACGAAGTCGGCGTTGAGATTGTCGGACACACTAGCCCGGGTCAGGCGCACAATGTAGGCAAATGAAACGGATGCCAGGACCAGCGCTGGCAGAATCAGTTCGTCGAGCGGTGCTGCACCACTGACCGTGGTGCGGGCCCAGCCGAGTTGCACACCGAACACGAATTGCAGCACGAAACCGATGACGAACGTGGGCACGCTGATCAGCAACAGGCTCACGACGAGGGCGCTCGCATCGAACAGTTTGCCCTTGCGGAGACCGGCAATGAGACCGACGAAAATTCCGAAAAACGCCTCGAAGGCGAGGGCGAGCATGGCGAGCCGTGCCGTGATCGGAAAGGCCGAGGCCATGACGTCGGACACAGAACGACCGGAGTAAGTGGTACCGAGGTCGCCTTGGAAAAAGTTACCGATGTAGAGCAGATACTGCACGATGAACGGCTTGTCGAGGTTGTACTCGGCCCGGATCTGCGAGAGAACGGCGGCCGACGGCGGCCGGTCGCCGTAGAGGGCAGCGACGGGGTCTCCCGGAAGGGAGAACACCATGAAGTAGATCAAAAACGTGGCGCCGAAGAACACGGGAATCATCTGGAGCAGGCGCTTGCCGGTGTACCAGAGCATCAGGTACCCAGGGGCTTGGTCGACACGGTGCTGGTCGATACGGTTCTTGACGACACGGTGCTGGTCGACACGGTGCTGGACGACACGGCGGAAATCAGGTGCATGGAAAATCGCAATCATTAAGTGAAACTCGAGAGGCCCGGGGAATGACCCCCGGGCCTCTCGCAACGACGTACTAGGAGCGAACTGTTAGTTCCTGGTGATTGCGTAGTAGAGCGGCACGGAATCCCAGCCGAACTCGACGTTGCTCACGCTGTCGGACCAGACACCGGAGGTGTTCTGGTACCAGAGCGGGATGGTCGGGAGGTCCTGCAGCAGAACTTCCTGAGCCTCGACGTACTTGGCAGTGGCATCCTCAACACTCGACGCCGCGGCGCCGCCTTTAAGAAGCGTGTCGAACTCTTCGCTGCTGTAACCCTCGTAGTTCGAGCCGGCACCGGTCTGGTACAACGGCGCGAGGAAGTTGTAGAGCGAGGGGTAATCGGCCAGCCAGCCAGAGCGGGTACCGCCGGTCAACGTCTGGGCTTCACGGTCATCGATGGAGGCAGCAAAGGTCGGGTACGGTTTGCCGACCGCGTTGATGCCGAGAGTGTTCTTGACACTGTTGACGACGGCGTCGACCCAGACCTGGTGCGGTCCGTCGGCGTTGTACGCGATGTCGAACGTACCCGTGTACGGGGAGATGGCATCGGCCTGGGCCCAGAGCGCGACAGCCTCTTCGGGGTTGAAATCAAGCACTTCGGAACCCTCGAGCGAGTCAGAATAGCCGTCGATGACTGGAGAAGTGAAGTCGGTGGCCGGGGTACGGGTGCCCTGGAAGACGACGTCGGTGATCTCGGCACGGTCGATGGCCATAGAGAGAGCGGCGCGGCGCAGCTTACCCTCCTCACCGGACCAGTGCTCGAGGTAGTACGGCATGTTGAAGGCCTGGAACACTGCGGCGGGCTCATTCACGAAAGAGTCCGGAAAGTCGGATTCGTAGGTCGCGAGGGCAGCTTCGGGGATCTGGTCGAGCACGTCGAGGTCGCCGCCCTGTACGGCCGCGTAGCCAGCGTCGAAGGAGGCAAAAAAGACGATGGTCAACCCGTCGTTCTTCGGGGTGCGAACCCCCGAGTAGTCCGGGTTCGTGACGAGCTCGATCTGCACGTCGTGCTGCCAGGCGTCCTCGCCGGCAAGCATATACGGGCCGTTGCCAACCGGGTTTTGGCCGAAGGCGTCCATGTCTTCGAAGGCCACGGCAGGCAGCGGCGAGAAGGCCGAGTAGCCGAGGCGCAGCGGCCAGTCGGCCTCGGTGCCGGCGAGCTCTACGGTGAACGTCGTGTCATCGACAACCTTCAGGCCGGACATGGTCTCGGCGAGCGGGTCGGGAACCTGAAGAACTTGACCGGCATCGTCAGTGGCCCCGGTGGGATCATCCTTGGTGTTGGAGACATCGGAGTAGCCGACGATGTTGTCGAAGAAGTAGGAGGACCCCTGCGCGTTGGTAACGAGGGCGCCGTAGTTCCAGGCGTCGACAAAGGACGAAGCCGTGACCGGCTCGTCGTTGCTGAAGGTCCAACCATCCTTGAGCGAGACAGTCCACGTCGTGGCGTCGTCAGACTCGATCGATTCGGCGACCTCGTTCTCAATCCCCCCGGCCTCCGAGTAGGAGACCAGGCCGGCAAAAATCGACGTGACGATCTTGCCGCCGCCCGCCTCGGTGGTGTTGGTCGGGATCAGCGACATCTGCGGCTCGCTGCCGTTCGTCGTGATGATTGCGCTGTCGTCACCGGTGGTCGCTCCGCCACCAGCGCAGCCAGCGAGCATGAGCGCTCCGGTCGACGCGAGAGCAATGGCGACAATGCCCATTCTCTTGATTTTCAATTTTTGCTCCAATGCACAAATGGGGGCCCGACACGGCTCTTGATCGTGTCGAGCGCCAGTAGAGTCAACCCAATTTTGGTCGCAGAAGAGCGAACTCAAGATTGGGGGGTTGTTTCGAGCCTAGTTTGTTATTCGCCCAGAATGAGTAATAGGGCGAAGAATGTTATCGACGCGCAACCCTTTCGGCAACTATTGAGCGTAAAACAGTGCGCTTTTGCACATATGTTGCGAGGTAGCCCCAAAGGGGAGGTACAGCTCCTGTGATCGTGAAGCGGGTACCTGGGATGGCGGGGTGGCAGGATAGGGCCATGCCGCAAGCATCCCTGTTGCCGAGTTCCCGGCTCGACCGTTCCCGGAACTATTGGGAGATCGGCATTGTTCTCGCGCTGTCGCTCGGGGCATCGGCGGTGTACTCGATCGTGTCGATCGTGGCCCGGTTGAGCGACACGACCCCCCTCGCCGACCAGTCGGCGACGCTGAACGGCTCGCAGTCGCCGCGTGAGTGGCTCGACTTCACGTACCAGTTTCTGGGTATCGCGTTCGGGCTCGGAGCGGTAGCCCTGGTGATGTTTCTGCTCTGGCGTCCCGGGCAGAATCCGTTCACCCGGCTCGGCTTCGACCTGACCCGTCCGGGCAGGGATGTGCTGGGCGGGTTTGGACTGCTGCTGGTCATCGGAATCCCGGGCCTCGCGCTGTACCTGGCCGGGCGCGCGTTGGGGTTCACCGTGGCCGTGGTGCCCTCGCCGCTCGACACTTTCTGGTGGACCATACCCATACTGGTCTTCGCGGCCCTGAAGGCTGCGCTGGTCGAGGAAATCATCGTGGTCGGCTACCTGTTCACCCGGCTGCGTGAACTCGGTTGGTCACCCTGGACCATCATTTTGAGCTCGGCCACACTGCGCGGCAGCTATCACCTGTACCAGGGCGTTGGGCCGTTCTTCGGCAACGTCGCCATGGGCGTCGTGTTCGGTTGGTGCTACACCCGCTGGGGGCGCACCATGCCGCTCGTGGTGACCCACTGGCTGCTCGACATTCTCTCGTTCGTCGGCTACCCGCTCGCGCTGGCCTGGTGGCCGGGGCTGCTCGCCCCGGCCAGCTAACTTCTACTCGAACGCCTCGGGCGGCGGGCAGGCGCAGACCAGGTTGCGGTCACCATAGGCGTTGTCGATGCGCCGCACCGGCGGCCAGTACTTGCCCCGCACCAGGCTCGCGAGTGGATACACCGCGGTGCCCCGGTCGTACGGATGCTCCCACTCCCCCTCGATCACCGACTGCGCAGTGTGCGGCGCGTTGTGCAACGGGTTGTCGTCGGCGGGCCAGCGGCCGGCGGCTACGGCATCCGCTTCGACCTTGATCGCGATCATGGCGTCGATGAAACGGTCGATTTCGCCGAGGTCTTCGCTCTCGGTGGGTTCGACCATGAGCGTTCCGGCTACCGGAAAGCTCATCGTCGGCGAGTGGAAGCCGTAGTCGACGAGGCGTTTAGCCACGTCATCGACGGTCACACCGGTGGCCGCAGTGAGCGGTCGCAGGTCGAGGATGCACTCGTGCGCGACCAAGCCGCTCTCGCCCGAGTAGAGCAACGGGTAGCTATTTTCGAGGCGTTTCGCGACGTAATTGGCGGCGAGCACGGCTGCGCCGGTGGCCTGCTTGAGGCCGTCGATGCCCATCATGCGCACGTACGCCCACGAGATGGGCAGGATGCTCGGGCTGCCATAGGGCGCCGCCGAGACCGGCCCACCGGCATGCACGACGGTGGTGCTGGCTCCCCCGCTTCCCAGCAGGTAGTGCTCGTCGCTCTGGGCAAGCGGATGCCCCGGGAGGAACGACGCGAGGTGCGCCTTGGCCGCAACCGGGCCGACGCCCGGTCCGCCGCCCCCGTGCGGGATGCAGAAGGTCTTGTGCAGGTTCAGGTGGGAGACGTCGCCGCCGAAATCGCCGTAGCGGGCGAAACCGAGCAGCGCGTTGAGGTTGGCGCCGTCGACGTAGACCTGGCCGCCGGCCGCGTGCACCGCCGAACAAATGGTGGCGACCTCGTGCTCGTAGACGCCGTGCGTCGAGGGGTAGGTGATCATGAGGGCGGCGAGGCTATCGGCATGCTCGGCGATCTTGGCGTGCAGGTCGGCAAGGTCGACGTTACCGAGCTCGTCGCAGGCCACGACGACAACGCGCATGCCCGCCAGCACAGCGGATGCCGCGTTGGTGCCGTGCGCGCTCGACGGGATCAGGCAGACCGTGCGATCGATCTGCCCGTTGGACTGGTGGTACCCGCGGATGGCCAGCAGGCCGGCGAGTTCGCCCTGGCTGCCGGCGTTCGGCTGCAACGACACGGAGTCGTACCCGGTGACATCGGCGAGCCACGTTTCGAGTTGCCGCACGAGGTGCAGGTAACCCTCGACATCCGCTCTCGGGGCGAAGGGGTGGATCCCGGCGAATTCGGGCCAGCTGACGGCCTCCATTTCGCTCGCCGCGTTGAGCTTCATGGTGCAGGAGCCGAGCGGGATCATGCCCCGGTCAAGCGCATAGTCGTAGTCGGCGAGGCGCTTGAGGTAGCGCATCATGCTGGTCTCGGAAGCGTGCGTGTTGAACACCGGGTGGGTGAGGAATTCGCTCTCGCGACCCAACTCGCTCGGCAGCCCATGCGCCACGGCGTCGAAGTCGACGTGGCCGAACGCATCGCGGCCGCCGAACGCGCCGACGACATAAGACAGATCGGCGAGCGTGGTGGTCTCGTCGACCGACACACTGATGGTGGTCTCGTCGACCTGATACAGGTTGTAGCCACTCGCCGCCGCCTTTGCAACGACCTCGGCCGCGCTCGGCACGAGGACCCGGACGGTATCAAAGAACGTGTCGCTTTGCACGTCGACGTCGATGGCGCGCAAGGCGGCGACGAGGGCGCCAGCTCGCTCGTGCACCTGCTCGGCGATCGCGGTGAGACCCTGTGGCCCGTGGTAGACCGCGTACATTCCGGCCATGACAGCGAGCAGCACCTGGGCGGTGCAGATGTTCGAGGTGGCCTTGTCGCGGCGGATGTGCTGTTCGCGCACCTGCAGGGCGAGGCGGTAGGCGGGGTGTCCGGTGGCATCGACGCTGACGCCGACGAGGCGGCCGGGCAGCTGGCGTTCGAGACCCTTGCGCACGGCCATGTAGCCGGCGTGCGGTCCGCCGAAGCCCATCGGCACGCCGAAGCGCTGGCTCGTGCCGACGGCGACATCGGCGCCGAGGTCGCCGGGCGACTTGAGCAGGGTGAGAGCCAGCAGGTCGGCGGCTACCACGGCGAGCGCTTTGCTTTCATGCGCAAGATCGATGACCGCTTGCGGGTTCCAGATGCGACCAGATGCCGACGGGTACTGCACGAAGACGCCGAAATAGTCGCCGAGGTCCTCGGCCGTGGTCTGCTCGCTGAGCGGGACCTGGGCGAGTTCGATGCCGAGGGCTGCGGCGCGGTTGGCGAGCAGCGCGTGGGTCTGGGGAAAAGCATCCGTGTCAACGATGAATCGGCGTGAGGTGGATTTGGAGGCGCGCAGGGCGAGCAGCATGCCCTCGACGACCGCCGTCGACTCGTCGAGCATCGACGCGTTGGCGGTGGTCAGACCGGTGAGATCGGCAATCATGGTCTGAAAGTTGATGAGGGCTTCGAGCCGGCCCTGCGAGATCTCGGGCTGGTAGGGCGTGTAGGCCGTGTACCAGCTGGGGTTCTCGAACACGTTGCGCTTGATCACAGCGGGCGTGAACGTGTCGTAATAGCCGAGACCGATCAGGGAGCGTTTGACCGTATTGCGATCGGCCAGGGCGCGCAGTTCGGCGACGGCCTCGTTCTCGGTCGCGGCGGGCGGGAGGGCGCTACCTGCATCCTGCCGAAACAGATCTGCGTGAATCGACGCGGGCATGGCGGCGGAAACGAGGTCGTCCACCGAGGTATAGCCGAGTGTGGCGAGCATGTGGGACTGGGCGCCTGCAGTCGTTCCGATGTGGCGCTGGGTGAAGGCCGTGGGCATCTGCTGCCGAACCTGCGTTTCCATGAGCTACTCGCCGATGAGGGCCGAATATTCGGCCGGGCTGAGCAGGGTGGGCAGCGTGTCGAACTCAACCTTGATCAGCCAACCTGCGCCGAACGGATCGCTATTGACCAGCTCGGGGCTCTCGACCACGGCATCGTTGGTGGCGGTGACGGTGCCGTTGACCGGTGCGAACAATTCCCCGACCGACTTGGTCGACTCGATTTCGCCGATGACCGTGCCGCCGGCGACCGTGCTGCCCACCTCGGGCAGTTCGACGAAAACCACGTCGCCGAGCTTCTCGGCGGCATAGGCGGTGATGCCGACGGTCGCAATGCTGCCGTCGATCAAAACCCACTCATGCTCAGCGGTGTACTGCAGTTGGGATGTGTCTGTCATGGTGTTGCCTTTCGCAGGGTGCACGGATTCAGGGCTATTTCAACAGGGCGGAGCTATTTGACGCGCTTATAGAACGGAAGCGAGGTAACAGTGGCGGGAAGGCGGGTGCCACGCACGTCGACGTACACCTCGGTACCGAGGCGGGCGAGGTCGGGTGTGACGTAGGCCATGGCGATCGGGTAGCCGAGGGTTGGTGAGAGCGCGCCGCTCGTGATGACGCCGTCGCAAGTCTCGGCGTCGAGGCTGCGGAAAATCTCGTAGTCAGCGCGCCCGGCACGCTTGCCGGCGGCAATCAGACCCACCAAAACGGATACCCCCACCTCCGGCCCTCTTTCGATCGCGGCGCGGCCGACGAAGTCGTTCTCCTTGCCCAGGTTGACCACCCGGCCAAGGCCCGCCTGCGCTGGGAAGGTGTTCCGGGTGAGCTCGTGACCGTAGAGCGGCATGCCGGCTTCGAGCCGAAGGGTGTCACGACTGGCGAGCCCGGCCGGAACGAGCCCTTTCTCGGCGCCGGCGCTCATGAGTGCATCCCACAGCTCTCGGGCTCGCGCGGCCGCGAGGTAGAGCTCGAAGCCGTCTTCACCGGTGTAGCCGGTGCGAGCCACCAGAAGTGGCTGGCCGCGGAAGGAAGCATCCGTGATGCGGTAATACTTCATGAAGTGCAGGTCGGTGCCGAGGTCGGTGACGCCCTCGGTGGCATTAAGAATGGCGAGGGCGTTGGGGCCCTGCACAGCGATGAGGGCGTAGTCGTCGCTCTGGTCGACGACGCTCACGGTGAAGCCGTCGGCACGGGCGCGCAGCGCATCGAAAGCGGCGAAACGATTGCCGGCGTTGGCAACGATGAGAAACCTGGTGTCGCCCAGGCGGTAGACGACGAGGTCGTCGATGATGCCGCCGTTCTTCGCGAGGAGCAGGCTGTACTTGGCCTGCCACAGCTCGATGACCGAGAGTTTGCCGGCGAGCGCATAGTCGAGGTAGGCGGCGGCATCTGGGCCCTCGACCAGAATTTCGGCCATATGCGACAGGTCGAACAGGCCGGCTTCGGTGCGCACGGCGTGGTGCTCAGCGAGATCGCTCGAGTAGCGCACCGGCATCTGCCAGCCGGCGAAGTCGGTGAAGCTCGCACCGGCGTCGACGTGCGCCTGGTGCAGCGGCGAGAACCGCTCGGTGCTGGCGGGGGTGCTGGAATCAGCCGAGGTCATGAGTTCTCCGGGTGACAGGGCCGAATTGGCGCGGCCGCATGTGTGCGAGGCTCGGTTGAGCCTCGTGGGAACTCCCCCTCTGTCGCTCGTGCCTGAGAGCTTCACCAGCGCGGACGCGCTGACTTTCACCGTGGGCGAGATTGTGAAACACGCAGAGCGCGTTCAATCTACTTTTCAGAGTGGCCAGTTCGATGCGGTACGAGTACCTGAGAGATTGTCGGGGAGGATTGCTCCTTCGGTGTTCGCACGCCTTCGCGCCGAACTCTCCCGCATCGTCCATATGACCCGATGTTTAGTTGTGATGTGACTTGGAGCCAGCCTAGCCCCACACCCCGCTGCTGCCACGCCGATGACTGTCGACGAGGTGGGTATCGATGATGCCGATCGCTTCCATGAGGGCGAACATCGTGGTCGGTCCAACGAAGACGAAGCCGATTTTCTTGAGTGCTTTCGAGAGTGCGACGGATGCATCGGAGCGGGTGGGCACGTCGGACTGCGTCAGCGGCGCTGGCGTGGCATCGGGTTGGAACGACCAGACAAAATCCACCAGGCCACCGCTGTCGCGAAGGGCGACCGTGGCCCGCGCGTTCGTAATAGTGGCGTGGATCTTGAGGCGGTTGCGTACGATTTTCTCATCGTTCAGCAGCCGCATAACGTCATTTTCGTCGAAGGCGGCGACCCGCTCGGGGTCAAAGTCGGCGAATGCTGCTCGGAACCCGGGGCGCTTGCGCAGAATGATCGCCCAGGACAACCCGGATTGGAACGCCTCGAGGCTGATACGTTCGTACAGCCCGTGCTCGTCGCGCACGGGCACGCCCCACTCCGTGTCGTAGTAATCGCGTAACATCGGGTCGACCGAGGCCCAGGCGGGGCGGGCGAGCCCATCGGGGCCGACGATCACCCCGGGGGCTGGTAATTGTTCCATACGAACCATTAGACACCGGCCCCGCAGACGGCCGTCGCCAAGCCGCGAGTGTGGGGCCATTCACCAGGACAAAGACTCGGCTGCAGCCTCGGTCAGCTCGATGATGTTGTCCAGCAGTGCTGACATCGTGTCGGAGCGCAGGAGCGCGATCTGGTCGAGTGGTCCAACCGGGGCGATCGCGGCGAGCTGCCAGGCAGCGGCGGTCGGATCGTGCGAGAGCGCCACATCGGGCGACCACTCCTGGTCGGAGAACTCGCTCGCGAGCGACAGGGTGCGGCGCACGATCTGTTCGGCTTGTTCCCGGCGCGGCTGCAGCGCATCGTCCCATGTCAAGTCGGGCACCGCGCGAACGGTGGCGAGCGGATGCGGGTCCTCCGGCATCCACTCGGTCACCTCGATTCTGCGCTCACCCTGAACGACCAGCCCCAGGTAGCCCTCTGGCGCTTCGAGCTGGGTGACCCGGGCGACGGTGCCGATGCTGAAGCGACGTTCGCCGCCGCCGACTTCCTGCCCGCGTTCGATCAGCACGATGCCGAACTCGGCCGGCTCGGAATCAAGCACCCGGGCCAGCATGACGAGGTAGCGCTCCTCGAACACGCGCAGTTGCAGCGGCATGTAGGGAAACAGCACGGATCCCAGGGGAAACATCGGCAGGGTCGTCATGCCCCCAGCGAACCACGTCATCGGCCTTGCGCCAAGCCCTATGCGCGACGGATTGGAATGGGCTGCATTCGACGCGTAGCCTAGAGGGTCTACCGCGCACCCGCGCAAACGACGAAAGGCTGTTCGTGGACATCACCCTGCTTGGGCACTTCGTGGCCGCCGCCGAGGCTCCCGATTTCGCCCGTGCCGCCCAGGCACTCGGCGTCTCGCGCGACACCCTCAGCGCCTCAGTGAAGCAGGTTGAGGCCGAACTGGGCTACGCACTGTTCGATCGTTCCGCCGAGAGCACGATGCTCACCGAGATCGGGATCGCTTTTCTTGCCGACGCGCGCCTCGAGCTCGCACACGCCGCCGGTCGCGGCTCCCAGCCCGGCGCAGCCGGTGGTTCAGGTGGCGGATCGGGCGGCGGCAAGGCCAAGGCCAGTAAGGGCAGGGGTCGCGCGCCCGCGGTGAAGGGCCAACCCAAGCTCGGCAAGAAACGCCAGTCGCGGTAGTCCCTGCGTTCCTGGCACACGACTGCGAAGGGTGCCCCCACGCCAAGCGCGCGGTGGCCTGTGAAACGCGAGAATCGGTCGAAATCAGAGCTCGGTGACCTGCCCAGCCTCGACGTGCCAGTGCCGGTCGGTGTGCACGTTGTCGAGCATTCGGCGGTCGTGCGTGACGAGCAGCAGTGTTCCTTCATAGCTGTCAAGCGCCTGTTCGAGCTGTTCGATCGCGGCGAGGTCGAGGTGGTTGGTCGGCTCGTCGAGAACGAGCAGGTTGACGCCGCGCGCCTGCAGCAGTGCGAGGCCGGCGCGGGTGCGCTCTCCCGGTGATAACTCGTCAACGGGCCGGTTCACGTGGTCGGCTTTGAGCCCGAACTTGGCCAGCAACGTGCGCACTTCGGCGGGCGAGAGTTCGGGCACGAGCGACTCGAAGCTCACCGCGAGAGGCCGGGCACCGGCTAGATGGGCCCGAGCCTGGTCGATTTCACCAATCGAGACGCTGGGTCCGAGGTGGGCGCTGCCGGCATCCGCTTTCTGACGGCCGAGCAGGGCGCGCAGCAGCGTGGACTTGCCGGCACCGTTCGGGCCGGTGATGCCGATGCGTTCACCGCCGTTGACCTGCAACGTCACGGGGCCGAGCACGAAATCTCCCTGGTGGAACTCGGCGTTGTTCAGGGTAGCCACGACGGCGCTCGAGCGCGGGGCCGAACCGATGGTGAACTCGAGCTGCCACTCCTTGCGGGGCTCCTCGACCTCGTCGAGGCGCGCAATGCGGCTCTCCATCTGGCGCACTTTTTGGCCCTGCTTCTCGCTCGACTCGACCGAGGCCTTACGGCGGATCTTGTCGTTGTCCGGCGCCTTCTTGATGGCGTTGCGCACGCCCTGGCTCGACCATTCCCGCTGAGTCCTGGCCCGGCCGACGAGGTCGGCCTTCTTGGCGGCGAACTCGTCGTAATTCTCGCGGTTGTGCCTACGCGCTGTTTCGCGTTCCTCAAGGTACGAATCGTAGCCGCCGCCGAACACCCGGTTCGCGCCCTGGGCGAGATCGAGTTCGAGCACGCGGGTGACGCAGCGGGCCAGAAATTCGCGGTCATGGCTGACCAGCACGACTGCGCCGCGGAGGCCCTTGACGAAAGCTTCGAGGCGTTCCAGCCCGTCGAGATCGAGATCGTTGGTGGGCTCATCGAGCAGCACGATGTCAAAGCGGGACAGCAGCAGGGCGGCAAGCCCGACGCGCGCTGCCTGGCCTCCGGAGAGCGCCGTCATCATGCTGTCGGCGGTGAGTGTGGTGCCGAGCGCGAGGCCGAGGTCGGCGAGAACGATGGGCAGCCGTTCGTCGAGGTCGGCGGCTCCGCTGGCCAGCCAGCGTTCGAGCGCGGTCGAATAGGTGTCGGCCGCATCGGTTCCGTCGGTACGCGGCTGGGTATCCCCGAGAGCGGATGCCGCGGCATCCAGTTCACGCGTCGCCGCAGCACAGCCCGTGCGCCGGGCGATGTATGCGGTGATGGTCTCGCCGATAACTCGTTCGTGTTCCTGCGGGAGCGCGCCGACGAAGGCATCCGCCGGGCTGAGGGTAATAGTGCCGGCCTGCGGCTCGCCACGCCCGGACAGCAGATTCAAGAGGGTGGATTTACCGGCCCCGTTGGCACCGACCACGCCGATGACGTCGCCGGGGGCGACCGTGAGATCGAGCGATTCAAAAAGGGTGCGGTGCGCGTAGCCACCGGCCAGGCCCCTGGCCACGAGTGTTCCGGTCATTACTCCATAATCTCATTGACTGCACCGTCCCTGTGCCTGCTACTCGGTAGAGTGAGCCTCGGCCGTGCAGCAGGGGTCTGCTGAGGCTGTAACCGGGGGAATCGAGACGATGAACGACAACAATCACAGCTTCGACCCGATGACTTTGCCGCAGACGCCGCTGATGCACACAGCGCTGCAGAAGCGCGTGGTGCGGGTACTCATCGCCGGGCAGATCCTCGGAGGAATCGGCATGGGCGCGACCCTGTCCCTCGGCGCGCTGCTGGCTGCGCAGTTGTCGGGGTCGAGTGCCTGGTCGGGCATGGCTGCGACTATGAGCACCCTGGGCGCCGCGATCGTGGCCATACCCCTCGCTCGGCTGGCGCAGGCCCACGGACGTCGGGTATCGCTCGCGACCGGCTCGCTCGCCGCAGGCACGGGTGCGATACTCGCCATCACCTCGGTGTCGGTCGACAGCTTTGCCCTGCTGCTTTTCTCCCTCATGCTGCTCGGTGCCGGCTCGGCCACCAATCTTCAGGCTCGCTTCGCGGCCACTGACCTCGCCATCCCCCGCTTTCGGGCCCGCGACCTCTCAATCGTGGTCTGGTCGACCACGATTGGCGCCGTACTCGGCCCGAACCTGTTCGGACCGGGCGAAGTGCTCGGCGCAGCGCTCGGCCTGCCGGCGATGACGGGCGCTTTCGCGTTTTCCCTCGCTGCCACGGTCGCCGCCGCCTTCGTCTACGCGCTCGGGCTGCTCCCCGACCCCCTATTGACCGCGCTGGCCGCGCGTCCGGCGAGCGCGGGCATCCGCCGGGCCAATGGCGGTCTGTCAATTCTGCGCGGCAACGTGGCGGCCCGGTACGCCGTCATGGTCATCGCGCTCAGCCACGCCACCATGGTGGCCTTGATGTCGATGGCTCCGGTGCACCTGCGTGACCACGGCGCCACCCTCGCCGTCGTTGGGCTGACTATCAGCCTGCACGTGGCCGGAATGTACGCCCTCTCCCCTGTCTTCGGCGCACTCGCCGACCGAGTGGGTCGTGTCCCGGTCATTCTCGGAGGACAGACCCTGATGCTCGTCGCCCTCACCGTCGCCTCGCTCAGCGACGGATCACAAAGCACGATGACGCTCAGCCTGATCTTTCTGGGACTGGGCTGGTCGGCATCCGTTGTGGCCGGTTCGGCGCTCGTGTCCGAAGCCGTGCAGATCGAGGAGCGCGCGTCGTTGCAGGGTTTCTCTGACCTCGCCATGAACGCGGCCGGCGCGCTCGGCGGCGCGCTCGCCGGTCCGATTTTGGCGCTGGCCGGCTACTCCGGGCTCGGCATCGCTGCCATGCCCCTGGTTGCGATTGTGGTGTTCTGGTCCATCGGTCGGCTGCGCATAGCGACTACGAGTCGGTGACCGTGATGCCGAAGCTTTTCAGTTTGCGATAGAGCGACGACCGAGCGATTCCCAGGGACTCCGCCGCGCGCATCCGGTTGCCTTCGGCTTTGTGTAGCGCGCCGACAATGAGGTCGCGCTCCCCTGCTTCCAGCGCCGTCAGCAGCCGGGGCGCAACGCCGTGGCAATAGGCGGGCAGGTCTTCCGCCTGGATGGCACCAACCGGGCGCGTGAGCAGGGCGATATCGAGCGCTTCTTCGAGCTGCCGAATGTTGCCCGGCCAGGGGTAGCGGGAAATCACCCGCATAGCGCCGGCGCTGACGGTGGCGGGGCGCAATCCGGCTCGTCGGGCGAGGACCTGGGTGACGATGTCGGGCAGGTCGTCGATGCGATGCCGCAGGGGCGCCACGGTGACGGAGGTTTCAAAATGGTGCAGCAGGCTCGTATACGCGCGATTGACGGCGAGATCGGCCTGGAGATCGGGTTGAGACACGGTCACGGCGATGCCGGCAGAGTCGGCGCGAGTCTCCCGGGCGACGAAAAATGCCTCTACTTCTTCGGTGACCGCCGTACTCAACCGATCGAAATTGCGAAAAATGTACAGCGTGGGCGGAACCCCGACGCTGACCAGGTCGTTCTCCAACAGGGATTGCAGACCGTTCTCGTTGAGCGCTTCAGCGCCGAACACGACACTGCGCCCCAGCGGGACGATCTGGCGATAGAGTTCGGCGAGGAGCGAAACCTTACCGCCGCCGGCCTCCCCCCACACGAGCAGGGCCGCCCCCGCAGTCAGCGCGGTGACCAGGCTGCTCGAGGCGCGTTTGCCGAGCAGGGATGACACATCGTGGACGATGGCCGCTGCCGCTGCCGAGCTTCGCTCGGGTTCACGCACCCGCCGCCCGCGCCCTTGTGACAGGGTCAGACCTGACTCCCGGACCGGGAGGCGTGCCCGTTCGGACTTGATCTCGACGACCACGACGATACCAACGATGTCGGAGCCGACGACGACGCGCTTGCCCCGAATCTGCACGATCTTGCCCGACGACAGTTCGATCTCATCGACCGGCTGCCCCGGTGAGATCATCAGGTAGCGGGCGTGTTGGTGGATGGTCCACTGTTCATCGGGAGAGAACTGGCTCTGCGCAACGGTGTTGCCCATCACGACGGTACCGCCGATCGCCATGACCGCGCCGCGGGTGCGAGAATCCACCCGCACATACGCGTCAAACAGAGCCTGTTGCCGCTGGCTGCGGTCGATGAGCAGGTTGCGCTCTATTTCATGGGCGGCCGACTGCACCAGGGAATGCATGAGGGGGCTGGCATCCTCGCTCAGGCAGCTAATGTCGAGCACCCCCTCCACCCGGCCGGTGAGCGGGTCACGAATGGGGCTCCCGGCGCACGCGAAGGGCTGCAGGTGCTCCAAAAAATGTTCGGGTCCCACGATATACAGCGACTGGCCCGACTCGAGTACGGTGCCGATGCCGTTGGTTCCCACGTTTGTTTCGGCATAGTTGAAGCCCGGCGCGAGCGACACCTCGTCGAGCAGGGTTCCGATCGTCGTGTCGGTTTCGGAGCGACTGAGAATTCGCGCCTTGTAGTCGGTCAGAACGATCGACAGCGGCATCTGGGCCATCTCGTCGCTCAGTCGGGCGATGACCGGTTCGGAGCACCGCATCAGCCGACCGGTGAGATCCAGGTCGCTATGAAACACCGCCTGCGACGCCACGGCATCGACGCCGGCTAAAAAGGATCGCTGCCAGGAAGCCGCTACCAATCCGGGAACCGACTGGGTTTCGGCGTGGCCGAAGCGAAGAAAATCGGCGCGCGCGGCGGCAATCCTGCTTCGCCGTTCGGCGACTCTGTGCATATCTACTCCCTTGTGGACTCTGCAAGCATGCCCCCTGCGACCGGCGAACGCCAGCCGCACGGTGTCCCAATGTGGGACACGCCACCGCGGGAACGCGGGGTCATTCTTACGGGAGCGGTTTCCTCGGGAGCCTCGGTCACTCACAACTGCAACGCAAAGGAGCGCTCATGGAACGTTTGATCAACATTGACAATGGTGGAACCCTCACCGACATTGTCGTCGCCAGCGGCACGGATTTCACGTTCACCAAAACCCTCACCACCCCGGTCGACCTGTCCCAGTGTCTCTTCGACGCCATGACGAAAGCGTCGGCGCAGATCTATGGTGACGCCAACCTTGCCGGTCTGCTGCACTCGACCCAGCACATCCGCTATTCATCGACGCAGGGCACCAACGCGCTTGTGCAGCGCAAGGGCCCGCTGATCGGCCTGATCACCGACGATCCCACTCTGCCAGACTCGCTCGGTACCTCGGAAGAGACGGCCGGGCTCTTCAACGATCTGATCGGCGCCCGCGTCGGCATCATCGCCGCCGCCGGGACCCCGGAGAACCTGGCTCAGCAGCTCGTCGCCGAGATCAACCGGCTGACCACCGCCGGGGCCGAACGTCTCGTCGTCGCCGGCCAGAGCGCCGAACGCGAGCACCTGTTCAAACGAACAATGCTGAAGAATTTTCCGCGGCACCTGCTCGGATCGGTCCCGATCCTGTTCTCCCGCGAGTTCGCCACAGACACCTCCAGGCAGCGCCAGGTCTGGTCGGGCATTCTGAACTCTTTCCTGCATCCAACGGTCGAGCGTTTTCTCTACAGTGCCGAACACCGGCTGCGCGCCTACAAGGTCAAGAACCCGCTGTTGATCTACCGTAACGACGGCGCCTCCTCCCGCGTCGCCAAGTCGGTCGCACTCAAGACCTACTCCTCCGGACCGCGCGGCGGGCTCGAGGGTACGCGTGCCCTCGCCGAGGCCTACGGTCTCGACAACGTGCTCATGATCGATGTCGGCGGCACGACAACGGATGTCGGCGCCGTCGCCAACTCCACGATCGCCGTCGACCGGCGCGGATCGATCCAGGGCGTCGACATCTCCTATGAGATGAGCAACGTGCGTTCCACCGGAGTCGGCGGCAGTTCGATCATCGCCGTCCACGACGGCGAGATCACCGTCGGCCCGGAAAGCGTGGGCGCAGCGCCCGGACCGGCCTGCTTCGGTTTCGGCGGCACCTCGGCCACGATCACCGACGTCAACCTGCTGCTCGGTGTGCTCGACCCTGCCACTTACCTGAACGGCGAGATGGCACTGGATGCCGAGCGGTCGCGCGCGGTCATTATCAAGACCGTCGCCGACCCGCTCGGGATCAGTCTCGAGGAGGCTCTGATTCTCATGGAAGCGAGCTACTCCAGCCACCTGGCGCGCTCCTTCGCCGACCTCGTGAGTGCAACCGGTGACACCACGGTCGCCGCGTTCGGCGGCGGCGGACCGATGAACGCCTGCAGTGCCGCGCGCATAGCCCGCGTGCACCAGGTACTCGTACCGCGACTCGCAGCAGTGTTCTCCGCCTACGGCATCAGCTTCTCCGACATCGCGCAGTCCTACGAAGCCAACGTCACCAGCTTCTCACCGGCCGAGATCGGTGCGGTACGCACCGCACTGCAAGCGGATGCCGGCAAGGACATGTTCCAGGAAGGACACGACCTGAGCGAGTGCCAACTCGACTGGTCGACCCGGGTCGAAGATGGCGAAGAGATCCTCGCCCTCAAGGCCACCTTCCGGCTGCCGCACCCGGAAATTGCCAGCGGAGCGCCCGCTTCAGCGAGCGTCGCCGTCGCCGCCGGAACCCGACAGGTGCGCTCTACTCCCACCCAGATTGACACCGTGCCCGTCTACCACCTCGACGAGCAGAGGGCCGGTGCGACGGCAGCCGGACCGGCCATCGTCGAGGGCCCGTTCTTCACCGCGCGGGTGCCGCTCGGCTGGACTCTCACGGTTTCGACCGCCGGCGACCTGCAACTTGCCGACACGCTCTGACCCGATACCTCAACCCACTTTGTTTCCCAAGGAAGGTACAAACAAAATGCGCGTTCCCATGACCGAATACCTGCTCATCGACCTCGACACGGAACGATGGATCTGCCGCGTCTGCGCCCACGACTTCGGCGATGCTCGTGGCAATTATAAAGAGGGCACCCTGGTCTACGACCGAGACCCCCAAGAGATTCATCCTCCCGTGATCGACCCGGAGAAATACGAATTCACATTCTCTCCCGATCCCACCTTCTGCCGCATCCTGGAGTATTACTGCCCCACCTGCGGAACCCAGATCGAAGCCGAATATCTGCCGCCGGGGCATCCACCGACCGTAGACATGCTGTGGGACATTGACTCGCTGCGCGAAAAGTGGAATGTGCACGGGGGCAACCCCGAAGAGGTCGTCAACTATGGTCCTGGCGAAAACGCCGAGGCCGACCTCAGCGCGCGGTTCGACTCCGTGGCACCCCACGCCCACTCGCGCCAAAACGAAGGACACTGACCGTGAAACGAATCTCGGTAGACATCGGCGGCACGTTCAGCGATTGTTTCTTCGTCTGGGATGACGTTTACATCGAATCCAAGGCGCTCACCACGCACCACAACCTGGCACTCGGTTTCAACGAAGCCCTGGTTCGGGCCTGCGAGCGGGCTGGTATCAGCCGCGAGACAGCACTCAAAGAGGTCGACTCGGTGCGCTACGCCACGACGCTGGGCACCAACGCCCTGATCGAGGGCAAGGGCCCACGGGTCGCGGCAATCGTCACCCACGGCTTCGAAGACACCATCCCACTCTCCCGCGGCCGCGGCTATGGCGAAGGACTCGACGGGGCCAAGCAGGGCGACATGCCCGACGCCCAACGTCCCGAACCGCTCGTGCCACGCCAGCTCATCCGCTCGGTGAAGGAACGCATTGATTCGGTTGGGGAGGTGCTCGTGCCGATCATGTACGACGACGTGCGCACGCAGGTGCGCGAACTCGTCGACAACGGCGCCGAGGCCATCGTCATTGCCCTGACCAACGCCACCGAGAACTCGGTGCACGAGGATCGCATTCTGGAAATCATTCTCGATGAGTACCCCGCGCACGAGCTCGGGTCCATTCCGGTGCTACTCAGCAGCCAGGTATCGGGGCGCAAGGGTGAATATGTGCGGGCCATGGCCACCATCGTCGACGCTTTTCTGCACCAGACCATGTTCCATGCGCTCAACCAGCTCTCCAACAACCTGCGCGACTCCGGCTATGAGAAGCCGATGCTGGTCATCCATAACTCGGGCGGTATGGCGCAGCCCAATTCAACGGATGCCCTGCAGACGATCCACTCCGGACCGATCGCCGGTGTCGGGGCGGCCCAGCACCTCGCGGAGTCGACCGGCCTCGGCGACGTAGTGTCAATGGATATGGGTGGCACCTCGTTCGACATCGGTCTGGTGCCAGAGGGCGGGGTACGGCACTACGACTTCCAGCCCACCATTGGTCGCTGGATGGTTTCCGCGCCGATGATCCACCTCAACACGCTCGGCGCCGGCGGCGGATCTATCGCCGCCTACAACCGCATTCACCATGCCCTCCAGATCGGGCCGGAGTCAGCCGGAAGCGACCCAGGCCCGGCCTGCTACGACCGCGGTGGCCTGCGCCCAACGGTTACCGACGCCGACCTGGTACTCGGCTATCTCGACCCGGACAACTACGCCAACGGGCACATCACTCTCAACAAGAAGCGTTCGATCTATGTCATCGATGAGACGCTCAGCGACGAGCTCGACCTGGACGCGGTCGAGGTTGCCAAGGTGATCAAGAAGACTGTCGACGAACAGATGGCGATCGGCATCGAAAAGGAGCTGCGCTCGCGCGGCGGGCTGATCGAGGACTACACGATGCTCGCCTACGGCGGTAACGGCCCGCTGCATGCCTGCGGTATCGCGGCGAGCGCCGGCATCAGCCGTATCTTGTTTCCGCCGTTCGCCTCGGTGTTCTCCGCGCTCGGAGCCGGCAACATGCGTCCGCTGCACATTCACGAACGCAGCGCCTACGTCGTGCTCTACGAACCGATCAAGCGCAACCTCTACGCCCAGTACGAGGCGCTCAACGGGTACATCGAGGAGCTCGAAGCGAAGGGCGCCGAAGACCTCGTACGCCAGGGCTACGACCGCGCCGACGTGCGCTACCGCCTCGAAATGGACATGCGCTACGGCAACCAGCTCGTCACCACGGCCGTCGCCTTCACCATCAACCGGGTCAATGGAGTCGCCGACGTGCTGCACCTGATCAAGACGTTCTCCGATCTCTTTGGCGAACGCTACGGCGAGGGCACCCAGGCGCCGGAGGCGGGCGTCCGTGCGCAGACCATTCGCGTAGCGTCCTATATCGAGGGCGAAGTCATTGCATTCGAGTCGATTCACACCGGCGGGGAGAAGATCAAGCCGGAACCGGTCTCGCATCGGTCGGTGCATTTCACGAGTATCGCCGGCGCGGTCGACACCCCCGTCTACGACGCCGAGGCGCTCAAACACGAATACGTGATCCACGGACCGGCGATCGTCACGACCGAGAACACCACCTACCTGGTCGAGCCCGGCTGGCGGCTGGAACCGACCAGTCAGGGTGCGGTATGGCTACTGAGCGACTGACTGTTTTTCTCATCCTCGCAACACCTCAAATAAGCAAAGGAGCTTGAACCATGACATTGACAACTGACAAGTTCGTGCCCACCAGCGGAAACGACGACGCGTCCCAGCTACTCACCGACCAGGAACAGCAGTGGGTCGACAAGTTCATGGACGAGACCACTCTTTTTCTCGGACCAGATCCAGCCATCATGCGTACTCATGAGATCATGCCGCGCACCGCTTATGAGGAGGAGTGCATCGCGCAGGGCATCGACCCGCTCGAGGTCGACCGGATTCGCAAGCGCCTGGCCGGTGCACTTGATGAGGCCTTCGAGATGTGCGAGAGCATGGGCGCAGCGCCCGGAGCGAAGTGGGCCGACCTCTCCTGCGCGGTCTACACCGCCGAGGGCGATGTCACGTATCTCTCCAACCGCGGCGTGATCGCCTTCTCCGCGGTGCTGCACCACCCCATCCGCTACATCATGAAGAACTGGAAGGATGAGCCCACAGTCGGCATCAACCCGGGTGACGGTTTCTTCCACAACGACTCCCGCTTCGGCATGGTGCACAACACCGACCAGTCGATGCTTGTGCCGGTCATGCGCGACGGAATCATCATCGCCTGGGTGGGTGCGACCATCCACGAAGGCGAGAACGGAGCGTGTGAACCGGGTGGCATGCCGTCGGGTTCGGAGTCACCATTCGATGACGGTCTGCGGGCCTCGCCGATCAAGATCGTGGAGAAGGGCCATCTGCGTCGTGACCTGCTCACGTTCTTGCAGCACTCCACGCGCGACCCGAAGCTCATGCTCGCCGACATCAAGGTAAAGATGGGCGCTACCCGGCGCATCATGGACACCGTCGACCGGCTCATCGACGAGGTGGGACAGGAGACCTTCGTCGCGTCCCTTCGCGTCACCGTCGAGGACGTCGAGACTGAGGTGCGCCGCCGCATCGCCGAGTTGCCCGACGGCACCGTCACCTTCAATCAGTTCGTGGACTCCACGCTCAAGGAGAACATTCTGATCAAGTTCGCCTGCAAGATCACCGTTGAGGGCGAACGAATGATCATCGACCTCACCGGTACCGGCCCCGAGATTCTCAATCGCGCCCTCAACTCACCGCTCGCGTCAACGAAATCGTTCATGTCCCAGGCAGTTCTCTCGTACTGGTGGCCCGACCTGCCTCGCAGCACCGGAGCGTTGTCGCCGATTGAAATCATCACGGAGGAACATACCTGGGCGGATGCCGGGTACGACGCGCCCGTCGGCCAGTCGCTGCAGGCATCCTTCCGCGGCTTCTCCGCCCTGCAGTCGGCCTTCGCCAAGATGCAGTTCTCATCGCCGCAGAAATACTCGAACGTCGTCGCGCCGTGGTTCAACCAGATCAACGATTTTCTCTGGGGCGGCACCACGCAGAACGGTGAACAAGTGGGCAACCTGTGCGCTGACCTCAACGGCATGGGCGGCGGCGCGAAAGCATTCCGCGACGGTGAAAATGCCGTAGCGCCGTTATTCTGCGCCATGGCCGACCTCGGCGAGCAGGAAGTCATGGAAGAGGAGGTTCCGTTTCTGCAGTTGGTCAGCAAACGGCTGGTGCGCGACAACCAGGGCTTCGGAAAGTTTCGCGGCGGTATGGGCTACGAGATGATGGTGGCCTCACGCGGCACACCGAGCTGGGGTTTCATGACCGTCACCTCTGGATCGAAGTTCTCCTCGGTTCCGGGCATGTTCGGAGGGTACGGATGCCCGACGTACCCCCTGGCCATGGTCAAAAACATCAACATCTACGACATCATCAAGAAAGACCCCTCGCAGTTCAACCTGTCGATGGAACGTGTCATGAACGAGCAGCCTTTTGCGGGCGGCGACTACCAGTCCGGTCACATGGGACTGCAGTTCGACGTGGCGAAGGAGGGCGAGCTGTACATGATCGCCCAGGGCGCCGGCGGCGGCTACGGCGACGTGCTGGAGCGCGACCCCGAACTCGTCGTGACTGACCTGGAACTGGACCGGATCTCGGCCCACGTCGCCACGAACATCTACGGCGTGGTCTGGGAAGCAGACACCTTCGTGGTGCACGAAGAAAAAACGACCCTGCTGCGGGCACAGATGCGCCAGGATCGGATCAGCCGCGGAAAGCCGTACAAGGAGTTCGTTGCGGAATTCGTTCAAGAAGAGCCGCCCAAGGACCTGCTCTATTACGGTTCGTGGGGACAGGACAACAACGAGGAACTGCTGGCGACGCACTGGGGCAAAATCGAGCCCGAGCGAGTCAAGGGCAAGATCAAAGATCTGCCACTCATCATGGTTCCTGACCGCCGAGTACTGAAAATCAGCAAGCTCGAGGCGCGGGTACGTGAACTCGAGCAGAAATACGGCGAAGAGACCGTGCACAAATCCTGACCTGTCCTTTCTGACCCGTGGCTGCGGGGTCGTCTCCTGGCGGCCTCGCAGCCACGGGTCACCCTTTTAATCGATCACAGGGAGACACCATGACACTTTCGCTACATGAGCTTCTGGCCGAGCCACCCTCGGGCCGCAGTCGGGCTGTGGTGTTGGACAGTCACGATTATGCCCAATCCGTTTTTTTGCAGGGTAAACCCGTGCCGTGGCAGGAACCCATGGCGTACGCGAATTTCTTCGGCCAGGTTCAGGGCGTTCTCAAGTCCGATCTGGCGCTGGTCAGTCTCGACCGGTTCTATGCACACCGGGTCGCATCTGATCCCGCTCTGCAAGCCGCCATGGGCGCCAAGTCCCGCACCGGTTACGCCCTCCGCACCCTGCTGGGTGATGCCGAAACGACGGCATCCGTGATCGAACTGGTCACCGTGCTGAGCCAGACTCAGCGGGTGCCGGTCGTGCTGCAGATTCCGTCACCTATGCAGTGGCTGGCGCGAACGCATCCGTTTTCGGGGTCGGCCGACGTGTCGGGGCTCGACGCCGACACTGCCGAAAACGCATCCATGTATGTCGCCGACTGGCTGCGCGGATTCGCCGCGCTGCCGTTGATCGCGGTGTTGCTCGATGACCGCGAACCCTCTCTCGGCAGCGAACCGATACCGCTGTCGACGTACTCTCCGATCACCAACGTGACCGACCACTACCAGTGGGCGCTCGGCCAGCGGCACGACGATCGGGTCGAGCTGCACAAAAGTGCGCTCCACGGAGCGGTGATCGGCACGGATTTCTGGTCGAACGACACCGACACCCTGCCGGTCGGTGATTTTCTGGTGGGCGAGGTGCCGCGCCAGGCAGTTCCGGAGCGGGTGCTGAGTCGCATTTCGAAACTGGTCTAAACCAGATGATGGCGGTCGCGAAGAACGCGACCGGCACGAATGCGGTACTGGTGACTCAGGCCGAGCGCCGCCGGCCAGTGGCTGCTTTCTGCTCGAGCGGGGCAGCGATGGCCACGTTGAGCGCTGCGATGACGGCAAGCATCCGCTCTGTCAACTCGACCTCGTAGATCGGTTGGTGTTCCTGAAACCATTCGCGTTCGTTGCGATGCTCGAGTTCATCGAGACTGTCGAATGTCTATCCACTGGGATGAGGGCTCACCACGCGAGGCTACGCTTTCGCTGCGGCTTTCGCGGCCCGCTTGGTCGCGCGCACCCGGGTCACTGACTCGGGATCGACGATGTCTGCCACCGACCGGTACGCGCCGTCTTCGCCGTAGGGAGCGGATGCGTCACGCCAGCCGTCCGCGTCGATCCCGAGTCGTTTGCCGAGGAGTGCGAGGAAGATCTTCGCTTTCTGCTCGCCAAACCCGGGCAGCGCCTTGAGCCGGCGCAGGACCTCGGGGCCGGTCGGGTGCTCAGCGGTCCAGATCGACGCCGTGTCGCCGTTCCAATCCCTCACAATGACCGCGGCGACTTCCTGTACGCGTTTGGCCATCGAGCCCGGAAAACGGTGCACGGCCGGCGACTGGCGAAACACCAGGACGAAGGCGTCCGCGTCGTAGCCAGCGATCGCGGCGGGGTCGAGCGCGCCGATGCGGTCACGAATTTTGGCCGGGCCGGCGAAGGCGGTTTCCATGGCGATCTGCTGGTCGAGCAGCATGCCCACGAGCAGGGCGAACGAATTCTCACTGAGGAGGGCGTCGGCGGCGGCGTCGCCGGTGAGGTGCAGGGTGGTCATTCGCCCATTGTGCCACCGCTCCGCCGTGAGGTCAGCACTCCACCGCGGTCGGCCTGGGGGTGTCGTCTGCGTCGCACGCAATACTGGGGGACGGGAATGCGTGGGGCCCGATACCGGGCAAATGTGAAGGGGGAATCTTGATTATGAACGAAAATCGAGGTGCAGCCACGGCTGGCGTATCGGCCGGAATCAGTGTTTTCAATCTCGATGCGGTCGAGCAGTTGAGGTTGTAGCTTCAGTTCGGTCCAACCGCGGCAAAGCGGATGCGTATCGGGGTGCTGCGCACCGCCCTGCTTTTCGGCGGCACGCCGACATCAGCATTGCCGTTGGACTAAACGTCCAAGCGTCATTCCACCACGTCGCCGTCCCCAGCTTCGCCGAGAGCTGTGCAGAATGCCGACCATGCCGCGGAGCGCAAAATGCAGTCAATTTACGGGACGTGGTCTAGATGATCGCTCGCGCCCGACTCACACGATTCGCTCGAACACCATCGTCGCTTGGACACGATCGCCGCCTCCGAAGCCCTTACTGCCCGACGCTGCAGTTGTAATGGTGTGCAGTCGGTAGCCGAGCGCGGCCTGCGAATTAATCGCGTTCTCCAGCTCCGTGAGATTGCCGGAGCCAGTGCCCATAAACTTCTCCTTGAGCACGACCTGAATCACGACATACATGCCATTTACCGCCATCTGTTCTTCACCTTTCACCGCCCCGGAGCCGGATCTGGATCCGGAGCCTCATCAGAAGACACCAAGATTACAGGTGTTGATTCCAATCGCCGCTCGACACCTCTAGCCGACCCGAATCGATCTGTTCTTCAGGACGCCACACCATGCCGGTCGTCTACGTCGCCGAGTCATTGTCCGGAACGCCGCTACGCAACTGCTGCGCCGAGTTTCGGTCCGGCTCCGCTGATGGCGATAACGGGCGCAGTGCTCGCCTTAATCATAGAAATACCCGCGGTCGAACAGCCGCCCCAGCTGATCGAGGTCTCGCGCTCCCAACGCATTGTGCGCAATTACTTCGATCGAGGGATCTTTCACGCGGCCTTCAGCGGTGTGATCGATGCAACCTTGTCCCGCAGCGCCCGGCGCTCACGATGCAGCTCATAATTGCACTGCAGCTTCATCCAGAACCCTTCCGATGTTCCGAAGTACCGCGCCAGGCAGATCGCCGTGTCGGCCGTGATGCCCCGCTTGCCGTGCACGATCTTATTGATCCGGTGCGGCGGCACCCTAATGCTGACCGCGAGCTTGTTCTGCGTGATGCCGACTCCATCGATGAAGTCTTCCAACAGGATCTCTCCCGAATGGACCAGGTCATTCCCAGCGGTCGTCGACAAGTTCGACATTGTCCGCTCCTCCTTCTCTCCAGACGGAGCAGATGCGCCACTGGGCGTTCCAACGGATGCTGTACTGACCTCGACGGTCACCGACCAGCCGCTCCAAACGATTTCCCGGAGGAATCCACAGATCATCAACATCCGTGGCCGCGTTAACCAGCTCGAGTTACCGCAGGATCATGCGCGGGACTGCGCGGTCGACACCCGTGACGTACTGCTCGTGCCAGGTCCCTTCAGCGTCCTTGCTACCGAAGGACCTGGCCACGAAAGTACTACATAACGTTCAGCGTCAATAAAGCCAGACGTCGAAGCGTCGCTCCACCACGTTTCGTCACCGATCAACGTCAGATAACTGACTGTGCTCTCGCCCTACAGTCCAGTTGAGAACGAGGGCAGCCTCCGCCCTACTCCCGACCGTCCTCAAGCGGGATGAGCATGGTGCGGAACGGACCGGCCACGGTGTGGAGGTCCCAGATGCGATCGGCGACCCCGTCGATGCCGTTGGCAAGCTGAAGCTGTGGGATGCCGCCGGGAATCACCAGTTGGTTGACCCGGATACCCTCATCCTCGAGGGCTTCGTGGAGCATCTCGCCGTAGGCGCTCTCAGCCGGGAAAGCGACCGATGTGCCGGCGTAGCCGGCGCGTGCCTTGACCGAGGTTCCGCCGTTGATCATGATGATGCTGCCGCTGCCTGCCTGCCGCATCGCTGGAAGCACTGCTCGCGCCGCGTGGATGAGCCCGAGAGCCGAGAACTGCAGTGCCTCTAAGGCCAGCTCGGGCGTCATCTCAAGCACCGGCTTCAGGTAATCGCGTGACGGAAGCGGGCTATATTGCAGCGCGGTGATGGGCCCGAGCTCTGCCGCGGCGTTCCCAAGAGCCGCTTCGAGCGACGCCGGCGTGCGGACATCCGCAGCGTAAGCACTCGCGGTGAAGCCGGCAGTGGTGAGCTCGGCAGCCATAGCGTCTAGTTTCGACTGGTTTCTGGCGATCAGCGCAATTGAATAGCCTTCGTTCCCGAACCTGCGCGCAACTGCTGCTCCGAGTCCCGGTCCGGCTCCGATGATGGCGATGACAGGCACGATGGTCTCCTTCGATTGATGCTGCTGTGATGATTAACGCGAAAGGATCCAGTCTAAACGTTGAATCTATAGTCCACGGGATTCACTCGTCTACAGACATCTAAACATCGCCGGTGCCTGGAGCATGTGACCCTCAAATTTATGGCGTGCGCGAGCGATTGCGCCGCTGCAGCGTAATGCGACAGGTTATGCGACGCGGAGCGGGGTGATGGCGTTGATTTCTTCTGCCCCACGGTCTTCAGCGACATCGAGGTCGAACTGCGACTGCAGGTTGAGCCAGAACTGCGCTGATGTCCCGAAGTACTTGGCCAAGCGCAGGGCAGTATCGGCCGAGATACCGCGCTTTCCGTGGACGATCTCGTTGATCCGTCGCGGCGGAACACAAATCGATACGGAAAGCTTGTTCTGGGTGATGCCGAGCGCCTCAATGAAGTCCTCCATGAGAACCTCGCCTGGGTGAATCGGCGCGAGCTTGTCATTCTTGTCAGTGATAGTCAATGATCTCTACCTCCTCTGGGCCAGCGTCGGTCCACACGAAGCAGATCCGCCACTGGTCGTTGATCCTGATGCTGTGTTGGCCGGCTCGGTCACCCTTGAGCCGCTCAAGCCGGTTGCCCGGTGGTACGCGCAAGTCGTCGAGCACTTCTGCCGCACCCAACTGCCTCAGCTTTCTGAGCGCCACCCGTTCAATCCGTGGATCCAGCGACGGCACACGCTCACGACGCCACAACCGCTCAGTCGCAGCGTTGCCGAACGACTTGATCACATAATCAGTGTATAACGCATCGCGTCAATAACGCTAGACGTTAAAGCGGAACTCCACCGCATTGCGTCACCAGGCAACGTGGCGACAGAAATCGCTTGCCGAGGCACAGCCATGGCCTCAGCGGCACGGTAGCCTTCAGCCACGGCCGGTGAAATTGCGTCGATTTTGGGCCCAAACGGAGGCGGAACGAGAATGAGCGACATCACTCTGGAACGCGATCTGGTTCCGGATCGATAAACCACTCTTCCTATGCTGCGATTGTTCCATCCTCTCATCGATACGAACGATCAGGCGCGACGGTGGTCTCCTGTGACAGCACGATTCGACAATTGAAGAGAGAACGACCGGCCCGGTAATTTTCCGTCCGAGGCCGATCAGGGCTATTGGCAGCGCCCGAGCCGGTCTATTGTTATCGCCATGATCAGTCGCATCGTCGCACGCACACTGTCCGCCGCCGCATTGGGTGCTCTCTTCCTCGTTTCAGGGATACCAGCAGTCCACGCCGCAGCGCAGCCACAGCACGGTCATTTCGAGCAGGTTATCGCGCTTCCCAACGGATTCCAGCCCGAAGGAATCGCGATCGGTCCGCGCGGCACTGCCTACGTCGGCTCACTCGCCGACGGCGACGTCTACGTCTTCGACGTGCGCACCGGCGAGAAGATCAGAACCCTCGAGGGCCCGGGCACTCCGTCGGTCGGCCTGAAGATCGACAACCGCGGTCGGCTTTTCATCGCGGGCGGACCCACCGGCCAGGCGCGGGTCGTGGATGCCGCCACGGGCGACCTCCTGCAGAGCTATGCCCTCACCAATGCGCCAACGTTCGTGAACGACGTCGTTCTGACTCGCGACGCCGCATGGTTCACCGACAGCCAGCAGGCGCAGCTCTACAAGCTCCCCCTCGGACCGGGCGGCGCGCTCCCTAGGGCGGATGCGATCGAAGTCGTCCCTCTGTCGGGCAGCTGGATGCAGCAGCCGGGCTTCAACGCGAACGGTATCGCGGAGACCCCCAACCATCAAGCGCTTCTGGTCATCCAGTCGTCCACGGGCATTCTGTTCCGCGTCGACCCCGAGACCGGCGCCGCCGCGGTCGTTGATCTGGGTGGGGGCCTGCTCCCCAACGGAGACGGGCTGCTCGTCGTCGGGCGCACCCTGTACGTCGTGCAGAACCAGTTGAACACCGTCGCCGTGATCCGCCTCAATGCAGCCGGGACCAGCGGCGAACTCATCGACCGGTACACGGACCCCGACTTCCAGGTGCCCACGACGATCGCGAGGTTTGGCAACGGGCTCTACCTCCCGAACGCCCGCTTCGGCACTCCCCCGACGCCCGACACTCCCTATTCGGTGGTGCGCATCGATCGGTGACCACCGCCTGCAGACGCACATCCCCAGCGTTTAGGTCACGAACCCAAAGGTGGCAGTCCCGCCACCTTGGCGCGGTCACGGCCGATGAACGCCGCTACCCCGACGGGAACTCCGCTCTGCGTCAGAATCGACTCGATCCCGGCCCGACCACGCGGACCCGTCTTCACTCTGACACCTACCACGTCGTTTGGAGGGGATGCGGCACCACAATCAGAATCGGTACCCCGACCGTATCTTTCTTGCCGCGACAGGCGTGCCCTCTACACGTTGAAGCGGAACTCCACCACGTTACGTTACAGAACAACCCCTGAACCGGGTGAGCGAGCGAGTGCGGTCGTCCCCGCCGCCGGCAGACCCAGGTCTGCACCGAGCTGAACGAACCAGCGGCGCTGGTAGGCGGGCAGATCACTTCTCAAGGCTGACTCGACGCCTTGAACGACGAAGCTCCGACTCCACACTCCAGCCTCCACGAGCCCGGGCACGACCACTGTTCGAAGTGGATCGTTGACATCACTCCGGTCGCTCTGCCTCAAAGAAGCACCTTTGATGCCACGCGTCGTGAAGAGACGAGCGAAGAGCACCCTGGTGACTTTCGGTCTCGCAAGCAGCCAGTACAAAAGCGGCTTCCCCGGCCTGTCAGCCCAACCGCTGATCAGCATCAAGACAGCTCCATCATGATGTGGTGCCTCGACGAGACCTTCTTCAATCCACTCATACATCACGGCCCGACCCCGGTTACGGTCCCAGTTCTTGGGATTCGCTGCGAAATCCGAAGACCATTGATCGACGAACGCGATGAGGTCGTTGGGGAACAAGGCCGGGTACACCCACTGCGCAAACGAACGGTCCTCTGGTATCGGCCAGACTTTAGCGGCCTGAGCGGGCACTTTGGAGGCCAGCAGGACGGTGGTCGCCGCATCCCAGTGCCCTAGTTCCAATGGCCCTGTCCAGGCGTCAACGAATTGCGCGTACCCCCCGGGATAGTCTGCTCGCAGATCGCGAAGCCACGAAGTCACCGTCGATGCTGAACTCGCGCACAGGATGGCCTTGGCCTGACCAACCAGGGGCTTGCACGCCGCGCGGCGCTCGTACGGCTCAACGGAAGCGAGTCGGGCCGCAAGGTCACCCGAACGGCCCGTTGCGAGGAGGTTCCTGAGCGAGTCGACCGTCAGCATAACCGAATGCTAGTCCGCTCTCCGCCCACCAGGTTCGCCGTGCCTCGAAAGAAGGGTCTTTGTCCCGCGGGCGGCGCGGAGTGATTGCCGCAATCTGCTCAGCCATGCGATCCTCGGCAACATCGCGGTCATGCCGGTCCTGCAACGTCAACCAGAATTGCGCCGAGGTGCCGAAGTACCTGGCCAGGCGGAGAGCCGTGTTCGCGGTGATTCGACGCTGGCCGTGCACGACCTCGTTGATGCGGCGAGGCGGCACACCGACGGACACCGCGCTCGAGACGGCCCTCGCGGGCCTCCTCGACCATCAGAAAAGGCTCTGGCGGACTTCCTCGACCTGCAAGAAGCGGCCTTGGCCGGCCTGATTAGACGTTAAACCTAAATTCGACCGGATTCCGTGACAAAGCAACCTCACGCCTGGCGATCGAGGCGCTCGTCATCGTCCGGTGTGATGACCATTCCTTCATGCGTCACTGTCGCTCCGAGCACCTCGCCGTGCTTATCGAGGAACACCACATCAACATCACCCAGCTCGGTCCAGGGCTCCGTGCTCGCAACATCAGGGAAGAAGCCTCCCAGACCGTCGAGCGCCTGAATGATTTCGCGGTCGTAGGCGAACCTACGCTTCACCGCGGTGAGGCGCTGTCGCGCGTAGCCGTTCCCAGGCTTAACACCGACAGTTCTCGTCGATTCCAGGTGCGCCAGTTGCGCGACCAGCGGGTGACCGTCGTCACCGTTGTTGAAGACCAGTTCTATATGGGCAATTCTGGCTCGCAGCGACTGCATCCATTCCCTCTGCGCATCACGCGAGATGGACTGTCCCGATCCAGAAACCATGGCCTTGTTCTCCTCTCGCGACCGACGTTCGCGTCGCGGTCACGCAGGAACGGGACGACGATCAGCTATCTGCGCATGTCACTCCTCGCAGGGAGTCAAACTGTATACGCCGGCCCAGTACGAGCTCACACGTTGAAGCGGAACTCCACCGCGTTCCGTAGCCGATTAACGTCAAGTACGGCGACATCAACGATCACTAATATCAAAACGACAATACGCCAGCGAACGATACTTAGAGCCATCGCTGCCCAAGTCAGACCGTGATGAGCCTCGCTAGCGCACATCTGCACTGACCTGATCGACTTTCAGTCGAGCATGCCCGTTCTCGAACGCCTGACCGCTCACACCAAGCCCATCCAGTTTCAGTTCCCAAGCGAGTCGGGCCTAAGTCGTGGCTGTGTCGTGTTCGTCGATGGTCAACTGGCTAGCTCATCAGCGTCTTTCTCATCGGTCCAGTCGACGCACAACTTCGGTTGATTCCATGTCGCCCCTGGCGATCCCTGCCCTTAGTTCTATCGAGCGTGATCGTTCAACTGGCCTGAGTCGAGTCGATCCTGCCAGGTTCCAAGAATGAATTCGGCGACGGTGACTGTGACATTGACATTGAGTGCCAACCTGGCATGGCGAGCCAGGGCAGCGCTCCGCTCAGACTTGCCGTGATCAATGCCGAGCTCATTGCGCAGCTCGGCAAGCGTTCCAACCGTAACCACAAGAGTGCGCGAGACCTCTGTGATGCCTCGCTCCCGCGGGCGGAAGCTGGAACCGACTCCGCGCTCAATGCGAGAAGGTCAGCGACCATTCGATGCAGCTGGGGTACGTCATCCGTCCTTGGGGAGTCGACAAAACTCTGGTCCAAGACGATCTTGAACAGGCTCTCCACAGGCTCTTGCACGAAGAGATCGTGGCAGCGGGATCAGCAACAAGCCCGTCTCGAATCCGCGTGAGATGATCCTGAAGCACAATTGGGTCTGTCAGAGGCCGCTCTTGAAGCCGAAGCTCGGGTGAGGAACCGTTGAAAGCGCATTCAACCTCGCCCGCGCTGCCGGCACCCTCACCGGCAGCACCCTCGGTAAGGCGCGCTTCGACACGATCCGCCGCACACTGATTCAGATTCCGGCCCGCATCTCGATCTCGGCCCGGAAACACTTCCTGCACCTCCCGGCCAGCTGGCCCTCGGAAACCGGCTGAACAGCCCTGTTGGCGGCGCCCTGCGGCCCGCCAAAAACGGCCACCATTCGACCACCCAGCCCAACAGCGCAACCACACGGGGAACACCACCGGCAGCAAGGCCGACCGCACCGCCATGGCCACCACCAGATACCGCAGATCACACGCCGGTGACCCCGCTCAGCCACGCTGACCAGGGGACAGGGGCTTAGACGACGAACGGCACCGCGTGGATCTCATCGGCGGGGTGACCCGCGCGCTCATGAATGCGCTGAACCGCCTCTTGAGACGGCGCCTCCGATAAACAGTAGACAACTCCAGCTTCCGGGTCAGCCCACGCATGTTTGAAGATCACATTCTCATCACCCTGTATCGCCAGGTCAGCGTCGTGCGCCGCCTTCAAACCTTCCTCAGTCAACCCCGCCATGTTGTGGTGAACATCCATGAACTGCGGCATAGTGACGACCCCTTCTATTTGAAAATTCTGCTGCTCAGGGTACGCGTGAAAGAATCCGCCGTCAACGGACCCATGGAGTCGTACAAGACCCTCGCAGTGGGTGGTGTTGGGGATCGGACCGAGCGTGCCTCAGCAGAAGCCGTTTCAGCTTTCGTCCACCCTCGACGATGTCATCGCGCAGAACCGGCGAATAGAGCATTGTGAAGTAGACCGAGTGTGGAAATTCCGGCCGCACGGTGTTCCAAATATGCGAGGAGGAAACCACATGCGTTATCGCAGTCTTGGAAACAGTGGAGCCGTCATTTCGACGTAGGCTCTCGGGACGATGACCTTCGGAGACGAGGCGACATTCGGTATAAACCGCCCAGTTACGCGCCGCAGGGACCGCGAAGGCCATTCCGACCACGCAGCGAATTCGCCGCTCAAGATATTCCCCGATCCCCCGACGGCGCAAGCCTCTCAAAACCCTTGCAAACCTAGCCGCAAGGCTCCGTCTCACCCGTCAAACCAGTGCAAGCCCGGACCATCCGTCGCGCCGCAAACGGGTCAACTAGGGATCAGGGTCGCGAATTTCCATTCACCCCATAGTCCCGAGCACATCCAAGGGAAACCGCCCGTCCGCACATCGAAAACAGCACGAAAACAACGAATGGCCTCCAAAATCTCGGAGGCCATCCGTTTTGGGCGGGGTTCTTGGAACAGATTCATCCAGTTCCAAGAACATCAGGAGTGCGGGTAGTTCACGAAATTCATTTGCCCAGTCCTGGCGCGGAACATCGGTGCCCAGCCAAATCACTTGTCCATCACATCGCCGGTTTAATTCCGAGTGCAGCGAGTAGCCCGGCGTGTACGCGCGCGGCGCTGCAGAGGTTAGTTTGAAAAGCGGAACTCCACTACGTCGCCGTCCTGCATGACGTATTCCTTGCCCTCAATGCGTGCCTTGCCCTTGGAACGGGCTTCGGCAATCGAACCGGCCGCCATGAGGTCTTCGAAGGAGAAGATCTCCGCCTTGATGAAACCCTTCTGGAAGTCGGTGTGGATGACGCCAGCGGCCTGCGGCGCGGTCCAGCCCTTGTGGATGGTCCAGGCGCGGCACTCTTTGGGGCCGGCCGTGAGGTAGGTCTGCAGGCCGAGTGTGTCGAAGCCGATGCGGGCGAGCTGGTCGAGGCCGCTCTCGGCCTGACCGGTCGAGGCAAGCATCTCGGCGGCGTCTTCAGCATCAAGTTCGCTCAGCTCACTCTCGAGCTTGGCGTCGAGGAAGACGGCGTTCGCGGGAGCGACGAGCGCGGCGAGGGTGTCGAGCCTGGCCTGGTCCTGCAGCACGGCCTCATCGACGTTGAAGACGTAGATGAACGGCTTCGCGGTCAGCAGGCCAAGCTCGCGAATCGGCTCGATATCGAGCGTCGCCGAGGACAGCGGCTGGCCACCGTCGAGGATTGCCTGCGCCTTGAGCGCGGTTTCCAGAACGAGCGGCACCATCTTGCGGCCCTTGACCTCTTTCTCGAAGCGCAGCACGGCCTTCTCGAGGGTCTGCAGGTCGGCGAGGATCAGCTCGGTGTTGATGGTTTCCATATCGCCGGCCGGGTTGACTTTGCCGTCGACGTGCACCACGTCGGGGTCGGCGAATCCGCGGATAACCTGGGCGATGGCATCCGCTTCGCGAATGTTGGCGAGGAACTTGTTGCCGAGGCCCTCCCCCTCGCTCGCGCCACGAACGATGCCGGCGATGTCAACGAACGACACCGGTGCCGGCAACAGGGCCTTGCTGCCATAAATGGTTGCCAGGTCGGCCAGGCGCGAATCGGGCAGGTTCACGATTCCAACGTTGGGCTCAATGGTTGCGAACGGGTAGTTCGCAGCGAGCACGTTGTTCTTGGTCAGGGCGTTGAAGAGGGTGGACTTGCCCACATTGGGGAGTCCGACGATTGCAATAGTAAGAGCCACGAGAGATTATTCTACCGGCAGCTCGGGACGCGGGCTCTGTCGGTGGCCCGTGAGAACATAAGGGGTGCTGAATTTTACCGCGATCGATTTCGAAACCGCCAACTCCTCTGGCGCCTCGGCGTGCTCCGTCGGGATGGTGAAAGTTCGTCACGGCGTGGTCGTCGATTCGGCTTACTGGCTCATTGCCCCACCTCCCGGTCACGATGAATTCTCCGAGTGGAACACTCGTATTCACGGCATCACCGCAGCGGATGTCGTGGGTGCAGCCACCTGGGCCGAGCAGCTTCCGCAGCTGGTCGCCTTCGTCGACGGCGACGACCTCGTGGCCCACAACGCCGGGTTCGACCTCGGCGTGATCAAGACGGCGTCGATCGTGACAGGCCAGCCGGTGCCCGACTTTCGCTATGTCTGCAGCCTGCAGGTGGCCCGCCGCACCTATCATCTGGAGTCGTATCGGCTACCGGTGGCGGCCATGGCGGCCGGTTTTGAGGACTTCTCGCACCACAATGCGCTCGCCGACGCCGAGGCATGTGCGGCCATCATGATTCACGCGGCTGGGCGCCACGAAGTTGACACACTTGAGCAGCTCGCCCACGTGACCCGGGTCAAGGTCGGCGTTATTGGGCCGGTGGCCACCCGGGAGCACGCGTCAACGCACGGTCCGATGGCGCTCAGCTAGTCAGAGCAAGCCAGCAATTCGCCTGATCCGAGTGTCATTTCGGCGATGTCGGTGGACACTGGCAGACTTAAAGCATGGAACCAATGCTGAGTTTGATTGTCGGTCTCGTCATCGGCGCCGCGTTAGGCGCCCTGCTCACGCTGGTGCTCGTACAACGTCGCGGCGCGGGCGCTCCCGGCCACGACTCGCTCGTTGACGACCCCGCTGTGCTTGAGGCACGCCATCAGGTGGCCCTCGCCGAGGCTCGGGCGAGTGAGGCCACCGTTCGCGCCGCCCTGCAGAGTGAGTTATCGGCCGCGCTCGCGACGGTCGACGGTCTCACCGCGCAGATCGACCATGACCGTGCGCGGGCGCGCGAGACCGTCGAACGGCAACGCTCTGACCAGCAGTTGCAGTCCGAGCGGGAGAAGCGCGAACACCTTGTACTCGAAGCCCTGAGCCCCGTGCGCGAGACCCTGCGCACCATGCAGGAAAAGGTCACCGAGCTCGAAACCCAGCGCAGTGAACAGTACGGATCGCTCTCGGAGCAACTCAAGCAAGCCCAGATTTCTGACCAACAGTTGCGGGTGACCACCGAATCGCTCGCGAGCGCACTGCGTTCCAACAGCACCCGCGGTGTGTGGGGAGAGACCCAGCTGCGGCGCGTGGTCGAAGCCGCCGGCCTCGCCCAGTATGTGGATTTCAACACGCAGACCAACATCTCGACAGATGCCGGGCTGGGCCGGCCCGACATGGTCGTGCGCCTGCCCGGCAACAAGTCGATCGCCATCGACGCCAAGGTTCCCCTCGAGCACTACATCGAGGCGAGCACCATTCCCTACACGGCCACCGGCGAGGAAGGCGCCCGCCGCAAGTTGCTGATCGACAAGCATGTGAAAGCTGTGCGCATGCACATCGACGCGCTTGCCAAGAAGACCTACTGGGAAGGTTTCGATGCCAGCCCAGAGTTCGTGATCGCATTTATACCCAGCGAGTCCCTGCTGTCGGCGGCGCTCGAGGCCGACCCGTCAATTCTGGATTACTCGTTCAGTAAACGAGTGGCCCTGGCGTCGCCGGTGAATCTGTGGGCGGTGCTGAAGACGGTGGCTTTCACCTGGCAGCAACAGGCGGTGACCGACGAGGCGCAGAAACTCTTCGACCTTGGCAATGCCCTGTACCAGCGGCTCGGTGCGTTGTCAGGCCATGCCGAGTCGCTGCGCAAAGCGCTCGAGCGCACGGTGGACAGCTACAACAAGTTCGCCAACTCGCTCGAATCCCGGGTGCTCGTGACCGCCCGGCAGTTTCCCGGGATCGACCAGACCAAGATCGGGCTGCTCACCGAACCCACCGTCATCCACGATTCCCCGCGCAAACTGACCGCGCCCGAGTTAGAGGCGCCAGCATCCGAACGCGACACGCTGGACCTTCCATCGCGATTGGACGGCGCTGACTTGAACGGCGCTGACTTGAACGAGGCAAAACACAGCGTGATCGACCGCCGTCTCGCTGGTGTCGACGAATCTGATTCCGAGGTACCCGCGTAGGTCGGTTTCCGCACTGCCATGCGCCGTGCAGGCGACTCACGAAACTGCACGCCTCGCATCTGAAAGAACAGATCCGAGGCGTGCAGTTTCGGTTGGGCCCGAGAAGCCGGTTGAAGTGCTTACAGCCACTTCTCGGCGAGGTGCTCGGCGATGACGCGACGAGCCGTACCGGAACGCGAGCGCAGCACGATGCTTTCGGTGCGAATCATCGGGCCTTTACGACGCACGCCGTCGACCAGTCCGCCGTCGGTCACACCGGTCGCCACGAAGAACGTATTGTCACCGCTGACCATGTCCTCGATCTCCAGCAACTTGTCGATGTCGAGCCCGGCCGCGACGCCACGGGCACGCTCAGCGTCGTCCTTCGGGGCGAGACGACCCTGCATATAACCGCCGAGCGCCTTCAGTGCGCAGGCCGTGGTGATGCCTTCCGGGCTTCCGCCGATACCGACGCACATGTCGATGCGGGTCTCGTAGCGGGCGGCATTGATTCCGCCTGCGACATCGCCGTCGAGCATGAGACGTGTGCCAGCACCGGCACTGCGAATGGCTTCGATCAAGCCAGCGTGGCGCGGACGGTCGAGCACGGCGATCGTCATTTCACCGACTGGCTTTTTCATAGCCTGCGCCAGATCGCGAATGTTATCGGCGATCGGCTGGTCCAGGCTGACGACGCCGCGACCGGCCGCACCGGTGACGATCTTGTCCATGTAAAAGATCGATGAGGCGTCGAGCATGGTGCCACGGTCCGACACTGCGATGACGGAGACCGCGTTCTGGCGGCCGGCGGCCGTGAGGCTCGTGCCGTCAATCGGGTCCACCGCGATATCGCAGGCGGGGCCACGGCCGTTCCCGACGTGCTCCCCGTTGAAGAGCATGGGGGCTTCGTCTTTTTCACCCTCACCGATAACAATGAGGCCGTCGAAGTTGACGGTGCCCAAGAAGACGCGCATAGCGTCGACGGCAGCCTTGTCGGCGGCGTTCTTGTCGCCGCGGCCGATGAAGGGTACGGCACGGATTGCTGCGGCCTCGGTAGCGCGCACGAGCTCCATAGCGAGGTTACGGTCGGGGTGTTGAAACAGAGTGGCGGTCTCGGTGCTGTTCAAAAGGTCCTCCCGGACGTAAGTTCGACTTCGATTACGACGGATGCGCGGCGGGTCGCGCTGATTGTCCGCCCGAGTCACCCTATCGCGAGGGACCACGCCGAACCGGGCATCGCTAGACTCGGTTCACACCCCCGCACATTTTCGAGGAGAAGCAATGCCTATCGCAACCCCCGACCAGTACGCCGCAATGCTCGACACAGCGAAGACCGGCGGGTTCGCCTACCCGGCGTTCAACGTGTCCTCATCTCAGAGCATCAACGCCGTTCTCCAGGGCCTGACCGAGGCCGGATCCGACGGCATCATTCAGGTCACCACTGGTGGAGCCGATTACTTCGCCGGGCACACCGTGAAGAACCGGGCCTCTGGCGCACTCGCGTTCGCCCGCTTTGCGCACTCGGTCGCTGACAACTACCCGATCACCGTCGCGCTGCACACCGATCACTGTCCAGAGAGCGCTCTCGGCGACTTCGTCATCCCGCTCATCGAAGCTTCGGAGTCTGCGGTCGCCGATGGCGGCAAACCCATCTTCCAGTCGCACATGTGGGACGGTTCCGCCATCGCCCTCGACAAGAACCTTGACATCGCCACGGACATTCTGAAGCGCACCCGCGCGATCAACGCCATCCTCGAAGTTGAGATCGGCGCCGTCGGCGGCGAAGAAGACGGCGTTCAGGCCGACGTGAACGAGAACCTGTACACGACCCTCGACGACGCAATCAAAATGGTCGAGGCTCTCGGCCTCGGCGAGCAGGGCCGCTACATGGCCGCCCTTACCTTCGGCAACGTGCATGGTGTCTACAAGACTGGCAACGTGAAGCTGCGCCCGGAACTGCTCAAGGAGATCCAGACCGGTCTCTCCGCCAAGTTCGGGCTCGCCGCCCTGCCGCTCGACCTCGTCTTTCACGGCGGCTCCGGCTCGACCGATGCGGAAATCGCCGAAGCCGTCGCCAATGGTGTCGTGAAGATGAACATCGACACCGACACCCAGTACGCCTTCACCCGCTCGATCGCCGACTACATGCTCAAGAACTACGACAGCGTGATCAAGGTCGACGGCGAAGTCGGCAACAAGAAAGTTTACGACCCGCGCGCGTGGGGCAAGGTGGCCGAGTCGGCCATGGCCGCTCGCGTTGTCGATGCCACCCGCCAGCTCGGCTCAGCCGGGCACTCAAACAGTTAGAGCACGCAGTTAGAGCAATGTCAGAGAACCCGGACTTCGTTCCACCCCCCGCGAAAGACCCACGCCCACGGCCCCAGTACGGCGAACTCGCCCCTGAGGGCTGGTCCTGGCAGCCGCCGCAAGAAGAAGTCGGGGTTGAACCTGCTCCCGCCCCCATTGTCGGGGCGGGAGCAGGCGGGCCGCCACGCGCGAACCAGCCGGTCATTCCGACGGCTCCGCCAGAACCGGAACAGCAGTACCAGCGAGGCCAGCCATCCTGGCCGGCCAAGCGCACCGCGCCACGCTGGGACCGGCCGTTGACTATCGGGCTGCTGGCGTTCGGACTGCTGGCCACCCTGTACGGCGCGTTTTCACTCGGCGCGCTCCCCGAAGCCATGCAGTTGATCTACACCCAGCAGGGGCTCGGCACCTACACGCCCACCGCCAACATCGGCCCGTTGACCACGGTCGGGGCCATCACCGTAGTCTTCGTCTGGCTGGCAACCACGGCGGTGTCGATTGGCCTGCTCCTCAGACACCGCCGAGCGTTCTACGTGCCGATCATCGGGGGCGCCGTCTCGACCGTTGTGCTGTTCTCCTTCATGCTCGCCGCTATGCTCGGCGACCAGACGCTCATCGACTTCCTGAGCCAGCAGTAGCTCGCGCGCCTCGGTCGCCTACTCGGCCGGGGCGGCGCGACCGCCGAAGGCACGGGTATCCATCTCGCCGGAGAGGTCTTTACGCAGTTCTTTGGGCAGCGAGAAGATGAGGTCTTCCTGGGCGGTCTTGACCTGCTCGACGTCGCGGTAACCGGCATCGGCGAGCGCTTCGAGCAGTTCGTCAACTAGTTCTTCGGGAACGGATGCCCCACTCGTCACCCCCACGGTCGCCGCATTATCGAGCCACTCCTGTTTGACCTCGCTTGCGAAGTCGACGCGATACGCCGCCTTGGCACCGTATTCCAGGGCCACCTCGACCAGGCGCACCGAGTTGGACGAGTTCGCGGAACCGACCACGATCACCAGGTCGGAGTCGCGGGCGACCTTCTTGATGGCGACCTGACGGTTCTGGGTGGCGTAGCAGATGTCGTCGCTCGGCGGATCCTGCAGGTTGGGAAAACGCGCCCGCAACCGGCGTACGGTCTCCATGGTCTCGTCGACGCTCAGCGTGGTCTGCGACAGCCAGACGACGCGGTCCGGGTCGCGCACAACGACCGTGTCGGCTTCCTCCGGGCTGCCGACCAGCGTGGTGTGCTCGGGGGCCTCTCCGGCGGTGCCCTCGACCTCTTCGTGGCCTTCGTGGCCGATCAGCAAAATCTGAAAATCGTCGCGGGCGAAGCGCACGGCTTCGCGGTGCACCTTGGTCACGAGCGGGCACGTGGCGTCGATGGCCTGCAGGCCGCGCGCGGCGGCCGCGTTGACGACGGCCGGTGAGACGCCGTGGGCGCTGAAGACGATGTGCGCGCCGTGCGGCACTTCATCGACCTCGTCGACGAAGATCGCACCCAGATTTTCGAGCTCGGAGACCACGTGGATGTTGTGCACGATCTGCTTGCGCACGTAAACCGGGGCGCCGTAGTGCTCGAGCGCCTTCTCGACCGCAATGACCGCACGGTCGACCCCGGCACAGTATCCGCGCGGGGCGGCGAGAAGCACGCGCTTCTGTCCGACCACCGGGGTATCCTTGAGTCTGTTGCGAGCACTGGGAATGCGCGGCATACCCAGGCCGATAACGGGAGGCTTGCTTGTAGTGTGCGCGCTGGTGTTCACCGCCTCAGTCTACGCACGCACGACCGAAGAAATCTGGGAGGATCCGACTGTGCCCACAGCCACCACAACACCCAGGACCACCGCATGACGGACGCCCCCGCCACCGTGGAAGCACCGTGGCCGGTCGCCCTGCTTTCGGGCAAGATTCGCGGTTACATCGAACGTCTCGGGATGGTCTGGGTCGAGGGTGAGATCACCCAGTGGGGCGCGAGCGGCGGCAACGTCTACGGCAAGCTCAAGGACCTCTCCGAAGACGCCACCGTGAGTTTCACCATCTGGTCGTCGGTGCGTGCCAAACTCACCGCCGACTTCAAAGCGGGTGACCGCGTCGTCGCGCTGGTCAAGCCCAACTTCTGGGTCAAGGGTGGCACACTCACCATGCAGGCCTTCGAAATGCGCCACGTCGGGCTCGGTGACCTGCTCGAGCGGCTGGAACGGCTGCGCAAACAGCTCGCCGGCGAGGGCCTGTTCGATGCCTCCCGCAAAAAGCGCCTGCCGTTTCTGCCGCACTGCATCGGCCTCGTGACCGGAAAAGATTCCGACGCCGAGAAAGACGTCATTCGCAACGCCCAGCTGCGCTGGCCGGCCGTCAACTTTCGGGTTGCTCACGCAGCAGTGCAGGGTGATCGTGCCGTTGGCGAGGTCACCAGTGCCATCGCGCGTCTCGATGCTGATCCCGAGGTCGACGTGATCATCGTCGCGCGCGGCGGCGGCGACTTTCAGAACCTGCTCACCTTCAGCGATGAGAGCCTGGTGCGCGCCGCGGCCGCTTGTGTGACGCCGCTGGTCAGCGCGATCGGGCACGAGGCCGACCGTCCGCTGCTCGACGACGTGGCCGACCTGCGAGCATCCACCCCGACGGATGCCGCCAAGCGCGTCGTTCCCGACGTTAGCGACGAGCTGAACCGGGTACAGCAGGCCCGGGCACGTCTCAGCAGCCGGCTCACCGGCATCCTCTCGTCGGAAATCGACCGAATCTCGCAGTTGCGCAGTCGGCCGGTGCTCGTCGACCCGCGCTGGATCATCGACTCCCGCAGCGAAGACCTCACCCGCTACGTTGCGCGCGGCGCCGAACTGACCGGGCGCATTCTCGAGCGCGCCGAGGCCGCCGTGGTGGAACTGCGCTCCCAGCTGCGCGCCCTGTCGCCCCAGGGCACCCTTGACCGTGGTTACGCGATCGCCCAACTGCCTGACGGCCGAGTACTGCGCCGCGCCGATGATTCCCCGGCCGGAACCGAGCTGTTGCTCACCCTGGCCCACGGAACCGTCGCCGCCATTGCGGGCGTCCCCAGCGCTGCGTCGAAATAATTAGACTAGATGTCATGACCTCGCCTGCCCCCGCCATCAGTGATCTCAGCTACGAACAGGCCCGCGATGAGCTCATTCGTGTGGTGAACGAGCTCGAGCAAGGCTCGAGCACCCTGGAGCAGTCGCTGGCGCTGTGGGAACGCGGAGAAGCCCTCGCCCGCCGCTGCGAAGAATGGCTGATCGGCGCCAAAGCCAGACTCGACGCGGCCCGCCTCGCGGCCACAGCGCCCACGACCGAAGACGCCGCGCCCACCAGATGAGCCGCGCTCCCAAACCGCCGCGCATCGTCGCCGAGCTCGGTCGGCCGGAGACTCCGCAGGAGACCACCGACCGGCTCGCCGAGAATTCACGCAAGTATCGCTCGCACAAGACCGTGAACAATCTCGTGCTCTCGCTGCTCGTGACGGTGGGCGCTGTGCTCGTACTCGTACTTCTGGTGCCGCGCAACGACAACCCGATCACTCGCGACGTCGACTACGCGAGCATCGCCGCCCAGGTACAGCCGGTCGTTGATCATCCCCTCGCCAGCCCCGACCTGCCGGATGGCTGGAGCGCCAACGACGCTGAGTGGCAGGCCGGCACCAACGGCCAGGTACCGTCCTGGTATATCGGATTACTCACGCCTGACAACCAGTTCATCGGTTTCAACCAGGCCTTCGACGCGAACCCCACCTGGCTGGCCCAGAAACTGCCCGACTCCCCCGTCGTTGACACCGCCAGTATCGCGGGCGTCACCTGGGACGTCTACCGCAACAGTGCCCCCGCCGCCGATCGGGGCAATTTCGATTACGCGCTTGTGACGACCGCTGGCACGAGCACCTATCTACTCATCGGTACGGCACCCACCGGCGACTTCGAAACCCTCGCCACCGCGTTAGCTGCCAATGTGGCAAAGAATGGAGCCCCATGAACCCCGCATCTATGGCTACCCCATCTCCGGCTGAGGCCTGGAACGAAATGCGCGAAGGCAACGTGCGCTTCGTCGCTGGCTCCCCACGGCACCGCCAGGACGTCGACCGGCGGGCCGAACTGGTTGGCCAGCAGACCCCGCATGCCGCCCTGTTCGGCTGCAGCGACTCCCGCCTCGCCGCCGAAATCATCTTCGACCAGGGCCTCGGTGACCTCTTCGTCGTACGCAATGCCGGCCAGATCATCTCAGAGTCAGTACTCGGCTCCCTGGAATATGCCGTGGCCGTGCTGCACGTTCCGCTGATCCTCGTGCTCGGCCACGACGAGTGCGGTGCGGTGCGCGCCGCCATCGACTCTCAGGCAGAGGATGCCCCGGCCCTTCCCGCACACATCACGCACGTTATCGAAAAGATCGTGCCGGCAGTGCGTCGGGTGAGCGGGCAGCCAATATCCGCTTTCATAGACCCCACCCAAATCGATGCCGGCAACGTGGGCCGGGAACATCTCAAAGACACCGTCACCGAGCTGCTCGAACAGTCCGAGGTGATCAGCGCGGCCATCGCAGAAGGTACATTGGCTATCGTCGGTGCGAACTACGTTCTTCGCGAGGGACACGCCGACCCCAACATCGTGGTTGGCGTCATTTAGACCAGACCACCCGCGTACCCGTTACGCACAGCACGACTCTCATACAGCACCGAAAGGGAATGCACACAGTGGTGGACACCTCCGCACAAACCGGCTACCGGATCGAACATGACACGATGGGTGAGGTCCGCGTTCCAACGGATGCTCTCTACGGTGCCCAAACCCAGCGAGCCGTCGAGAACTTTCCAATCTCCGGCTCCACACTCGAGTCCGCGCAGATCGCCGCTCTCGCCCGGATCAAGAAGTCAGCGGCTCTCGCCAATGCCCAGCTCGGCGTGCTCGATGCGGACATCGCCGACGCGATCGCCTCGGCCGCTGACGAGGTCATCACCGGGCAGTTCGACACCGAATTTCCGATCGATGTGTACCAGACCGGCAGCGGCACCTCCTCGAACATGAACATGAACGAGGTCCTCGCAACCCTCGCGACCCGCGCCCTCGGCCGCTCGGTGCATCCGAACGACCATGTCAACGCGAGCCAGTCCTCGAACGACGTGTTCCCCACTTCGGTGCACATCGCTGTGACGAGCGCCCTGATCGACGAACTCATCCCCTCGCTCGACCACCTCGCTGTCTCTTTCGAGGCCAAAGCGGAACTGTGGAAAGAGGCCGTCAAGGCCGGCCGCACCCACCTGATGGATGCCACCCCGGTCACCCTCGGCCAGGAGTTCGGCGGCTACGCCCGCCAAATGCGCCTCGGCATCGAGCGCATCCGCACGGCACTCCCCCGCGTCGCCGAAGTTCCCCTCGGCGGCACCGCGGTCGGCACCGGCATCAATACTCCGTACGGCTTCCCGCAGCTCGTCATCGAATTGCTCGTGCAGGAAACCGAGCTGCCGATCACCGAAGCGCGTGATCATTTCGAAGCCCAAGCCAACCGCGACGGGCTGGTCGACGCTTCCGGCGCCCTGCGCACCATCGCCGTCTCGCTGACCAAGATCTGCAACGACCTGCGCTGGATGGGATCCGGCCCCAACACCGGGTTCGGCGAGATCAGCATCCCCGACCTGCAGCCTGGCTCATCGATCATGCCCGGCAAAGTCAACCCGGTCATTCCGGAGGCCGTTCTCATGGTCTGCTCCCGCGTCATCGGTAACGATGCCACCATCGCCTGGTCGGGTGCCTCGGGCTCGTTCGAGCTCAACGTCGGTATCCCGGTCATGGGCACCGCCCTGCTCGAGTCCATCCGGCTGCTGACCAACGCAACCCGCGTACTCGCCGACAAGACCGTCGACGGCCTCGTCGCCAACCTTGAGCACGCTCGCGCCCTGGCCGAGAAATCGCCGTCGATCGTCACCCCGCTCAACCGCGTCATCGGCTATGAAGCCGCCGCGAAGGTTGCCAAGAAGGCCGTCGCTGAGGGCCTCACCGTGCGTGAGTCCGTTATCGCCCTCGGCCACGTCGAACGCGGCGACCTGACGCTCGCCGAGCTCGACACCGCGCTCGACGTACTGAGCATGACGCGTCCACCGCAAAAGAAGTAATACAGCAGCACCCGCAACTCGATGCCGACACCTCGCAAATGAGAGGTGTCGGCTTCGGGCGTGCGCCCAAGACCTGGTTTCTTAGCGGGGTACAGAGCACTGGTGCTCAACGGCTGCAGCATCCTTGGTTGTGATCGGCCTTAGACGGTTTCGCGGATGTCGCTCGTCGTCGCATCGCCCCTCCCTGTTTTGATCGCCAACGACCGCAGGTGCGCACTGCTGAGCTTTCGCGTACTGGCACTTTCATGCTCTCACCGGGTTGACCTCCCGCCAGCCTTGAGTACTGTGAACGGAACTTGCAGAAAATACTTCTTCAGTTCCATTCTTTTCAGGAGGTTATCGTGCCGAACGCCATCGAGACCGTCGACGTCAATGTTCCCGTTAGTGTCGCTTACAACCAGTGGACGAAATTCGAGGAATTTCCAAAGTTCCTGACTTTCGTGGAATCCATCACGCAGGTGACCGACACGCTCACCGAGTGGAAGGTGAAAATCGGTGGCGTGGAGCGCACATTTGAGGCTCGGATAACCGAGCAGCACCCCGACGAGCGCGTTGCCTGGAACAGCACCGGCGGCGAGGTCGACCATGCGGGGGTTGTCACGTTCCACAAGTTGGCCGTGAACGAGACTCGCGTGACGGTTCAGCTCGACTGGGAGGCCACCGGGCTGCTTGAGAAGGCCGGAGCCATTCTTGGTGTGGACAATCACGCCATCAAGAAGGACCTCGCCAACTTTAAGGAATTCATCGAGGCGAAGGGAACCGACCCAGGCGGGTGGCGCGGAAACGTCGAGGCCTGACACGGTCGGAAGGACAAGCTCCGAATTGTCCGTGCGGCGTTGGCCGGGAAACTGGCGTAGGCGGAGTAAGTTATGCTGCGCAACCTGGATAGTCATTTTTTCGTTTCGTTCCCCGTAATTTCAACGAATGCTCGTGGACAGTAGAGGACATCTTGATACCTGACTCCCTAACCCAGACCCAGTACGACACCATCTACAACGTGTTCTCCCTCGTGATCGCCTCGC